>JAJYKY010000008.1 GCA_021788195.1 bacterium | reverse complement strand
GCCGGTATTCGCAGATTTCCGAAGACGAATACCTCAAACTTTCGGAATATGACGCTGCCGATTTTATCAAAGTCGGGATGGGCGCGGAGGCAATTTTGGAGGTTCTAAAGAAAATTGACCTTGACAAACTAGCGGCGGATCTCCGGGAGGAAGTGGCCAATTCTTCCGGTCAGCGCCGGTTAAAAACAACTAAGAGGTTACGCATCGTTGACGGGATGCGCCGGGGGGCAGTCCGTCCTGAATGGACGATTATTTCCGTTCTGCCGGTTATTCCGCCGGACCTGCGGCCGATGGTCCAACTTTCCGGCGGCCGGTTTGCCACTTCTGACCTTAATGATTTATATCGTCGGGTGATTAACCGTAATAACCGGCTTAAGCATCTTATCGGGTTAGGAGCGCCGGAAATAATTCTTAGAAACGAAAGACGGATGCTTCAGGAAGCGGTGGACTCGCTGATCGACGCGAGCCAGAGGCCGACCACGCGGGCGGCCGCCGTGGAGTTGAAATCTCTCTCGGATATGCTTCGCGGCAAGCAGGGCCGTTTCCGGCAAAACCTTCTGGGTAAAAGAGTTGACTATTCCGGCCGGTCAGTGATCGTTGTCGGACCGCACCTGAAGCTTAACCAGTGCGGATTGCCTAAGGAAATGGCTCTGGAAATGTTTAAACCATTTGTCCTTCATGAGCTGATTGTTCGGGGGCTAGCTCCCAATGTCCGGAGCGCCAAATATGTTTTAGACAAAAGAAGTCCGGAGGTTTTCGATATCCTGGAAGAAATTATCCAAAACCGGCCGATTCTTCTTAACCGGGCGCCGACTTTACATAAACTATCTATCCAGGCTTTCTATCCGGTTTTGATTGAGGGTTCGGCCATTCAGCTTCACCCGCTGGTTTGTTCCGGGTTTAATGCCGACTTTGACGGCGACCAGATGGCTGTTCATGTTCCGCTTTCGGCTGCCGCCCGGGCGGAAGCCGGAAACCTGATGACGGCTGAGCATAATTTGCTTAAGCCGGCCGACGGTTCACCGGTTGTTACTCCGGGCAAAGAAATGGTTCTGGGTCTTTACCTTCTGACGATTATAGATGACAAGCTACCGGCGACAGAACAGGCCTTCGCCGATATGGCTGAAGCGATTACGGCTTACCAGACGGACAAAATTGCTCTCCGGCAGAAAATAAAGGTGGTTATTAACGGCGAAACGGTGGAAACCACTGCGGGCAGAATTCTCTTTAACGAAGCATTGCCGGAACCGCTCCGGTTTGTTAACGAAACGATTTCTCTGTCAAAAGTTAAAAATATTCTGGCGACCGCCATGAACAAACTGGGTCAGGAGGAAGTGGTTGCGATTGCCGACAACCTGAAAGACCTCGGTTTCTCGGTCAGCACCTTCTCGGGAATTTCCGTTGGGGTTTTTGATCTGGTGACGATTCCGGAAAAAGAAGAGCTGACCCGCGAGGCCGAACAAAAAGACGCCCAGATTGAGGAAAATTACCGTAACGGTTTAATTACCCAGGAAGAAATGCGCCGTTTAAGTGTTGAAAACTGGATGGATGTGACCGACCGGATTACCGATACCACCTGGGAACAGTATCCGGGTGACAATCCGGTTAAATCCCTGATTAACTCCGGGGGAACCCGGGCCAGCCGTGACACGATTAAACAACTGTCGGGACTTCGGGGTTTAATGACCGATCCGACCGGAAAAATTGTTCCGATGCCAACCAAATCCAATTTCCGTCAGGGACTTTCCGTTTTTGAATACGTGACCGGAACCCGGGGTTCGAGAAAAGGCTTGGCCGATACTGCTTTGAGAACGGCTGACGCCGGATACCTTACCCGGAGACTGGTGGATGTAGCTCACGATTTAATAATCCGTGAGGAGGACTGCGGCACTGCCGAAGGTTTGGAAATTGCCCGGGAAGAGAAGCGGTCGACCTCCTTTGCCTCCCGGATTTTGGGACGGATTGTCGCACAGGATATTATCAGCGGGAAGAAAGTAATAGTTGCTGCCGGCGAAATGATTGACGAGAGCAAGCTCTCGGCTATTGAGGAAGCTAAAGTTAAATCTATTGTTGTCCGTTCACCCTTAACCTGCCGTTCAAAGTACGGTATTTGTCAGAAGTGCTACGGCCGGGATCTGGTGACCCGGGAAATAGTGGAATTGGGCAGCCCTATTGGGGTGATCGCCGCTCAATCTATCGGCGAACCGGGAACCCAACTGACGCTCAAGACTAAACACAGCGGCGGTATCGTCGCTCTGGATATTACCCAGGGATTGCCGCGGGTGGAAGAGTTGTTTGAACTGCGGACACCCAAAGCTCTCTCGCCGATTGCCGAAATTGCCGGAAGAGTAACTGTTGCCGAAACGCCGGACGGCTACAAAGTCCGGATCAGAAATACGGATATCAAACCGGTGGAGGAACGGGAATATATGGTTCCTCTGACAGCCAAACTCAAAGTAGCCGACGATGATGTTGTTGCTCTGGGAGCCCAGCTGGCCAGCGGCTTTCTGGATGTTAAGGAAGTTCTCGCCGTTAAGGGTATGGTTGCCGCCCAGCAGTATTTGATTACCGAACTTCAGGCGGTTTATGAATCTCAGGGAATTCCGATCAACGACCGGCATTTTGAAGTGATTGTCCGCAAGATGTCTGACAAAGTAATTGTGGAAACTTCAGGCGACACTTATTTACTGCCGGGTGAAATTTTGGACCGCAACCGCTTTGACCGGGAGAACGAACGGGTTTTGGCAGAAGGCGGCGAACCGGCGACAGCGCAGATGGCAATCCTGGGAGTTTCCAAGGCCGCACTCTTTACCGAATCCTGGTTGTCCTCGGCCAGTTTTGAACAGACGACAACAGTTCTTACCGATACGGCTTTAGGGGCCCGGAACAATGAGGATAATCTTTTGGGAATCAAGGAGAATGTCATTATCGGCCGTTTGATTCCGACCGATCCTTCAAGAGCAGTTATCCCTGCTTAATTAAAATTTATGCCGACAGTTAACCAGTTAGTTCGCAAGGGGAGAAAACAAACCATTAAGAAGGTCCGGGCCACGGCTCTCCGGAAGTTTTTCAATGCCCGGGAGCGCCGGACAAAACAGATTGACGCGCCGTTTAAACGCGGGGTCTGTACGGTTGTTAAAACTATGACACCGAAGAAACCGAACTCGGCTCTGCGGAAGGTAGCCAGGGTCCGGCTGTCCAACAAGCAGGAAGTGACGGCCTACATTCAGGGTATCGGCCATTCTTTGGCGGAGCACTCAATCGTTTTAGTCCGGGGTGGCCGGGTCAAAGATTTACCGGGCGTTAAGTACCACATTGTCCGGGGAAAATTTGATACTGCGGGCGTAGCCGGTCGGAAACAGTCGCGCAGCAAATACGGGGCAAAGAAGGAAAACGGTCCGAAAGCCACTGCCGCCTAAATAACTATGGCCAGATCAAAAAAAATTCATCACCGAACAGTTACTCCCGATCCGCTTTACCAAAGCCGGACTTTGACGCGGTTTATTAATAAAGTGATGCGCGACGGGAAAAAGGGTGCGGCAGCTAAACAGGTTTACGCGACTTTGGAAATTTTGAAAACCAAATATCCGGATGAGGAACCGGTCAAAACTTTTGAAACGGTTCTATCGACGGTTGCTCCGAAGATGGAAGTCCGGCCCCGGCGGGTCGGCGGCGCGTCTTACCAAGTTCCGAGCGAAGTTCGTGGCGACCGGAAAATGCACTTAGCAATGCGCTGGTTGATTGATGCGGCCAGAAGCCGTTCCAACAAAGAATTTCACACTTTCTCCGAAAAGCTGGCCGCCGAAATGGCCGACGTTTTAAACGGAACGGGCAACGCGATTAAAAAGCGCGACCAGGTTCACAAAATGGCCGAGGCAAACAAGGCTTTTGCCCACCTTCGCTGGTAATCCTCATTAAAGAATATCCCGGATTTTTTGCCGGAGGCGGTTCAATTTGGCTTTCGGGCCACAGGCAATTTCGGCACGAAGTTTCCCGGCAGCCAGTTTGTCAGGCAGGCTCATCATTTCTCCGGGGGCTTCAATAATTGATAGCCTTTGTTCTTTGGTTCTTTTCCCTATCGGACAATAAGCAGCCTGAATTTGGCTGTCAAAAAAGAAAACTTGTTGCAATTCGAAACGGCCTGCCCCCCAGATGTCGGCTAAGGCATGGAGTGTTTCATGAGACCGGGTAGTTTCAGCCTTTTCCGGAAAACAGCCCTTAAGGCGTTCGCAAAGCTCTTCTGCTCCGGCCATTTTTTCCTCCGGCGTCTTACAAACTGGACTTTGCCAGAAAACACATACTTCAGGGTAGGTTTTCATTATATTTTCATTATAATAGGGTGGCATTTTCTCACGCTTTTCAATAATGTCAAAAGTATGTATAATTGTTTTGTGCCGTAAGGATACGGCACTTTTCATTGCTTATGGCTGAGACCACTAAGAATCGCAACGTTTCTTTAGACAAGGTTCGCAATATCGGGATCATTGCCCACATTGACGCGGGCAAAACGACCACGACGGAACGGATTTTGTATTACACCGGCAAGACCTACAAAATCGGAGATATTGATGAGGGCTCTACCCAGATGGACTGGATGACCCAGGAACGGGAACGGGGAATTACGATTGTTTCGGCGGCCACGACCACTTTCTGGCGCGACTACCGGATTAATATCATCGACACTCCGGGCCATGTGGACTTTACCGCCGAGGTGGAGCGGTCCTTGCGGGTTCTGGATGGCGCCGTTACCATTCTTGACGCTGAAGAAACGGTGCAGTCGCAAACGGAAACCGTCTGGCGCCAGGCGGACAAATACAAGGTTCCGCGGATCATTTTTGTCAATAAAATTGATAAGCTGGGGGCCGATTTCTTCAAAACCGTGGAGGCCGTCCGGGAGCGTCTCGGTGTCAAACCGGCGATTATGGTTTTACCGATCGGAGTGGAAAATACCTTCAAAGGAGTTTACGACCTTTTAGAGGAACAATCCTTTGTCTGGGGCGGCGACGAGCTGGGGGCTAAATTCGAGGTCAAAAAAGGCATTCCGGAGCAGCTTTCGGCGGATAAAATTAAAGAATACCGCAATATTTTAATTGAACAGATTGCCGAAACTGACGAAAAACTTCTGGAAAAATATTTAAACGGGGAAACTTTGACGGTTACCGAGCTTAAAGAGGCTTTGCGTCGGGCGGTTATTTCCTACCGGCTGGTGCCAATTTACACCGGAACATCCCTGCGCAATAAGGGTGTTCAGCCGCTTCTGGACGCGATCGTGGACTACCTGCCGTCGCCTCTGGACAAACCGGCTGTCGAAGGGATAAATCCCAAGACTAACGCTCCGGAGCTTCGCGAAGCCAAAAACGAAGCCCCATTTACCGGGCTGGCTTTTAAGGTCCAGTTGGATCCGCATGTCGGAAAACTTTATTATGTCCGGGTTTACTCGGGTACTTTAAAATCCGGTTCCTACGCCTACAATTCTACCCGCAATCAACAGGAACGGATTGGTCGGCTTCTTTTAATGCATGCCAACAACCGGGAAGAAATTGAGGAAGCTTTTGCCGGAGAAATTGTCGCGGTTGTCGGGCTTAAAGATACCCGGACCGGAGATACGCTTTGTGACCAGGTCCACCCGATTGTTCTGGAAGGGATTACTTTTCCGGAGCCGGTTATTTCCCTGGCGATTGAGCCAAAATCCAAGTCCGACCAGGAAAAATTGGGCTATGCTCTTTCCCGGGTGATGGAAGAAGACCCGACAATCCGGGTAAAAAGTGACAAGGAAACCGGTCAGACAATCATTTCCGGAGTCGGGGAACTCCAATTAGAGGTCTGGGTCCGCCGGATGAAGGACGAGATGAGCGTCGATACCAATGTCGGCGCGCCCCAGGTAGCTTACAAGGAAACAATCAAAAAGGAAGCTAACGGTGAGGGTAAGTACATTCGCCAGACCGGCGGCCGGGGCCAATACGGCCATGCCCTGCTCCGGGTCGCGCCCAGGCCCCGCGGCGAGGGTTTTGAATTCGTTAATGCCGTCAAAGGCGGAGCCATTCCTTCAGAGTTTATTTCTTCGGTCGAGAAAGGAAGCAAAGAAGCCTGTGGTAACGGAGTTCTGGCGGGTTATCCCCTAACCGATCTGACCGTGACCCTTTATGACGGTTCCTACCACGAGGTCGACTCTTCGGATATTGCTTTTCAGATTGCCGGTTCAATGGCTCTTCAGGATGCCGTTAAAAAGGCAGACCTGGTTTTACTTGAACCGATTATGAAACTGGAGGTTACGACCCCGGACGAGTTTATGGGTGATGTCATCGGCGATTTGTCCAGCAAACGGGCCCAGATTCTGGGAACGACCAAGCGGGGCAATGTCAGCGTCATTATGGCTTTAGCCCCTTTGGCGGAGCTGGCCGGTTACACCACCAAACTGCGTTCGATTACCCAGGGCCGGGCCAATCCTTATATGGAGCCGTCCCATTACGACGAAGTTCCGAAAAATGTTCAGGAGCAAATAGTGGCCAAGAAATAATTTTCCCTCTTGCAAAGTTATTACTGATTATTTATACTCATTAAGCCTTGTCAGGAGGTGTTCTTTTTTGCTAAAATTTAAAACAAATGGCTGAAGCAACAAAATTTACCAGAAACAAACCGCACGTCAATATCGGGACTATTGGTCATGTTGACCACGGCAAGACGACTTTAACCTCGGCAATCGCGACCGTTTTGGCCAAAAAAGGTTTAGCCAAGGCGATGAAGTACGAGGAAATTGATAATGCTCCGGAAGAGAAAGCCCGCGGCGTCACGATTAACATTTCCCACATCGAATACGAAACCGAAAAACGCCACTATGCCCACATTGATATGCCGGGTCACGCCGACTATATCAAAAACATGATTACCGGGGCGGCTCAGGTTGACGGAGCGATCCTGGTTGTGTCCGCTGCCGACGGTCCGATGGCCCAGACCCGGGAACACCTTCTTTTAGCCAAGCAGGTTAACGTTCCCGCCATTGTCGTTTTCTTAAATAAGGTCGATATGGTGACCGATCCGGAACTTCTGGATCTGGTCGAAGTAGAAGTCCGGGAACTTCTGACCAAATACGGTTTTGACGGCGACAAAGCTCCGATTATCCGCGGTTCAGCCCTGAAAGCCACTGAAGGTGACCCCAAGGAAGAGGAAAATATCATGAAATTGATGGACGCGGTTGACTCCTATATCCCGACCCCGGTTCGCGATCTGGACAAGCCGTTTTTGATGCCGGTGGAGGATGTTTTCTCGATCAAAGGCCGTGGCACGGTCGTGACCGGAAGAATTGAACGGGGCGTTGTCCATGTCAATGATGAAGTGGAAATTATCGGCCTGAAAGCGACCCAGAAAACAGTCGTGACCGGAGTGGAAATGTTTCGAAAACAGCTGGATGAGGGTCAGGCCGGCGACAACGTCGGACTTTTGCTGCGCGGGATTGAAAAAGATCAGGTCGAACGCGGCCAGGTTATCGCCAAACCGGGGTCGATTACCCCGCACACGGAATTTGAAGCCCAGGTTTACATTCTGACCAAAGAAGAAGGTGGCCGTCACACTCCGTTCTTCTCGGGGTACCGCCCGCAATTTTACATCCGGACAACCGACGTGACCGGCGAAGTGACTCTGGAGCAGGGTGTGGAAATGGTTATGCCGGGAGACAATGCCAAGATGAAAATCAAACTTATTCAACCGATAGCTTTGGAAGACGGGATGAGATTAGCCATCCGTGAAGGTGGCAAAACTGTCGGCGCCGGGGCCATCACCAAGATTATTGCTTAAGTAAGCGCTCTTTGAAAGTGGACTTGGGACCACGAGGGAGATATGCCGAAAGGAAGAATTCGTGTCCGGTTAAAAGCCTATGACGGTCGGGTTTTGGATTCGACCTGTCAGCAAATTTTAGATACGGCCATCCGTACCGGGGCTTCTGTCGTGGGTCCGATTCCGCTTCCCTCCGAAAGATCCTTACTGACCGTTAATCAGTCCACTTTCACCGATAAAAACTCTCAGGAACATTTTCAAATTAAAGTCCACAAGCGGCTTATCGATATTGTGGAACCGACCGATAAGACGATTGATTCCCTCATGCACCTCGAGCTTCCCGCCGGAGTCGACATCGAAGTAAAGATGTAAAGTTCGATCTTTAGTCGCTGTCTTGCTTCCGGGCGATAAATCCTGTATAATCAAGATTGAATGTTAGTAGGCCCTAAACTCGCTAACTAAAGTAGCTGGATGTAGGGGGAGCAAATCCCGCATCGGCGGGATTTTTTAATGCAAAAATGAACATCTTTTACGGATTTAAAATCAGTCAGGGACAGGACTTTGATACTGCCGGCAAACGGGTTCCGGTAACCTTTGTGCGGGTGGAACCGATGACGGTGGTCAATTCTAAGCAAGTGGGTCTGGGTTTTCACAAGCACCAGAACAAGGCCCAGGGAGCTAATAATTTTAAATATTTTCGGGAGCTTGGGGGAACTTTAAACGCCGGAGAAAAGATCCAAATCTCCGACGTTTTTAATTCCGGTGACAAAATCAAAGTGACCGGAATCTCCAAGGGGAAGGGTTTTGCCGGAGTCGTCAAACGTCACGGTTTTAAAGGCGGCCCTAAAACTCACGGCCAATCCGACCGCCAGCGCCATCCGGGTTCAATCGGCCAAACCACGACCCCGGGCCGGGTTTACCGCGGCAAAAGAATGGCCGGACACATGGGACAATCTCAGACTACCGTCCGGAATTTGCAGGTTTTTGCCGTTAAACCGGAAGAAAATTTGCTTCTGATAAAAGGTTTGGTGCCGGGGGCTAAAAACGGTTTATTAAAAATTACGAAAATTTAATGATGAAACTTATCGAAAATTCCGATTTACCCAAAGAAACTTTTGGCGTCAAGGTCGCGCCGGAGCTTCTGGCCCAAACTGTGCGGGTTTATCTTTCCAATCAAAGACAGGGGACCCAAAGCGCTCAAACCCGGGCAGAAGTTTCCCGGACCAGAAAAAAACTGTATAAGCAAAAAGGGACGGGCGGGGCGCGGCACGGCGACCGGAAAGCTCCGATTTTTGTCGGCGGCGGCGTATCGTTTGCTCCCAAGCCGCGGGATTATTCGTTGAATTTGTCCCAAAAAATGCGCCGGTTGGCCTTGCTGGGAGCCTTGACGGTCAAAAAAGAAGCCAAGGCTATTTTGGTCGTTTCCGGAGCGGATAAATTAACCGGAAAAACTAAAGAACTGGCCACTTTTCTGGCTGGTCTTAAGGTCAAGGGCAGCCTGCTTTTGGTTACCGATCAAGCCCGGGAAAATGTCTGGCGCGCCGCAAGAAACCTGGAAAATGTTTCCATTCTTCCGGCTAACCAGTTAAACGCTTACGAAGTTTTGAAAGCAGGAACGGTTTTGTTTATGGAAGAAGCCCTGGAGAAATTTGGACCGGCCGGAGAAAAAAAGGCAGAAAAAAAGGAAACTAAAGCCGGGGAAACCGTTAAAGAAAAATCGGCCAAAACCGTTTCAAAACCGAAAGCCAAAAAAGTTGTGGGTAAAAAGAAAAGCTAATTTTTATGGACCAAATTTTAATTAAACCGTTAATAACCGAAAGATCGATGAGAGACGCCGCCTCCGGGCGGTATACCTTCGTCGTGGCCAAAGAGGCGGATAAAAAGTCCGTTTCCCGGGCAGTGGAAACGGCTTTTAAGGTGAAAGTGACCAAGGTCCGGACCTTGATTGTTAAAGGAAAAACCCGCCGGACGGGAAGGAACCGAAAAGAGGTCAAGACAGCTTCTTTCAAAAAAGCGATCGTGCATTTGGTCACCGGGCAAAAAATCGATATTTTTGATGTCGGTGCGGGGGTGCCGCAATAAACTTATGCTGAAGCAATATCGGGGGACCATGACCAGAAGATTTATGAGCGGTTTAAATTACCGGGAGGTACTGACGGCTTCTAAACCGGAGAAAACTCTCATGACAATTTTGCCGAAAAGATCCGGCCGGGACAACAGCGGACACATTTCCGCCCATCATATCGGCGGCCGGGAAAAGCGCTATTTCAGGCTCATTGACTGGCGACGGGACAAATTCGGCGTCACCGGCCGGGTAGTTTCCGTAGAATACGACCCGAACCGAACGGCCAATATTGCTCTGATCCAGTATACTGACGGCGAGAAGCGCTACATCTTGCACCCGGAAGGGTTGAAAGTGGACAACGTTATTGTGTCAGGCCAAAATGCCGAAGTGGCCTTGGGGAATGCCCTGCCTTTGGCGAATATTCCTATCGGAACGGCCGTGCACAATATCGAACTGACTCCCGGCCGCGGCGGGCAGATTATCCGGGGGGCCGGCGGCTCGGCAGTTGTCTTGGCAAAAGACAACGGTTATGTTACCATTAAGCTCCCTTCAGGGGAAACACGGCTGGTTTTAGGGCGCTGTCTGGCTACTGTCGGTGTTGTTGATAACGCGGATTGGAAAAATATCAACCTGGGAAAAGCCGGCCGTTCCCGGCATATGGGAATCCGTCCCACGGTCCGCGGCACGGCCCAGAATCCGAGGACTCATCCGCACGGCGGCGGTGAAGGCCGGTCGGGCGAAGGGCTAAAACAGCCGAAAACTCCGTGGGGAAAGAGAGCCAGGGGAGTTAGAACCAGAAAACACGGTAAATACAGTGATAAATTTATAGTGCAAAGGAGATCGAAGTAGAGAAAAGTATGGCAAGATCAGCAAAAAAAGGACCATACGTTGACGAAAAATTGATGGCTAAAGTCCAGAAGGCTAAGACGGCGGGAGACAAAACCCCGATTAAAACCTGGGCCCGGGCCAGCCAAATCCCGCCGGAATTTGTCGGGATGACGATTGCCGTTCACAATGGCCGGGTGCATATTCCGGTCTTCATTACCGAAGGGATGGTCGGACACCGTTTGGGAGAATTTTCCGCGACCCGGACTTTCCACGGCCATGGCCGGATTATCGCCCGGGAGCTTTCCAAGACTTAAAAATATGGAAATTACCGCCACTGCCAGATTAATAAGAATGTCGCCGCGAAAACTGCGGCTGGTAGCTGACGCCGTTCGCGGCGTGCCGGCCGGTTCTGCGCTGGAAAAATTGGATTTTATCCATAAAAGCGCCGCCAAGCCTTTAGCCAAGCTGATTTCTTCGGCGATGGCTAATGCCGGCCAGAAAAATTTAAAAGCGGAAAACTTGAAAGTAAAAAACATCCTGGTTGACGAAGGTTCGCGGTTAAAAAGGCAGGACAAGAGCCACGGGATTAAAGGTTCCCGGGGCCTGATTCAGAAAAGGATTTCGCAGATTAAAGTAATTTTAGAAGGTTAATATGGGAAACAAAGTTCATCCCATCGCTTTTCGGCTCGGTAATTTATACACCTGGAGTTCCCGGTGGTTCGGAGAAGGGAAACGCTACCAGGATTTCCTTATAGAGGACGTTAAACTTCGGGAAAGTTTGATGAAAAGATTAAAACCGGCCGGAATTGCCCGGGTGGATATCGAACGGTCAATTAACAAGGTAGAGGTAATCGTCCACGTGGCCCGTCCGGGGGTCGTTATCGGCCGGGGCGGCGCCGGAGTGGAAGATTTAAAAAAGGAAATTGCGGCCACTTTGAAGATTAATTCTAACGATAAACGGGCTGCAAAACTGGAAGTGAAAGTTGAGCCGGTTAAAGAGCCGAATCTTAACGCTTACTTTGTCGCATCCAACATTGCTGACCAGTTAGTTAAAAGAATGCCTGCTAAAAGGGTAATGAGCCAGGCAATTGAAAAGACCATGGCGGTCGGGGCCAAAGGCGTAAGAGTGCGTTTAGGCGGCAGAATTAACGGAGCGGAAATTGCCCGGGTTCAACACGACCAGAGAGGGGTTCTGCCGTTATCGACCATCCGGGAGGATATCGACTTTGCGTCGGTTCCGGCTTTGACCCGGTCGGGTTACGTCGGGGTTAAGGTCTGGATCAGCCGGAAAAAGGAAGGTTAAAAATATATGGCGCTTTTAGTTCCCAAAAGAGTTAAATTTCGCAAAATGTTCAAAGGGCAAATGCCCGGAGTGGCTACGCGCGGCAATAAAATTGATTTCGGCGACTACGGACTCTTAGCCACGACCCGCGGCTGGATAAGTTCCCGGCAGATCGAGGCGGCCCGGAAAGCCTTGACACATTTTACGGCCAAGGGCGGACGGGTCTGGATCCGGATTTTTCCGGACAAACCGGTATCGAAAAAACCGCTCGATGTCCGGATGGGAAGCGGCAAAGGCGATATCGACCGGTACGTGGCCGTAATCCGGCCGGGCCAGGTTCTTTTTGAGATTGGCGGCCTGCCGAAGGAAACGGCGGCCGAAGCGATTGAAAGAGCGGGGAATAAACTTTCCGTAGGGACGAAATTTATTGTCAAAGGAGAATAAAATTTATGAAAAAAACGGAAATTACAAATTTACAGGACAAAAATGCGGCTGAGCTGACAAAAATTCTTACGGACCTGAGATCGGAGATTGGCAAAACGTCGCTGGATTTTAATACCGGAAAAATTAAAAACACGAATTTGATCAAAAATTTGCGCCGGAAAATCGCCGTCGCGGCGACGATTTTGCGAGGAAAGGAGCTGTTTAAAAATGGCTAAAAAACAAATCGGAAAAGTTGTTTCGACGAAGATGGCTAATACCGTTAATGTTTTAGTGGAACGCTATGTCAAACACCCGCTTTACGGAAAGATTATGCGCCGGCACACGAAGTTTCTGGCCCACAACGAAAACCCGGAAATAAAATTGGGTGACATGGTGGTCATTGAGGAAATAAGACCGATCAGTAAAAACAAACATTTTAAAGTAGGGGAAATTTTAGGAAAGAAAATAAACAGGGCAGAAGTTAGGCATGACAGACAATCAGCAGATGAAAATCAGGCGAAAGGCAGAAGAGTTAGACAGCATAAATCGTCTTGAAACTTCTGTTTATCGTCTGATATTTATCTAATTTATGATTCAACGAAGAACAGTTCTCAAACCAGCTGACAATACCGGAGCCCGTAAACTGCGGGTTATCCATTTATACGGCGGAGCGAAACGGAAGTTTTCCTATCTGGGAGATATTGTCAAAGCGGTGGTTGACGGAGCTGATCCAAACGGGATGGTCAAGGATTCGCAAATGGTTCTCTGTGTTGTGGCCCGGACCCGGAAAGCCTACCGGAGAAACGACGGAAGCTATATCCGCTTTGATGACAACGCCGGAATTGTTATTGATAATCCGAACGATAAAAATCCGGTAGGAACGCGGGTTTTCGGGCCGGTAGCCAGGGAACTGAAAGATAAGGGTTTTAATAAAATAGTATCCATGGCTGCCGAAGTGCTCTGATTTTTACATATATGAAATTAATAAAAGGTGACAAGGTAAAAATAACTAAAGGCAAAGACCGCGGTAAGGAAGGCGCGATAGAAAAGGTGTGGGTCAAAGAAGGGAAAGTGACGATTACCGGACTAAACCTTTATAAACGGCATATCAAACCCCGCGGCGAAGGCCAGAAAGGCCAGATTTTAACTTTAGCCCGGCCTTTGCCGGTTGGTAATGTCGCTTTGATTTGCCCGAAATGCAAGGAACCGACAAGAATTGGTTTTAAAATTAATCGAAATGAAAAGGTCCGGATTTGCCGGAAATGTGAAGGAGAAATATAAGATTTCTGATTGATCTAATTTCTAAAAATTTTTAGGTCAATTAGAAAATAGGAATTAGAAATTTATGAACAACGATTTATTAACTGAATATCGTAAAAATATTAGACCGGCCCTGCAAAAAGAACTGGGTTTAAAAAATATTATGGCGGTCCCACAAATAAAAAAAGTGGTTCTTAATGTCGGGGCGGGCGAAGCTTTGGGAAACGCCAAAGTGCTGGACGCCGTTTCGGACCAAATAGCTACCGTTACCGGCCAGAAACCGGTGATAAACAAAGCCAAAGTTTCGATTGCCGCGTTTAAACTTCGGGCGGGAGAACCAGTCGGAGTTTCCGTGACTCTTCGCGGGAAGAGGGCTTATGATTTTGTCCAGAGACTGATTACCATTGTCTTGCCGCGGGTCCGCGATTTCTCGGGGATTTCCCTTTCGGGTTTCGATAAACAGGGAAACTATACTTTGGGTCTTCGCGAACAGATCGTTTTTCCGGAGATCGAGTATGATAAAATAGACCGCATTCGGGGCATGGAAATAACCATTGTAACCACGGCCCGTAACGGGGAAGAGGGCCGTCTTTTATTGGCAAAAATGGGTATGCCCTTTAAGAAAGTTTAACCTATGGCAAAGAAATCCGACATTATTAAATTTCAGAAAAAACAAAAGTTTTCCACCCGGGCGCATAACCGGTGTCGTCTTTGCGGCCGGAGCCGGGGCTATATGCGGCGTTTTGGTATTTGTCGTATTTGTTTTCGGGAACTGGCCCACAAAGGCGAACTTCCCGGAGTAGTTAAAGCCTCATGGTAACTGATCCGATTGCCGACAGCTTAATAAGAATTAAAAACGGGTATCTTTCCCGGAAAAAAACGGTGGAGTTACCGCGGTCAAAAATGGTCGCCGCCCTGAGCGGTATTTTAACAAAGGAAGGCTATGTGGAAAACGTTAAAGAAGAAGGTTTTAAATTAATTGTTACTCTAAAATACGACAAGAACACGCCGGTTCTTTCCGATGTCGCTAAAATCAGTAAACCGGGCCTTCGGGTTTATATCGGACATGACAAAATCCCGACCGTTCTTTCCGGTCGGGGAATAAGCATCGTCTCGACTCCCCAGGGTTTGATGACGGGCAAAGAAGCTAAAAATAAAGGTATCGGCGGAGAATTAATTTGTAAGGTCTGGTGATTATGAGCCGTATTGGTAAAAAGCCGGTTAAGATCCCCGAAGACGCCACCATAAAAGTGGCGGACCATAACGTGGTCGTTTCCGGGCCCAAAGGCACTTTGGAATTTACCTTCCGGCCGGAAGTGGATTTAAAAATCGAAGGCCATCAGGCTCTGGTTGACCGGGTAAGCGATACGGCCAAGGCAAAATCCTTGCATGGTTTAAGCCGGACCCTTTTGGAAAATATGCTGACCGGGGTAACGGTCGGCTGGAATAAAGGTTTGGAGTTGGTCGGTGTCGGCTACCGGGCAGAAGTTTCCGGAACAAATTTAGTTTTAAATGTCGGGTTTTCCCATCAGGTTACTGTTCCGGCTCCGGCGGGGATTACTTTTAGTGTCACCCAGAACCGGGTTAATGTTTCCGGTGTGGATAAACAGTTGGTCGGGGAAACCGCGGCTAAAATTCGAAGAATCCGCCCGCCGGAACCGTACAAGGGGAAAGGAATTCGGTACGTTGGCGAAAGAATCAGGATTAAGCCCGGCAAAGCCGCTAAAGCGGTCGGGGCGCCAAAGTAAGAACCTTTCGCAACACTTGCGAACCTTGCGGTCCTCGCTGGCGCGGCGGGCCTAAATAGTTAAAATAAAACATATGAATCGGGATGCCAGACGAGCTAAAATAAGAAAAACTATCAGAGGGACGGCCCAAAAACCCCGGCTGGTGGTCTTTCGGTCCAACCGATATTTTTACGGCCAGATCGTAGACGACACCAAGGGAAAAACTTTGGTTTCCGTGGACAGAATGGCAGACGCTGCCGCGGCCGGAAAAGAAATTGCCGAAAAAGCCGCCAAAGCAGGAATTACGGAAATTGTCTTTGACCGGGCCGGGTACCGCTATCACGGCAACATAAAAAAATTCGCCGACGCCGCCCGGGAATCCGGACTTAAATTTTGAAATTTATGGCAAGATTTGACCAAAATTTACCGCCTAAAGAATTTGAAGAAAAAGTAGTCCAGTTAAACCGCGTTTCCAAGAAAACGGCCGGCGGCAACAAAGTGGGCTTTAGCGCCCTTGTCGTCATTGGCGACAAAAAAGGCCGCGTCGGAGCGGGTTTAGGCCAGGCGACGGAGGTTCAGGGAGCCATCCGTAAAGCGGTTTCCCATGCCCGGAGCAATCTAGTGATGGTAACTTCCAAGGGGACGACAATTCCCTATGAAGTCCTGGCCAAATACGGTGCAGCCAGAGTTTTGCTTCGGCCGGCCCCGGCGGGGTCGGGAGTGATTGCCGGCGGTTCGGTCCGGGCGGTTGTCGAAGCAGCCGGGATTCGCGATATTTCCGCCAAGATTTTAGGGACGAACAATAAAGCCAATAACGTTTATGCTACTATTGAAGCTCTTAAGAAACTGAAAGCCTGATATGAATTTATCTACCTTACCAAAAATTAAAACGAGATCCGCCAAAAGACTGGGGCGGGGTCACGGTTCGGGGAAAGTCAAAACTTCCGGCCGAGGGACCAAAGGGCAAAAGGCTCGGGAAAAGGTCAGCCTGAAGTTTGCCGGATCGTCTCTGCAGGCTTCTTGGCTGAAACGTTTGCCTTTGATCCGGGGTAAGGGAAAAAACAAATCGCTGCACGAAAAACCGACGGAGGTCAATGTCAAATATCTGAATTTGTTAAAACCGGAAAGCGAAGTGACTTTGGAAACCCTGCACGCTGCCAAAGTTATTGGTGACCAGGTCAGCAAAGTCAAGATTTTAGGCGACGGCGAGTTAAAGGTGGCTTTAACAGTCAAACTTCCCTGCTCCAAAGGGGCAGCTAAAAAAATCGCCAAGGCCGGGGGAAAAGTAGCCTAATAAGAAATCATCCGCAATAGTTTGAGCTACTTGTAAAACCAACCACCAGTTGATACCCTCTTCTTTATGGCTACTAAGAAAAAAGAATTTGTGGTCGATGGTGAAGTTTTCCCCGGGATGTTTTGCGTGGAAAGGGAAGTGCATGTTGTTGGTGCAGACGGAAAAGTTCACGGAGGACTTTTCCCCGAATGCGTGGTCCGTGAAGGCGGCATGAAAGTGACGGTAATTCAGAGAGAAAAAGACCGGATCTTGGTTGAAGTTATCGAAGGCGGCGGATATGGTTTTTTAAGTGACGGAAGCAGAATTTGGGTAAAGCCGGAAAGCCTTCACCTCAGTAAGTGACGGATGTCAGCATTTTCTCCGCTAAGCCATTTTAGCTCTTCCAGTCTGGCCATAAGAATGTATTGATCCCGCCAAGGGGTCAGGCCGGTCCGACAGGAAAGTTCCTGACTCACTTGTTTTATTCTTTCCGCAATCTCCTCGGGGGTGCGTTTGATTTCCGGACTTTTTTCTGCCTCTGCCATAATTGAGCTATTTTAATTTTAAAAGAAAACCTTTGTCAAGCGCCAATAAAAAATTTGATTCCGTTATCCACAATCTAATACGGCCGCGTAATACTGTGGACATCGGGAATGGTGATCCAGGCACTCATGGCGCCGAAACCTTTCTTGTTAACTTCGAAAGGCGGGACGGCTTCCGGGTTTTTCAAAAAAATCAGCAGACAGTATTTCTTATTTTTGAAGCGTTCATAAAAAACCGGGACCTGGCTTTGATTAATTCCGTCGGCTTGGCCGTATTCCCACAAAATTGTCATGATTTTTGCCGGTGTCAGATTTTCAAAGGCCAGGATCTTTTTGGCAGTTGCTTTAGCAGTTACCGGTTGACCGGTGTCTTTAAAAAAGACGGTGTCGCCGGATTGAATTTGTCCCCACGGCGATCTTTTCGAAAGATACCAGCGGGATTCGATAATTTTTTGCCCCGAGAGGATTTTAGGTAAAAAATGCCAGGCCGGCTTCATATAGGCGACATGATCCATGTGTGTTAATATTAGCACTAAACTCTCCGGCTGCCCTGAAACTGCCTCAACACCTATCTTGAAATATCCCGAAATTTCTCGCAATATTAAGTAAGATTTAGAAATATTCGGAAAGATCTGGAAACATTTGGAAAGATGAAAATTCCCCGTAATTACCGGTTTACCAAAGAAATCAGCG
This sequence comes from bacterium, assembly GCA_021788195.1. Lineage (GTDB taxonomy): Bacteria > Patescibacteriota > Microgenomatia > JAMCZE01 > JAMCZE01 > JAJYKY01. Next base: position 8,086 of record JAJYKY010000008.1, on the reverse strand, counting down.
GCTTTTTAGCCAAAATTGAGGCTAATAAGGAGGTAATTAACAACCTTTTGGTTCCCACGGATATTGAAGAAAATATCCGCCGGCAATCGATATTAGGCAGCGCTCTATTTTCCGCCCGGATTGAAGGAAACCGATTAACCCGAATAGAAATTGACGGCTTCTCTTCGCTTCCCGCTCAGGATAAAAGCAAACTGGAGGTAGCTAATATCCACCGGGCTATCAATTTGGTTCTGGAGAATTTCTCGGACAAAAAAGAAATTACTGAGAAAGATATCCTTAAACTGCATGAAGAAACGATGCGGCATATTCTCGCTCCGGAATTTTCCGGAAAGTTTCGTCAGGGCCATGAAGGAGTTTTTGACGCTTACGGCAATCTTTACTACCATTCACCGCCGCCCGGCGAAGTGAACAGTCTTACTGATCAGCTGGTGAAATTTATTAACAGTGAGAGAGAAAAATTTATCCCGATTCGGGCAATTTTAGCCCACTTGGCTTTGGAGGACATTCATCCGTTTATAGACGGCAGCGGCCGAGTAGGAAGGCTTTTACAGTTGGCTGTCCTGGTTCGCGGCGGTTACGGCATGAAAGGTTTGGTCGGAGTGGAAGAGTTGATCGACAAAAACCGCCAATCCTATTATCGAACGATTGAAATGAGCCGGGGCAGTAATGATGCGACGGAATTTGTCAGTTTAATACTCGAGTTTCTGTCAGACTCTTCAACCAAGGCCAGAGAACTTTTATCCCAGAAACAACGGAGCTTTTCCCCACTGGATCTTCTCCCTCCCCGGCGGCGGGAACTGGTTGAAATTATCCGGGAACACCGGATGGTCTCTTTAGATTTTCTGCACAGGCGATTTTTACGGGTTAGTCCGAGGCTTCTAAGTTATGACCTGAAAAAACTGACGGACAAGGGAATTGTTGTGAAAATCGGGAACACCCGGGGAGCTCTCTACGGCCTTCGGGAACCTGTATAATGTTCATGTAATCCTCCAATCTTTGTGCTAAGATAGGAACCGTGAACAAAATTTTAGAAACTTTTTCCCAGGCCTGGAAGACGCCGGAACTGAGACAAAAAATTCTTTTTACCGCGGGGATTTTTTTTGTTTTTCGGCTGTTTGCCCATATTCCCATTCCCGGAGTGGACTCAGCCGCACTGAAAAATCTTTTTGCCGGCAACCAGTTCTTAGGCTTGCTGGATATCTTTTCCGGGGGCACTCTGGCCAATTTTTCGGTAATGGCTTTAGGACTTAATCCTTATATTAACGCCACAATTATCCTCCAGCTTTTGCAGATGGTTTTTCCCAAACTCGAAGAGCTTTCCAAAGAGGGCGAATCCGGCCGGATGCAAATTAATCAATATGCCCGGATGCTGACGGTGCCCCTGGCGACACTCCAGGCTTTGGGGACTTATGCTCTTCTTCGCAATCAGCACATTATCGGGGTGGTCAACCCGCTAACTTTGGCGGCCATGATTCTTACTTTAACTACCGGGACAATATTTCTCATGTGGTTAGGGGAGCTGATTACCGAATATGGTATCGGTAATGGGATCAGTATGATTATTTTCGGCGGTATCGTCGGGCGGTTTCCGGTCATTATCGGCCAGACGGTTTCCGTGGCCAGCAGCGAACAGGTCTTTAATATTGTGGCTTTTGCAGCCGTAGCTCTTCTCGTTATTGCCGGGATTGTGGTTGCCAACGAAGCTACCCGCCAGATTCCCATTGTTTATGCCCGCCGGGTCCGGGGCAACAAAATGTACGGTGGCCAGTCAACCTTTCTTCCCTTGCGCATTAATCAGGCCGGGGTAATCCCGATCATTTTTGCCGTATCCCTGGTTTTGATCCCCTCACTTTTGGGTCAGTATTTAAGTCAGGTCCCTAACCCTCAGATTTCCCGACTTGCTCAGACAGTATCTTCCGTTTTTAATCCGGCCGGGACTGTTTACAATGTCGTTTACTTTATCCTGGTTCTGGGCTTTACCTATTTTTACACGGCGGTAATTTTTAATCCGACAAAAATTGCCACTGAAATTCAAAAATATGGGGGTTTTATTCCCGGTATCCGCCCGGGAACTCCGACAGCAAATTATTTAAACTATATCCTCACCCGAATCACCTTAGCCGGGGCGGTTTTCCTGGGAATTGTGGCCGTCTTGCCTTCCCTTGCCCGGGGAATTACCAACGTCGCGACCCTGACGATCGGGGGGACCGGAGTCTTGATTGTCGTCTCGGTGGTTTTAGAAACGGCCAAACAATTTGAAACCATGCTGGTCACAAAAAGCTACGATAAGTATCTGCAGTAAACGTAAATGAATATAATTGTCATGGGTCCTCAGGGATCAGGAAAATCTACTCAGGCCAAACTCTTAGCGACCCGGTTGGGGCTGCTTTCTGTCTCTTCTGGCGAAGTCTCCCGGCAAATTGCTTCTGAAAACACCCCCGAAGGTTTACGGGTTCGGGAAATAATTAATAAAGGAGAACTCCTTCCGGATACGATTTTATTTACCCGCTTAAAAAAAATTTTTGTAAGCCCGGAGGCGGCCGGGGGTTTGGTTCTGGACGGTTATCCCCGTAACCTATCCCAGCTTTTGCCGTTGGAAGAGTTTCTCAAGGGAAAAAAATGGTCGATCGACAAAGTCTTTGTCATCAATCTTTCCGAAGAAGAAGGGAAAAAACGGCTGGCTTTACGGGCAAAAATTGAAGGCCGTCAGGACGATACGCCGGAAACTATTTCCCGGAGATTGGCAATTTACCACGAGCAGACGGAACCGATTTTGGATTATTACCGAAAGGCGGGTAAAGTGATTGATATTGACGGGGCTCCCGGGGTTGCCCAAATTCATGAGGCGATAATGGCCTATCTTCCTCCGGCACAAAATGGCTGATATCAAAATTAAAACTTCCCAGGAAATTAATCTTATGGCCGAAGGCGGAAAAATTCTGTCTGCCATTCTGGCCAAAACTTTAACCAAAGCGGCCCCGGGCATTTCCACAAGGGAATTGGATAAATATGCCCAGGATTTAATCCTGGCGGCCGGGGGCAAACCGTCTTTTAAGATGGAAAAGGGCTACTACTTTACGACCTGCATGTGCGTGAACGATATTGTCGTTCACGGGATCCCGACGGATTACAGGTTAAAAAACGGCGATATCTTAGGAGTGGATGCCGGGGTTTTCTATAAAGGTTTTCACACGGATGCCAGTTGGACGAAGGCAGTGAACACCGCGAAATCAAAAGCGAGCAGCCGGGTCGAAAAGTTTTTAGCAACGGGGGAAGCAGCGCTGGACAGGGCGATAGGACAATGTATGCCCGGAAACCATGTGGGAGATATCTCCAAAACGATTCAGGAAACAGTGGAAGGTGCCGGCTACAGTGTCGTGCGCCAGTTAGTCGGTCACGGCGTTGGCCGCGATTTGCATGAAAATCCGGAAATTCCCGGGTTTGTCCGGGGGAGAACGGAAAATACTCCCAAAATATTGCCGGGAATGGTTTTTGCCGTGGAGGTCATTTATAACTACGGCGGACCGCAGGTTGTTTACGGCGGCGATGACGGCTGGACGATTGTGACCCGGGACGGTTCCCCCTCGGGTTTATTTGAACACACGGTAGCCATAACGGACCGCGGGCCGGAAATTTTGACTCCGAAACGGGCTTTTTAGCTTCCTGTTGCAACTTTTTCTCTGATTTGTTAAAATTTGACAATCGATTCTGGATGACACATTCGGGCACAACTGAGTTTTCAGGTGAGGTTTTAGAAAATCTCCCAAACACAACTTTTAAAGTCCAACTTTCCGACGGGAGGGTTATTTTGTGTTATATGAGCGGGAGAATGCGGATGAACCGGATCAGAATTTTACCGGGGGACAAGGTGAAAATCGAAATGACGCCATACGATAAAGATCGGGGAAGAATTGTTTACAGAACCAAATGAAAGTTCAAGCGAGCGTTAAACCCAGATGCATGAAGTGCAAAATAGTCCGCCGGAAAGGGCGGGTATATATCGTGTGTGAAAACCCGAAGCACAAACAGCGCCAGGGATAATTTATGGTGAGAATTGCCGGAGTTGATCTGAATAACGATAAACGCATTGACATTGCCCTGACGAAGCTTTATGGTCTTGGCCGGAGCAATGTTTATCCGCTGTTGGAAAAAGCCGGAGTGGAAGCAGCTAAACGGGTGAAAGACCTTTCCGAGGAAGAAGTAAACCGGGTGCAAAGAGCCGTTGATGGGGTTAAAGTGGAAGGTGATCTCCGGTCGGAAGTTCATGCCAACATTACCACTTTGAAACAAATTGGTTCGTACCGGGGATCGCGCCACTCGCACAACCTTCCGGTTCGGGGCCAGAGGACACGCTCGAATGCCAGGACCAAGCGGGGGAAGAGAATGACTATCGGGGCGATTAAGAAAGCGGCTGCGGAAAAAATGGGCATAATTCAAAAGGAACCGGCGGCCAAACCGGCCTAAAAATTTATGGCAAAGATTAAGGAAGTCAAAGACAGCAAAACAGCCAAGCAGACCAAAGTACGTAAAGAAGTAGCCATGGCCCGGGTTTACGTGACGGCAACTTTTAACAATACTCTGGTCACCGTGACGGATACGACCGGCAACACTTTGCTTTGGGGCAGTGCCGGGGCCAGCGGTTTTAAAGGCGCTCGGAAATCAACCCCTTTTGCTGCCACCACGACGGTGGAAGCTGTCGGCCGAAAAGCCGCCGATATGGGCGTTAAAGATGTGGAAGTTTATATTAAAGGGCCGGGGGCGGGTCGGGATGCCGCCCTGCGGGCGCTAAAATCCGTCGGTTTAAATATTGGTTTGATCGCTGACGTCACGCCGATTCCGCATAACGGCCCGAGACCAAAGAAGAAACGGAGAGTCTAAAACTTATGGCAAAATATAACGGACCAAAACATAGATTAGCCCGCCGTGAAGGCAAAAATATTTTAGATAAACAGTCGGCCACCCTTCTGCGGCGCTTAAATATTCCGCCGGGGATGCATGGCGTTCGCAGACGGAGAAAACAATCCGATTATGCCGTTCAACTGCGGGCGAAACAGGTGGCCCGGAAAACCTACGGCGTTCTGGAATCGCAATTCCGGAAATATTATACCCAGGCGAAAAAGGTTCCCGGAAAAACCGGCGAAGTTTTGCTCCAGCTTTTGGAAACACGCCTCGACAATTTGGTCTATCGCCTGGGGTTTGTCCCAAGTCGCGCTATGGCCCGGCAATTAGTTTCTCACGGCCATGTGACGGTTAACGGAAAAATTGTGAATATCGCCTCCTATCAGGTTCGACCCGGAGAAGTAATCTCCCTTTCGGGCAAAGCTTTAAGAATTCCGGCGGTGGAAAAAGTGATGAAGGCGGAGAACGTCAAGCTTCCGACTTGGCTGGAAAGGAAAGCGGCCGTGGGCAAACTGAGCTCAATTCCGGCCCGGGAAGCGATTCCGGTGGAGATAGACGAACAGCTTGTTGTAGAATTCTATTCCAAGTAGTATAATAGCCACAAATCCTACGGACAGGCGTATCTGCCCGTATTTTTTCGCTTGGAAAAAAATGTTGGAACCGACATTTAAAATCAAGATCGACAAAGAAGACGGAAACTATGGCCGATTCGTTTTGGAACCTCTGGAACGGGGTTACGGGCATACATTGGGTAATGCTCTTCGTCGGGTGCTTCTGTCTTCCCTCCCGGGGGCAGCGGTAACCAGTGTCATGATTGATGGTGTTAAACACCAGTTTCAGACAGTAGACGGATTGAAGGAAGATGTCGTTGGTCTAATTCTTAACCTTAAGAGGCTGCAACTGCGGCTGGTTGATAGCGAAAGAGCCGTTCTTCATCTGGACGCCACCGGTCCGGGAACCGTCACAGCCGCCGATATTGAGTCTTCTTCCAGTGTAGAAATCCTCAATAAGGATCTTTACTTAGGAACTCTCGCTGATAAAAAAGCCAAACTTTCCATGGAAATTACCGTCGAAAAAGGTTACGGGTATTCGTTGGCCGACGAAAGAAAAACCGACGAAGTCGGGCTTCTGATTTTGGATGCGTCTTTTTCTCCGGTTCGCCGGGTGAACTACACCGTCGAATCGGCCCGGGTCGGTCGGGTTACCAATTTGGACAAACTGGTCATCGAAATCTGGACCAACGGGGCGGTTGCTCCTTCGGAAGCTTTGAAACTGGCGAGCAAACTTCTGGTTTCCTATTTTTTGCAGATTTATGAACCTAAGGCTCAGGCGGAGGAAGTTAATGTCGCCGTGACACCGACGGTCTCCGATGACGTCTTAAAAATGCTGATTGAGGAACTGGATTTGCCGGTTCGCCTGGAAAACGCTTTAAAGAATGGTGGCATTGAGACTGTCGGCCAGCTTTTGGGAACCCCGCGCAAAGATTTGTTAAAGATTAAAAATTTCGGAGTCAAGTCCTTTAGCATCGTCGAAGAGAAACTTCGGGAAAAAGGCGTCGCTTTAAGTATATGAGGCATCAGGTCGCCGGTAACCCTCTCTCCCGCCCGGCCAATCAGCGTCAGGCGCTTTACAAGAGCTTAATCCGGAATTTATTCACTTCCGGGCGAATGGTTACTTCTAAAGCCAAAGCCAAAGCGGTTGCGGGGGAAGCCGACAAACTTATCAATTTATTAAAAGAGCAGTCTTTAAACGGCCGCCGGGAGGCGGAAAAATTGCTGTCTTACGAGATGGTGGAAAATCTGTCCAAGAACATCCCGGCCCGCTTTGCCTCCCGAAACAGCGGTTATACCCGGATCGTTAATCTCGGGCAGCGGTTATCCGATACGACGAGGATGGTTTATATGGAGCTTATCGAAGATGTTAAAAAAGAGCAGTCTCCGGCCGAAAAACCGGCAAAAAAGGAAGCGGCGATTAAAGAAGAAGTTAAGGAAAAGCCAGAGGAGAAAAAGAAACCGGCGAGAACACGAAAGACAGTGAAAGAACCTAAAAAGTAATTGGTAACAATTCGCTTATCATTGGCATTATTTTGACATGAACACAAAACTTTCTGACATCAAACACGAAAAACACGAAGTTGACGCATCCGGGGAGGTTCTGGGCCGGCTGGCTGCCCGGATAGCAACAAGACTGACGGGAAAAAACAAACCCTATTTCGTTCGGCACTTGGACTGCGGTGATTTTGTAACGGTATCTAATGCGGCAAAAATCCGGGTTACCGGTCAGAAATTAAGTCAGAAGGTCTATACCCGGTTCAGCGGTTACCCCGGGGGACTTAAAAAGACCCCGATGAAAAAGATGATGGCGGAAAAACCGACAGAAGTTATCCGGCATGCAGTGGCCGGGATGTTGCCCAAAAACAAACTGCAAAGCGTATGGCTAAAAAGGTTGACGATCAAACCATAACCAAAACGAGCAATTTCTACTTCGGAGTCGGTCGCCGAAAAGAGGCGACGGCCCGGGTGCGCCTTTATCCGGCGGCCAAGGAAATCAAAGCCGGAGAGCAAGTCGTGGAAAAAGGTCAGATTTTTATTAACAATTTACCGGCGGAAAAATATTTTCCCGGAGAAATTGCCAAAGCAGCCTTAACCGAGCCTTACCGGACGACAAATACAGCTAATAAGTTCAAGACGACAGTGATAGTGTCCGGATCGGGGAAAAGCGGCCAGTTAGGGGCCGTAGTTTTGGGTATTGCCCGGGCTTTGGTTCTGTTTGATTCTGAAAAACGACCCACTTTACGGAAAAAGGGCCTTCTGACCCGCGATCCCCGCGCCCGGGAGAGGAAAAAGCCGGGTTTGATGGGAGCCCGCAAGCGAAAATCTTCGCCGAAACGGTAATCTCTTCTTGACGAAGAGGGCGTAAAAGCGCTAAATTCTTCACAATGGTAAAGCTGGAGATATTATTGGAGAGCTTAACCTGCACTGATCAGGAGGCGGCTTTGACTTTTGGCTGGCCGTCGGACTGGCGTGAGCAAATACACCACAGCCGCCGGATGAAGGCGACAGTTTACAATCATCTTGTCCAAGGTAAAGGACGGGGAAATACGCACATGTCCGGTCAAAAGGAAGGCGATAAAAGAGAAGGTTTCTTTTCTAACAGCCGGCGAACAACCCGCCGGAGACGCAAAGTC
>JAJYKY010000007.1 GCA_021788195.1 bacterium | reverse complement strand
ATTTTTCAGGGGCGGGAGAGTAAAATAGTTTATAAAAATCCCCTCACCGGAGTGGCCGTTTACAAACTAATGTGAAATTCTTACTGATCGTCCTGCTTTTAGCTTTCCCAATCGGACAATTAGCCCGGCTGGACTTTATTAATCGAGAACTGGTCTTTCACCTAAACGATCTTTTAGTGGCCCTAACCGTTGGATTATGGATTCTTTCGGAAAGAAAAAAAGCCCTGGATCTGGTGAGAAAAAGCTCGATAACCAAACCGGTTCTGTTTTGGCTCGGGGCGGTAGTTCTCTCTTTGCTGGTAAATCTTCCGCACCTGTCAGTCCGGGAGTTTCTTGTTTCGGCGCTCTATCCTTTACGCTGGACAATTTATTTTCTGCTTTATTTTGTCTTTTTGTCAGGTAAAAGCAAGTTGAATATCAGGAAGTGGCTGATCGGAGTAACCCTGGCCGTAGTTATCTCGGGACTGGTTCAATACCGGTTCTTGCCGGACACGGTTTTTTTATCTGCCTATGGTTGGGACGATCATTATTACCGGCTGATCGGAACTTTTCTGGACCCCGGGTTTACTGGAATAATTCTTGTTTTGGGGCTTTTGCTGATTTTTGATGCCCGGGGATATCTTGACTGGTTTCGCCGGAAATGGCGTTATTTTTTAGTTTTGGGTAGTAGTTATCTGGCCATGGCTTTGACTTACTCCCGCGCGTCATACCTTTCGTACCTGGCCGGGTTTGCGGTTTTTTCGTTTTACCGGAAGTCTGCCAAGCTTTTTTTGATTGCGGCGGTCATTCTGGCTGTTACTCTGCCGCTTTTGCCGAGGGTTCACGGCGAAGGGACAAGACTGGAGCGGGAAAACAGCGTTATCGGCCGGCTAAATAACTGGCGGGAGACGGTTTTAGTCTGGACAAAGGCCCCGGTTTTCGGGGTCGGGTTTGATGCTTACCGGTACGCAACCAAGGCGCCGCTGACCAGTCACGCCGGAGCCGGAGCTGATTCGTCTTTGCTTTTTGTACTGGCAACGACCGGATTGATCGGTCTATTTGCTTACTCAGGAGTTCTGTGGAGCCTTTGGAAGCGGGGAAATAAGAGTTTGCTTTTTACGGCCAGCCTGGCCGCGGTTTTAGTTAACAGCTGGTTTAACAACACGCTTTTTTATCCGTTCGTTATAGAGTGGCTCTGGATACTTCTGGCGGCTACGGATTAAACTTCACGGTCATTTCTTTGGTAGTTTGGTTTCCGGCGTCATCGGTCGCCACGATTTTCAGTTTATTGTCCCCGTTTTGCTGCGGATTGTAGGCAAAAGAGAAGCTGCCGTCGGAGTTAACGATGGCAAAGCGGTCGTTAACGGTGACCGTGGCAGTGCCGTCGGTTTTGCCGTTAATCATAATCGGGCTGTCGGTAAAGCTGTCGCCGTCTTTGGGGTTGGTAATCTCCAGCTTCGGCGGCTGGCTATTGAGAGTGACGGAATAAGTTTCGGAGAGATCGCTTTTTTGACCGTTAGAATTTACGGAAAGGGCCCGGAAGCTGTTTAAGCCCGGATTTAAAGTGACGTCAAAGGAAAAAACGCCGTCATCGCCGACAAAGTCGTTACTGACGTTCTGGCCGTTTTGCCATAACTGGACGGTTGTTCGGGGATCGGCCACCCCGGAAACTTTAATCAGGGCAGATTTAGTCGCTTCCAGATTTTCGGAAATCCGGGGAGTATTCGGGGCAATTCCTGTTTCGCTGGCAGGGCTGATGGTTCCTTTTGGCCGCAGGCCGCTGATAGCTACTGTCAGGTTAAAAAGCAGGGGAAGCCCGTAATAAATAAGGGCTACGATTAAGACGGCTGAAAGAGCCAAAAGGACATACGCCTGCCTTCGGCTTAATTTTTCCCGGTTTCGCTGTAAGCGCGAATAGTATTGCATCTTTGGGAGCCGAAGGTGGGAATCGGACCCACGGCCTGCTCTTTACGAAAGAGCCGCTCTACCACTGAGCCACTTCGGCACTTTAAAAGCTATTTTAACAAAGTTGACTAAGTTTTGCCTTTTGGTCAAACCGTAATCTTATTAATGGTTTCAAAATCGGTACAGGCTCTACCTTGGTAAACATATCCGTCGGCAAGAACCTGTGCCCCGGTGCGACGCCAACGAATTGCCTTCTCGAGGGTCTTTGATTTACTATCTATCGTCTGCCGGAGCGGGATAAGGGAATCGAACCCTCTTCTCTACCTTGGGAAGGTAGCATACTACCGGTGTACTAATCCCGCGGAGTTAAACACTACAATTATACCCAACTTTATGTTGGTGTTCCAGTTGGTCAAAACGCATCGCTGTCCCTTATCTCATCGCGGAATAACGAAAAAGTTACCGGCATGGATGAGGTCGGGATTGGCTAAATGATTAGCCTGAGCAATTTTTGTCCACGCAAATCCATCTCCGTACGCTCTCACTGCGATGTTCCAAAGATTATCCCCTCGAATGACTGTATAAGTATTTCCCTCAATCCGGTTTTGAGTTATTGTCGGGACAACCTGCGGTCTTTCCGATGGTTGAACGGCAACACGAACCGGGGTATTCGGAATAGTTAGCTTCTCGCCGGCGAATATCTGGTTTGGGTTGGAAAGTCTATTCGCTTGGGCAATATCGACCCAGTTATAACCGGAACTGTAATATTTTTGGGAGATGGTCCAAAGGTTTTCCCCGGCAACAACCGTATGTTTTGTTGGTAAGGCAACCGCGGCGGCCGGCGTGGTCAATTCGCCCGGCTTGGTAGCGGTTTCATTCTGCTCTTCACGGCCTATCGGCAGGGTTGTCCCGGCAGGGGTAGCCCCCCGGTTCTTAAAAACGTTGGAAGCCAGGACCCCGACTAAAACGATGAGAATGATTCCCAGAACCAAACGAACCAGAGACTCCGGAATGTTAGTTCTTTTAAGATAGTCAGACACTCTTTTTTGAAGATTTTCCATTTTCTACCTCCTTTCCGGGCAGAGGCAAGAAATGAGCAGTTTTTCTTGAGCGGGGCTGGCGAGACTCGGACTCGTGACCTCTTCCGTGACAGGGAAGCGCTCTAACCAACTGAGCTACAGCCCCAAAACCAACTTTTAATATGGAATGTGCAATGTATAATAACAAAGGGAGCCTATGAAATCAACGCGCCAACTGTCTAATCTTGAGATTGCCCAACTGCTTCGGAAAATGGCGGCGGCCTATACAATTCTTGAAGAAAACCGTTTTAAAATTATTGCCTACGACAACGCCGCCACCGCCGTTGAGCATGCTACTTCAGAGTTAAAAGATTTGTGGGACGACCAAAAACTGGAAACCGTTTCTGGCCTTGGTCCGTCCATTATTTCCCACTTAGATGAATTGTTTCGTCGGGGACGGGTAAAACACTTTGAGGAAGTTTTGGCTAAGGTGAATCCGGCGGTTTTTCCTCTTCTGGATGTTCCCGGCCTGGGACCGAAAAAAGCCCAAAAACTGGTCCAGAATCTGAGTATAAAAAATCCCCAGACAGTTATCTCTGATGTAGAAAAGGCAGCGAAAAACCATAAAATTGCCGAAATGTCCGATTTCGGAGAGAAAAGCGAACAGGATATTCTGGATAACCTTGAGCGTTTTCGCCGGGGAGCAATTAAGGAGAAACGAATGGCTTTACCCCAGGCGGATAAAATTGCCGAAGAAATTAGTGCCGCTCTTAAGGAGGCGGCCGGAACGAAAATCGTCAGAATTGACAAATTGGGAAGTCTGCGCCGGGAGGTGTCGACAATTGGAGATGTAGATCTGGCGGTTGCCACGGATGATTTTGAAGGAGTCCTTGAGGCTTTTACCGGTTTACCGCAGAAAACGGCCGTAATTGAGCGTGGACCCAATGGGGCCAGTCTGCTCCTGGCTTCCGGGCGCCAGGCCGATTTACGGGTGGCTACCCCGGATGGGTATGGAGCCATGCTTCAGTATTTTACCGGATCAAAATATCATAACATCAGATTGAGAGATTACGCCTTGAAGAAAGGCTGGTCGCTGTCAGAATATGGGATCAAACAAGTGAACAAGGATCAGGAGAAAGTTAACAACCAAAAGAATCTCCCGCATAAATTTAAGACAGAGGAAGAATTTTACCGTTTTTTGGGGATGGACTGGATCCCCCCGGAATTGCGGGAAGACAACGGGGAAATTGAGGCGGCTTTGAAGCATCGTTTGCCGGACCTGGTGAAGCTTTCCGAAATAAAAGGGGATTTGCAGATCCATTCCGATTATGATCGGGAAACAAGCCACGATTCGGGGGTGGATTCGATGGAAGCCATCCGGGAAATGGGGAAGCTTTTGGGATACGAGTATGTCGGCATTAGCGATCACAACCCCAGTGTTTCCAAACATACCCAGGAGCAGATAATCACTAAATTGAAGAAGCAGAAAGCTTATGTTGAGCACTTAAACAGTTCAACAGCAGGTTCCAGAGTAATAAATTTGCTCGAAGTTGATATTTCTTCCGATGGTATATTGTCTGTACCACAAGAAGGGTTAGATACTCTCGACGCCTGTTTAATTTCCGTTCACTCAGCTTTCGGGATGGGTAAAGACCAAATGACCAGACGGGTGCTGGCGGCTTTTGCTAATCCGGTGGCCAAGATTTTTGCCCATCCGACAGGCCGGCTTTTGGGGGAGCGGGAAGGCTATGAGTTGGATTGGGAGAAAGTCTTCCGGTTCTGCCTCGAATTTGACAAAGCCTTAGAAATTAACGCTTATCCCAACCGGCTGGATTTGCCGGATAATCTGGTCCGGGAAGCCGTAAAAAAAGGTGTCAAATTGTCTTTAGGGACAGATTCTCATCTTAAAGAGGACATGGTGAACATGCGTTACGGTGTGGCTGTCGCCCGGCGCGGCTGGGCGGAAAAAAGCGCTATAATCAATACTTGGGGTTATGATAAGTTAATAACCTGGTTGCGCTGGAGGGAGGTGAAGTAAGGTGACCGCAATTTATATTTTTTTAATCCTCGTCGGAGTTTTCCTGGTTTATGCCTGGATGCTTTATAACGGCCTGGTAACACAAAAAATGCGGGTCAATGAAGCCTGGAGCCAGATTGATGTTCAGTTAAAGAGGCGTGCGGATTTAATCCCTAATCTTGTGGAAACCGTTAAAGGTTATGCCAAGCACGAGAAAGAAGTGTTTTTTGAAGTGACAAAAGCCAGATCGGCACTTCTTTCCGCTCAAACCCCGCCGGAAAAAGCTGAGGCTAATAATCAGCTCAGCCAAACAATGAAATCGCTTTTTGCCGTGGCGGAAAACTATCCGCAGCTTCGGGCAACGGAGAATTTCAAGACGTTTCAGGAAGAATACACGGATACCGAAGACAAGGTTGCTTACAGTCGCCAGTTTTATAACAATGTCGTAATGGATTACAACACGACCCTTCGGGTATTCCCGAGCGTATTTTTTGCCCAGGCGTTCGGTTTTAAGCCGGCAGAGTTTTTTGGAACAGATTTGACTCCTGAAGACCGACAGGCGGTTAAGGTAAAGTTTAGCTAAGGGTATGTCCGTTTATTCGCAAATTGCGTCGAACAAAAGGCGAACGTGGTTTATCATGTTTGCCTTTGTGGTGTTAATAACCGTTCTGGCTTACGTTTTCGGCCAGGCCTTAGGTTACGGGTCTTCTTTCGTTGGCCTGGCTCTCGTTTTGTCAGGGCTAATGTCTTTAGGGAGCTATTATTTTTCTGACCAGGCGGTTCTGGCTATTTCCGGCGCGAAGAGGATTACGGAAAACGATGATCCCGAGTTGTTCCATGTAGCAGAAAACTTATCCATGGCTGCCGGGTTACCAACGCCGGAAATTTATATGATTCCCGACGCTTCGCCGAACGCTTTTGCCACAGGCCGGGATCCGAAGCATGCGGTTTTAGGAATTACGGCCGGTTTAAGAACGAAATTGGACAAAGCCGAGCTGGAGGGTGTTGTGGCCCATGAGCTTTCCCATATTGAAAATTACGACACCCGGCTGGAAGCGGTAGTGACCGTTCTCGTGGGTATAGTGGTCATTATGGCCGATTATTTTTCCCGGAGTCTTTGGTGGGGAGGGCGAAACCGTGACGAGAGGGAAGGAAACCAGGGAATATTTGTCGTGATTGGGCTCGTTCTGGCGCTGTTTTCGCCGCTTTTTGCTATCCTAATTCAGCTGGCAATTTCCCGTCAGAGAGAATTTTTGGCTGACGCGAGCGGTGCATATCTAACGCGCTACCCCGAAGGTTTGATTCGGGCTCTGGAGAAAATTTCTGCCGATCCTCGGCCCGCCGGGTTTGCCAACAACGCGACGGCCCATTTGTTTATCGTCAATCCGTTTAAAGGTAAAGAGGCTTCTGTCTGGTTTTCCGGCCTGTTTGATACCCATCCGTCGATTGAGGAAAGAATCAAGAGATTACGGGAAATGTAGCCCCTTCATTTATATGATTAAGGGTCATGTCGGCTTGCCGCTCCGAAAAGGTTACGCCCGGAAATAGCCGGGCTCACTTTTCCGGGGTTCCGTCTCGCCGCTTCCCTGGTAATATTAAGGAATGTGCGGGATTTATGGTTTGATCGGTTTTAAAAACGACAAAATTATGGATCGGATGGGCAAAATTTTAGCCCACCGAGGGCCCAATGACATGAACTTTGTCTCTCTGGACAAAGTTAGCCTGGGCTACCGTCGATTGGCGATCATCGATCTTAAGGGAAGTTTCCAGCCTCTCTACAGCGAAGAAAAAGATATTACTCTGGTCTTTAACGGAGAAATTTACAATTACCCGGAGTTACGGGAGGAGCTAAGACAGACGCATCAGTTCCGGACCCGAGGCGACGGAGAAACAATCGTCCATTGGTATGAAGATCGGCAAACGGCCGGGTTTGCCACCTTAAACGGCATGTTCGGTTTTGCTTTATCCGACCTGCCCCGGAAAAAAGTTTATTTGGTCCGGGACCACTTCGGAATTAAGCCACTTTACTACGCCGCTTTTGATAAAAAGCTGATTTTTGCTTCGGAAATAAAAGCCATTCTTGAAGGCTTTAAGGAATTGAAAATGAAACCGACTCCGAACGACAAGGTAATTAATAATTACCTGTTTAACCGGGTTCATGATAACAGTGAAGAGACTTTTTTTACCGGGATTAAGCGGTTACTGCCGGGCAATTTTTTGGAATGGGATCTGCAGAACGATGATTTTACCGTTCAAGCGTACTGGTCGTTGAAAAAGAAAGGGGCGTTAGGACGGGAATTGAGGAGCAACCAGGAGTTGGTAACGGATTTTCGAAAGCTTTTTTTTGATTCGGTCAGAATGCGGCTGATGAGTGAAGTTCCGGTAGGAACGGCTCTGTCCGGAGGTTTGGACAGTTCGGCTGTTGTTTGCGCCATTAATCAGGAAATTAAAGATCAGGTAGTGGAAAACCCGCAATCATTAGGAGAAAGACAGCGGACTTTCAGTGCCGTTTTTCCCGGAGCCGTGAATAACGAAGAAAGTTATATCAATGAAGTCATCCGGGTAACAGGTGTGACCAATTTTAAGGTGACGCCGAAGCGGGAGGAAATGTGGCCGGATCTGGAAAAAGTTATTTACCATCAGGATGAACCGATGATTTCTTCCGGGCCTTATGCCCAGTGGAAAGTTATGGAACTGGCGGCAAAAAACGGAATGAAAGTTTTATTGGACGGACAAGGTGCCGACGAAATGTTAGCCGGCTACCTGCCGTATTATTTTGTTTATTTTAGGGAATTAATCAAGGGAATGAAGGTTATGGAGGCTATGGGAGAAGTAATAAAATCACGGGATGCGGTTTGGCCTTTGCTTATAGAAAAAATTCTGAACCTGCTGAAAATTAAGAAATCGTTGCGGGTGGCCGAACTGTTTACGGCGTCTGTTTCGGCAGCTCCGGTTATAAATAACGATCTGAACCGCCGCCTGGATGAAGATATTTTCGCCAACAGTCTGCCGGCGCTTTTGCGCTACGAAGACCGTAACTCCATGGCTTTTTCGCTCGAAGCCCGGGTCCCCTTTTTGGACTACCGTCTTGTAGAGTTTGTGGCTAACCTGCCGGCAAATCTAAAAATCCGCAGCGGCTGGAACAAGTGGATTATGCGGGAAGGTTTAAAGGATATTCTTCCGGAAAAAATCCGCCGCCGCCGGTGGAAAGTCGGCTTTACGACACCGGAAATTTCCTGGCTGCGGGAGTCGAAAAAAGAAATTCTGGAAATATTTAACAGCGAGACTTTCCTCAAGCGGCCGTATTTCAATTCTGCTAAAATACGGGAGAAATTTCTGGAGTTTACTGACGGCAAAAATGACGAGAGTCTGGTTTTTTGGCGGATCATAAATTTAGAGTTATGGCTGCGGATATTCATCGACTGAAACCTAACACCGGGAAAAAACTGAAAATTTCCGTGGGCGGACACCAGTATGCCCGGTACCCCGTAAAGACCCACGTGGTTTGCGAAAAAGACAACATCTCTTCGGTTGTGGAAAAATATGCCGGTCCCTACCTGAGAGGCGGCGATATGATCGTCATGTCCGAACGTGTTGTGGCAATAACCCAGGGTCGGGCTATCCCGATTGCTAAAATTAAACCTACGCTGGCGGCAAAAATTCTGGTTAAATTCGTTTACAAACCCTCCTGGGGAATCGGGATAGGCAGCCCTTGGACAATGCAGGTAGCCATTGATGAGGCCGGATTGGGACGAATTTTTTTGGCGGGAGTCTTAGGGACCTTAGGGAAAATAGTGGGAATGAGGGGAGTCTTTTATAAGGTGGTGGGGAACGGGATTAACGCCATTGACGGGCCGACCAGTTACACTCTTCCCCCGGGAAACAAATGCGCGACTCTGGGGCCGAAAGATCCGGAAAAGGTGGTTCGGGAAATTCAGAAAGCCATGAGGGGAATCGGGGAAATCGGCGTGGTTATTATTGACGCGAACGATATCGGGGCGAGAATTGAAGGAGCGACGAACGATGTTGACCGGAAACTGGTTTGTAAAATATTCCGGGACAACCCCTTAGGTCAGGCACATGAGCAGACCCCAATGGCTATTGTCCGAATGAGCCAGAAGGAATGAGCAATGAAAAATAATAAGAAATTGACTAGCGAAGAAGTAAAACATGTGGCCGGACTGGCGAATTTGCCGCTGTCGGAAAAAGAAACGAAGGATTTTCCCGAAAAACTCTCCGAAACAATTGATTATATTGACCAACTGAAAGAAATTCCGGCGGAAAATACCCCGCCGACTTATCAGGTCACCGGGAAAACCAACGCCTGGCGGAGCGATAAGTCTGACAGTTGTCGGCTTCTTTCCCCACAAGAAGCTCTGGCCAACGCAAAAAAAACGCATAACGGATTTTTTGTAACGAAAGTAAAATGGAGTTAAATAAGCTGACTTTGACTGAGGCGATGGACGGACTTTCGGAATATAAATTTACCGGCCGCGATTTAGTCTCAGCCTGTCTTTCCCGGATTAAGGAAGTGGAACCGAAGATTAACGCGTTTATTACGGTCACGGCTGAAGCGGCTAATAAGGAAGCCTCGGAAATTCAGGAGAAGCCGGGGGACATAAAACCCTTTTTGGGAGTTCCGGCAGCGATAAAAGACAATTTCAACACGAAGGGTCTGAAAACGACTGCCGCTTCCAATATTATCCGGGATTATGTGGCTCCGTATGATGCGACCGTTGTTCACAAAATTAAAGAAAGCGGGGCCGTGATTATAGGCAAAACCAATATGGACGCTTTTGCCCATGGTTCCTCGACGGAAACTTCCGATTTCGGTCCGACCAAAAATCCCTGGAATACTGACTACCTGCCGGGCGGCTCTTCCGGCGGGTCGGCGGCCGCTGTGGCGGCGGACGAAACGATTTTTGCCATCGGGAGCGAAACGGCCGGATCAATCCGCCAGCCGGCTGCCTGGTGCGGAGTTGTCGGCTTAAAACCAACCTACGGACGAGTCAGCCGTTATGGTCTTATTGCCATGGCTTCGTCAACCGACAGTCCGGGGCCGATTACCAAGACAGTTGCCGACGCCAGAACGGTTTATCGGGTGATTGCCGGCTTTGACCTTTTTGACGCAACCAGTGCCGACCGGCCGGTTTCAGACTCCGGAAACCTTAAAAAAATTGCCGGCCTGAAAATCGGTTTGCCGAAAGAATATTTCCGTACGGAGGCCCAGCCGGGAGTCAACGAGACAGTAATGGCGGCCGCGAAAAAATTGGAAAGTCTGGGAGCAAGGGTTTTGGAAGTCTCTCTCTTTGATCCGAAATATGCTATTTCCGTATACACGATTCTCCAAAGGTCGGAAGTTTCTTCCAATTTGGCCCGATTTGACGGGATTCGTTTCGGGGGAACGCGGGACCAGTTTAACGAAGAAAATAAACGCCGGATAATGTTAGGGACCTACACTTTGCAGTCAGGTTATTACGAAGCCTACTACCAGAAAGCCCAGAAAATCCGGACAATAATTATTGAAGATTTTAACCGGGTCTTTGAGAAAGTGGATTTGCTTTTGTCGCCGGTTTCCCCGACAACGGCCCAAAAAGTCGGGGCCAGTGCCAATCAGGCGATGTTCGGGGAAATTTCGGATATTCTTATCGAACCGAGCAGTATCGCCGGGCTCCCGGGGATCAGCGTTCCCTGCGGCTTTGTTAAGGGTCTTCCGGTTGGGATGCAATTAGTCGGCCCGATGTGGAGCGAAAATTTAATTCTGGACACGGCTCAGGAATATGAGCAGGCGACCGAATGGCACAAACAAAAGCCTAACCTATGAAATATATTCCAATTATCGGTTTGGAGGTTCATGTCGAACTGGCGACAGAGTCTAAAATGTTTTGCAACTGCCCGGCGGAACACTTCGGGGTGGAACCGAACACCCATACCTGTCCGGTTTGTTTAGGATTGCCCGGGGCTCTGCCGGTCCCGAACAAAAAAGCTCTTGAGTGGACGATTATGCTATCTCAGGCCTTGGGTTGTAAAATCAATTTGGAATCGCACTTTGACCGGAAAAATTATTTTTATCCCGATTTGCCAAAGGGCTACCAGATAACTCAATACGAAAGACCGTTCGGAGAAAACGGAGGGGTTAGTCTCAAAAATCAGGAATCAGGGATAAAAAAGATAAGAATCCGTCGGGTCCACCTGGAAGAAGACACCGGGAAACTGCAACACGCGGAAATTAACGGGGAAAGTGTTTCTTTGGTGGATTTTAACCGGAGCGGCGTACCGTTGGTTGAAATCGTCACGGAACCAGATTTTCGATCAATCGAAGAGGTGGACGAGTACCTGAAAAAACTGCAAAAAATTATCCGTTACCTGGGAATTTCCAATGCGGATATGGAAAAGGGGAGCATGCGCATTGAACCTTCAGTCTCGATTGCGCCAATTTCAAATTTTAAATTTAAAACACCGAATTTACCAAACTACAGGGTCGAGTTGAAGAATATTAACTCGTTCCGTTTCGCCCGGAAAGCAATTGACTATGAAATTAAACGCCAAACTGAATTGTTAGAAAAGGGAGATAAAATAATCCAGCAAACAAGAGGCTGGGATGATATCAGGAACGTTACGGTCCCCCAGCGGGAGAAAGAGAAAGCTCATGACTACCGCTACTTTCCGGAACCGGATATCCCGCCAATCGAGTTAACCGGGGAACAAGTCTCAGGGATTAAGTACCAAGGGGAATTACCGGACGAAAAATTTGCCAGGTTTCAGAAAGACTACGGACTTTCGGATTATGACGCCGGGATTTTAACCGAGAACCGGGAGACGGCTGATTACTACGAAGCAGCGGTGAAAGCAGCTAACGTTTTAGTAGGGGCGGACCGGGAAATACCCTTAAAATTGTGGCGGAAGATGATTGCAAATCAAATTATTAATAAAAAGGTGAATACCGCCGAAACCGTCCCGGCCGAGCTGGTAAAAAAGATTGTCGAGTCTAAAAAAACTTCCGAAGTGGACGAGGAAAAACTGGACGCGGCTGTTAATGAAGTGCTTAACAATAATTCCGAAGTGGTTGCCTCCTTTAAAAATGGGAAGACGGGAGTAATCGGATTTCTTATCGGCTCTGTCAAAAGAATTGTTCCGGCCGATCCCCGGCTTATTGAAGAGAAGCTCAGAAAAAAACTCTGAGAGATTTCTTACCCGCTTCTTAAACTACCTCTGTTTTTGGAGTAAAATATAGACCAAATGACGGATTTTGTTCACCTTCATGTCCACTCCGAATATTCGCTTCTGGACGGCCTGCCGCAGATTTCGAAACTGGTAGCCCGGGTCAAAGAAATGGGCATGAAAAGCGTAGCCCTTACCGATCACGGCGTTATGTTCGGAGCAATTGAGTTTTACAAGGAATGCCTGGCTAACAATATAAAACCCTTGATCGGAATAGAAGGCTATACGGTTCCGGAAGATTTGCATTCCAAAGAAAAAAAGGAAGACCGGGTTAATAACCACCTGGTTCTTATAGCCAAAAACTACCTTGGCTACAAGAATTTGATGAAACTCAGTACGATCGCCAACGTTGAAGGTATGTATTACCGGCCACGGGTAGATAAGCCGACGCTTAAAAAATACAGCGAAGGTCTGATTTGTCTGTCGGCCTGCCCCAAAGGGGAACTGGCTCAGGCCGTAATCTCCGGAGATATGAAAAGAGCCCGGGAGACCGCTCTCTGGTACCAGGAAGTTTTCGGGGCCGGCCATTATTTTCTGGAAATCCAGCGGCACCAGTATAAAGATTATTTCGAACGGGCCAAAAGTAACAGCGAAATTCTGGAAAAATTAAAAAATCTGCAGGAATCTGAGGACCTTTGGGTTGAAGGAACGATTAAACTGAGCCGCGAACTGGGGATTCCCTTAGTCGCTACCAATGACGCCCATTATTTGAAACAGTCCGACGCCATGGCCCAGGATGTTTTGGTTTGCGTTTCTACCGGGAAGAACGTTGACGATCTGGATCGCCTTCGGTATGTAGATACGCCGACTTTCCATCTGAGAAGTACGCAAGAGATGGAGAAACTTTTTGCCGACGTGCCGGATGCTTTGGAAAATACCGGCAAAATTGCCGACCAGTGCGAAGTTAAGATCGAGCTGGGCAAGTGGTATTTTCCGCAGATTGAATTGCCGCAGGGAAAAGACGCCAAACAGCATTTAAAGGAACTGGCCGTCGAAAATTTGCCGAAGAAATATCCGGAGATAACGCCCGAGCAGGAAAAAAGACTGAATTTCGAACTGGATATCATCATCGGAAAGGGTTACGCGCCGTATTTTTTGATGATGGCCGAGTTGGTTAACTGGTGTACGGGTCACGGGATTATTACCAACACCCGGGGTTCGGCGGCCGGATCGCTGGTTTCCTACGTTTTGGGAATTACCTCCGTAGATCCGATAAAGTACGAACTGCCTTTTGAAAGATTTTTGAATCCGTTCCGGCCCAAACCTCCGGATATCGATCTGGATATTGCCGATAACCGCAGGGGCGATCTTTTGGCCCATATTGTTGACCGGTACGGGGCGGATAAAGTGGCCCAGATTTGCACTTTCGGGAGGATGCTGGCCCGGGCGGCGGTTCGGGATGTCGGCCGGGTTTTAGGCCACCCGTATTCTTTCCCGGACAAGATTGCCAAACTGATTCCCCTGGGATCCCAGGGCTTTCCCATGACAATGAAAATCGCCTTGGACACAACTTTGGATTTTAAATCCCTTTATGAAACCGACCCGGAAGTGAAAAAGGTGGTGGACCTAGCTCAGGAAATTGAGGGCAACGCTCGGCATGTTTCCGTTCATGCGGCCGGAGTGGTGGTTTCGCCCGCGCCTATGGTTGACTATACCCCGCTTCAAACCGAACCGGGCGGGGATAAAATTATCACCCAATATGAAATGCACGGCTGCGAGGACGTGGGTTTAGTCAAATTTGACGTTTTGGGAATCCGGAACCTTTCCATCCTCCAATCAGCCGTGGAAATTATTAATCAAGGACGGGAAGAGCCGATTGATTTAACCAGAATTCCTCTGGATGACAAAAAGACTTTCGAAATGCTGGCCCGGGGAGAGACCATGGGGACTTTTCAACTTGGCGGAACGGGGATGACCAAATGGCTTAAAGAGCTTAAACCCAGTCGGATTGAGGATATTATGGTCATGATTGCCCTTTTCCGGCCGGGACCAATGGCGAACATTCCGGAATTTATTGCCCGGCGAACCGGAAAAAGCCCTCTGATTTATCTTCACCCCAAAATGGCCCATTATCTGGAGAAATCTTTCGGAATTTTGGTGTACCAGGAAGATGTTTTGTTTACGGCCATTGAACTTGCCGGTTACAACTGGGAAACAGTCGATGCTCTTCGGCAGGCGATCGGTAAGAAAAAACCCAAAGAAATGGCCCAGCAGCACGAGATTTTTGTCGAGGGCTGTCGGAAATATTCCGGTTTATCCAAAGCTGAGGCGGAAAAGATCTGGGACCTCTTCGTTCCCTTCCAGGGTTACGGCTTCAATAAAGCTCATGCGGCGTCTTACGGGATTGTTTCCTATCAGACTTCTTATCTTAAAGCCCATTTTCCGGTAGAATACATGACGGCACTCCTCTCCGCCGAGTCGGGAGATACGGAAAAAATTGCCGAGGCAATTGCTGAATGTCGCCGGATGAAGATTTTGGTTTTGGCCCCGGATATTAATAAATCCGATATCGGCTTTACGATTGAGAAAAACGAAAAGTCGCTTGAGGGCAAAGCTATCCGGTTCGGTTTTTCCGCGATTAAAAATATCGGCGATGCCGCCATCGGCAGTATCCTTTCCGTCCGGGAATCCGCCGGGTCATTTAAATCGCTCTCTGACATTGCGCGGCGTGTCGACCTCCAAAAAGTAAACCGGAAAGCTTTGGAAAGCCTGATAAAAGCCGGAGCCATGGACGCTTTCGGGACCCGGGCAGCGATGCTGGCGTCTTTGGACAAACTAATTGCCCAGTCGCATAAAACCGCTAAGCAGGTCAGCTCCGGCCAAACCGGGCTGTTTGACGCGGGGGAAACTGATGAAACGGCGACCGCCGCGTTTTCCGGGTTTGCTTTGCCGGAAATTGACGAGCTTCCCAAAGAACAACTGCTGCTTTACGAATACGAATTTCTGGGATTTTACCTGACGGAACACCCGGCCCAGAAAATTCTCGAGGAGTATGCCAATTTTGTCACTCACGAGATTTCGGAGTTGAACCCGGAAACCCATGTCGGAAAAGCCGTAACTGTTTGCGGGGTGGTGACGGCAACCCGGAAGGTATATACCAAGAAAAATAACGACGAGATGGCTTTTATTACCATCCAAGGCCGTGACGGCGGGAAGCTTGAATGTGTTATTTTCCCTAAGATTTACACGGGTAACGGGGCCAAGGAATATTGCCGGGAAAATGTCGTCGTTGTCTGTTCGGGACGGATTGACAGTCGGGACGAAAGGTTATCTTTGGTCGTGGATAAGATTAAAAAGGCCGGATAGATTGTCCTTTACTCCTAAACCCGGTTTGTGATAAAATTAAAGCTCTATGGAGATAAATTTTAAAGTCGGCGACACAGTTGCCGTTTCCCAGAAAATTGTCGAAGGGGATAAAACCCGGTCGCAGATTTTCGAAGGAACGGTTATTGCCATCAATAATTCCGGTTCGGGAAAGTCCTTTACTGTCCGGAAGATCGGGGCCGGAAAAATCGGGGTGGAGCGCATTTGGCCGGTAAATTCGCCGTGGATTGAAAAGATTGTCGTAAAAAAGGCTGCCAACAACATTCACCGCTCCAAGCTTTATTATCTGCGCAATCTTACCGCCAAAGAAACGGCAAAAATTGCCGGCTAAGACTGTAAAATGGATTATGGGGACAATCTGGCTCTCGGCAGGTTCGGCGAGGACTTCGCCGCTTCGTACCTGACTTCCAAACACTATCAAATCCTAAAGAGGAATTTTCGGGCTAAACGCTACGGCGAAGTGGATATTATTGCCCGCAGTCCAGATCAAAAATCATTAATTTTTGTCGAAGTGAAAACCCGAATTGGCGACGAGTACGGCGCCCCAAAAGAAGCCGTCACTTTCGGCAAAATGCGGGAGCTAAAAAAGATGGTCGATTACTACTACCTTTCCAACCCCAAAGAAATCGCTTCGCCGCAGATTGATGTCGTGACTGTGACCGTGGAATCGGCCGGGAGTCTGCCCATCCTCGAACACCTCGAAAATGTGACTCTGTAGGGAAAAATGAAGGAAAGGGAAACAACCACAAACAGAAATTTTTTACCCGATCGAGAGCGTTTGGGGACAGCTTTCTCCCAATGATTCTACCGATCGAGAATAGATATTGAACAGGAAAGAAAGTTATTTAATAATATCTCGCTCCCAAAAAATTTTTATTCACACCGTGGTAAAGAAAACATAAAGAGATTTTCCCCAATCTGGATAGCAAGGTCTTCGTCTGTTTAAAGCCATGGGATACAGTCAAAAAATTTCTATAAAGCATGAAACAGGGATAGAAGTGCAGCTCCAGAGGAAATTGAGGCGGAATAAATCAAAAGTTATTTGTAAAAATTGATCCTGAAAACCGTTCTCCAGAAGGAGATAATAAAATTGTCTACTAAATACAAGAGCGATAAAGGGAAAAGCCTTTCGTTGTTTATGGTGCTTGCCCCAAGGACGGACTGACCAGTCCTTTGGGATAATGGTTGCGGGGATGTTCCCTGGGTGCTGGCCGGACGGATAAAATATTGGGTTGTGGGAAAATCTTTTAAAACATCGGTTCCTTTGCCGTCATTGGCCAAAACGACGCTTTGCGGAAGAAAGGCAATACTGCCAACTCCGGGAGATAGACTTCCGAAGTAAACAGTAACCAGTCCCCCCTTTTTTTCAAAAAAGCCCGGGTTTGGTAAACCTCCGACAATATGAATCAGCCCCTGCAAATTATCATATGTTCTTGAAACAAAAATTGTTGCAAAGGAATTTGATGTGTCAATTTTTACAACCTGTAAGATCTTAGGATCGAAAGACAAATCAGCCTCAACGGCATTAATTGGTTGATGAATGCCTGTAATTTCTACCTTCATCGGAAACGTCTCCCCGACGGTATACTCCTGCTTTCTGGGGAGAAGAAATGTCACTGTTTTTTCCGGCGCACTGAAAGGATTGAGGCTAAATAAAAGCTTTGCTTCTCCCAAAACAACGCCCACCGAAATAGCAGAAATAACGAGAATACCACCAACATTTGCAAGCACGGAAAGAAGGGGAAGGGTTTCAAAAACCGTATCTCTCTTTGGTTTGCAAAATCTACAGACGTCGCCTTGTTTTTTTTGTCTCATGCAATAAAAACAAGGCGTTTGCTGCGGAGCAAAAAACCACCAGCTTAAATACCCGGCCGCAACAAAAATACCCAAGAGCGCCATTATATGCAAAAGCACATAGGAAGCGAGAAAAAAGAATGTAATTTTAAGAAATATTTTTACCCCTGGCATAGATTATCTGCCCCAATAGTATAACAATATTGAAAAGTCTTTTATCCCAATTTTGCCGCTATCGTCTAAATCCAAAAGGCTCGTGGCTTTTGTTACCAGCTGATTAAAATGTGAGAGAAGTATTCCCAAGTCAATTTCATCAACCTTCCCGTCATGATCAAAATCACCCGGGAAAAAGACCTCTTTGGTTGGTGAGGAGGTCGGGGCATTGACGGATAAAGTCGTTTTAGAGGCAGTAGAATTACTATTTCCGGTTGAAGAAGAGTTAGAAGTGGAGGTTTGGTTCGAAGCGGCTTGGGTAATAGAAAAGGAAAGGCTTGTTGATGTTTCAGAGGTCGTAGTGCCTT
Source organism: bacterium (assembly GCA_021788195.1). Lineage (GTDB taxonomy): Bacteria > Patescibacteriota > Microgenomatia > JAMCZE01 > JAMCZE01 > JAJYKY01. The sequence continues at coordinate 8,650 of JAJYKY010000007.1, read as the reverse complement.
GTGTTGCTACCGCCGATACCGTATGGTCACCGCTGCCAATATTTGAAGCGGAAACCGCAATATTCCAAAGGCCATCTGGGCCTGAAGTGGTATTTTCGGTAATTGCCGCTGAATTAATGGTCACGGTAACAGAGGCCTCCGGAAGCGTATAGCCGGAAATTGTTATTGTATCTAAAGTTGTTATACTTGTTTGCCCGATATAAATTGTTGGAGGCATGAGGATGTTCGAGGTGGTAATTTGATTGTTGATATTTGTCTGAAGGGTTTTGGTGAATGTCGGACTTATATTCCCGTCTTTATCCGTAAAATAGTACGAAATTAGATGAGGCAGCGTATCCGTATCGTCAATGTCTTTTGAAAAAAAACCCGTGCTGTCTGGGGTTGTTGTGCCTACGGAAACGTCGTTTTCAAGGAACGTAACAACGGAGTTAGGAGCTGCATAGCCGGAAAAGGTATATCGGGCAGTCCCGGTAATAATAAAGGTTACGGAGGAATCAGCCGAGACTTCTCTTGCCCTGAGAAGGGAAAAAACACATATTACAGCAAGAACAAAGAAACATTTCATTCATTCTTTACCCGCGAGTACGCGAATAGCCTTAGTAAAACGCTTTCTGCCTTTAATACTAACAACGAGCAAAACGAGTAGGAGAGATCCAAATACGAGGAGTTGTTTCCCAGGCAGCGCCCAGAGAGTTACCGTGGCTGTTTTTTCTTGACCATTCACGTCAATAATGGCGCGGGCGGTATAAGGGCCAAGAAGAAAGGGAGGAAAGATCGTTATATCAAACCGTCGAACCGCCTCGGGTAAGACATTTTCGGAGGTTATATCCTGAGAGAGGGTTTGTCCAAATACATTTGTCAAAACAATTCTTCCTGCCGGCTTAATATGCACATTGCCGGTGTTTTTGATGCGGAGAGTAAACTGCAAAGGCTTAACCAAAAAAAGGGTTCTAACAGGGTTGAAACCAGCAATCTGCCAAGAAAGATTTGTTGCTCCGGGGATTTTAAGAAGGATCAGGTCTCCCAGTTCCTGCGTGACAACTGCCCCGGTTTGGGATGTTCCCTGCGATGGTTTGGTGGAAAAAACAATGGAACCGAAATGACCCCCCGACTCTGCATTTGCCGGAATAGTGATTGTATACGTAAAGAGGGTTGTGCTTTTTGGTTCTACAACGGTTGCCTGGGGAGTAATTGCTATCCACGAAGCAAGAGAAAAAGCCGTATCTTCAGTTGTTAACCCAACCGCTCCCTCTTCCCCGACAGCGGTAAAATTACGGGTCGAGGTAATAATTGATAAAGGAAAGGCGTTTGTATTTTCAAATTTAATAACATTTGTCAGCGTTTCTCCTTTTTCTCCTGTTAATTCAAAGGTTGGCGGGGAAACCGACATGGTAATTTGAGGAGGAATTGTCTGCGCAAAAACTCTCGGGAGAAAAATTCCGGTAAATAAAATTAAACAGGTAAGCCCAATCCACGTAATATAGCGTTTCATTTGTCACTTTAATAATAGGACGAATTACCGGCAAAGTACAGATTTAAGTAGCTTAATAGGTCGGAGTGGCAGTAAGAACGACAGTATCTGTATAGGTCCCGGCAGGGGTGGTTCCCGCGACACCGGCTTGGTAACCAACTCGGGTTACTTGAGAAGAAACCGCGGAGCTACTGTAGGCCACCTCCAGATTTGCGGTAGTAAATTTCGCCCACAGATTTCCTCCGGAGACGGTAAATCTATTTGCCGTTCCTGTACCAAGCGTCGCATTGTTTGTGGTATAGCCAAAGGCTTCTGTGCCCGCGGCGGAAAACGCCGTCGGGGCGGCATTTGTCCCGCCGGTGTCAGCAATACTGTGGGAGCCGTTGCTGGGGGCAGCGGTATATTGGATATAAACGGTGTATCCATGACCGGCATTAGTCGTTACGGTTAAGTCTTGGGCGCCAATCGCATTTGTTGAGGTTGTCACTGTTCCTAAGGGAATTGTGGTGGACGTTGTTGTGACATTCGTCGTGGCGCCGTTTACAGTTCCACCGGCGCTAACTCCCGCAACGGTAAAAGTAAGGGAAGGGTCAACGGATAAGCTTACCGCTTGCCCCGAGGTAATAGCAAAGGCGATTGTGTTTGTGTCGATAACAGTAGACCCGGTATCTGAATACGTTGTAATACGAACATAATACGTCGCGGGGCTTGAAGGATTGGTGATACCGGTATACGGAACAGTTATTGCTCCAAGGGTTTGTGCCGCCGTATTTGTCACCACCAAACTCATTGTCCCGTTCGAAGTAAAGGTTGTTGTATATGTTGTGCCTGATATGCCGCTAACAGATCCTTGTGCGCCACCTGTTGTGCTTAATCCTGTTGGGGTAGTGCAAGTCCCTGTTGCCGCGGTGCAGTACACAAAGTTAATTTGTTTTATTGCGGTTGTTGAGGCGGGAGTAAACGTAAATGTATGACCAACGGAAGTTTGCCCGGGTTCTGAATTGGTAAGGCTTACCGAAGCCGTACTTAATGTTCCGGCAAATACGCTCGTTGCATAATAAGTACTGAAAACAAGAACTAAGACCAGAAAAAATAACGGGCGTAAATATTTATTCACTATGTTCATTATGAAACAGCCCCGCATTACATGTCAAGTATTTTTCGTTTTAGCTTTTCTGGCCTATTAATGGTTGTCTCTTTACCGATAAGCACTTGCAGGGCAACATAGAGTCTCCTTCTTATCTTGAAAAGGAAAAACACCGCCAGGACGGCGGTTATTACTAAAATAATAACCGGAATATAGGGTATTACCCAAAACGAATTACTTGTGGCGGTTATTTTTTGTTGATCCGTACCATAAATAATCGTTGCCCGGGCATAAAATTTGCCAAAAGTATTACTGTTACCAAACGGGACAGCATACGTTTTTGTGGTTCCCGGAATAACAAGCCCCTCATTAAGTGGTGTTGAAAAAATTACTTTTCCCTGAAAATTGATTACCTCTATTTTCCCGCGGGGACGGATATGGGTATTGCCGGTATTTTCAAGGGCTAAAGTAAGAGCCACTGGCCCGAATTGGGAAAAATGAGGCACACTAAAATTTGCGGCTTTAATATTCTCGGTAATATCTCCGGGAACGGTGAGAAGGACCAATGTCCCGACGCGCTCAACAATATAGAGATTCTGGGGAGAAAGTGCTTGTTCTGGAACTAACGGTTGAAAGAAAATAGTTGCGTAATGCCCTCCGGGTTCGGCTGACTTTGGCGCCCTAATGGTATACGAAATGACCCGATGAGATTTCGCTTGCAAAATAAAATCAGGTTCGTTTATGCTGATCCACTTTGAGGCATCATAAATATCCCTCTTATTCTCAGGGATATCAATTAAATCTTTTGGGGAGAAACTTGTCACAAAAGCCTTAACAGGAAGAGGAAAATTTGTTAAATTAAAGACCTCAAGGCTTCCGTTGACGACTTTTTCAGGAGAAACCACTTTTTCCATGATTGCCGGTGATATCCCCAGGTTTCCCAAAGAAGTATTATCAGTTTGCGCCTGGACACGAACGGCTCCGGGTAAAATGGTGGTAATAAGGATGAGAGAGACAATGACGATTCGGGAATAAAAAAAACAAAGAGGTAGTCGTTTCATATCGCCCTTTTTCATTATCTTCTTGTCTCTTTGCTTTAGCAAGCTGAACCAGCCTTCCCTTTTTTATTCTTATTTTGACAACCGGATCTTAATATGGGTACACTCGTTATACTATGCAATTCTCCGAGAAGCAGGAGGTAGAAAAATGAAAAGAGCCCGTTTTTTACTTATTCTCGTCTTTGTTTTCTTTACCTATGCTTCAGGAGTGAGGCCTCTTTTTGCTCAAGAGGCGTCACCTTCTGCTGTCGGTTCTAAGACAAATTCTTCATTGGCCACAACTTCGGCCACCAACGCAAACCTTACAACTTCGCCGCTTCTTAAGGCAACGCCCATACCGAACACGCCAACCCCTTCTCCGGCCCAAACAACGCTTCTCTCGGGAAAAAACAGGAAACAATCCCAAGAGAAGAGCCTGGACTTATACTTTGACAGATCAGATTTTCAGGCGAAGGAAAACCCCTCCTTTTTGGTTACCGTGCAAACAGTTTCCTCTACCGTATCAGCTCAACCGACAATAAGCAGTTCATTGCAAAGATTGCAAAACTTTTTGCCCTTCCTGTCTTTGCCCAGACGCAATCAGCAACGGTTTCTGCCCAAGTCCTCGACGCGCAAAATAATCCAGTACAGATACCCATCATCCTTACGACTATTGACCAAAATACCATTAAAATAGACGTGCAAAAAGGAAACAGTTTTACACCTGGCACCTATTCTCTTGTAGTACGAAACGGTGATGATTCAGTAACCCAAGATTTTACCTGGGGAGTTCTGGCTCTTAACTTCAATAAGTCAGTCTACATACCCGGCGATAACGCAGATTTAGAAATGGCAGTCTTGGATAACTCGGGTAAAGTTTTGTGTCAGGCAAACGTCTCCTTAACAATTACCGATCCTCAGAATAAAACCATGACGCTTTCAACAACCGACGGCACGATTACCGTTAATCCTGTCTGTCAAACGCACGGGGTCACCACTCAACCGGATTATGAAACGCATTATCAAGTTGCGGCTATCGGTACCTATGCTATAACGCTTAGGGCGGATACGCAGAACGGAACGCGTACCATTGCGGATACGCTTTTGGTCAAACAGAATGTTCCGTTTGACGTGATAAGGGTAAGTGCCACTCGTATCTATCCTCCAAATAGTTACCCCATGGACGTTTCAATCACGGCAAACCAGGATTTTACCGGGTCAATTGAAGAAACAGTGCCCAGCAGCTTCACCGTATGGCCGGCAACTAATGGCCTTTCCTCCAACTCCATACGGACAGCAAATAATAACCAAACCATTATCTGGCAACTTACAGCCAAAAAGGGAGAAAGGCTCTCTCTCGGATATAATTTTAGAGCTCCCAACCTCAGTCCGCAATTTTACCTTCTTGGCCCTTTACAAATCATCGACAGTAACGGTACCCGGTTGTTTCAGGAAACCCGTCAGTGGCAAATAGCCGCAGATGTCACCTTTCCGCTAACATCATATCTTTCAAACACGGCCTCGGCACAAATTACCACAACTACTTCCTGGCAGATTGTAACCGCAGCTCCTTCCGCGGCCAATACCAAGACTTCTGTTCAACAAAAAAGGGGTACGTACTACTTCCAATGGCAACCAGGCGTTGCCAAAAATACAACGAGCCAGGGTACCCCGCCAACCTCCCCAAGCGGCATGGGTTTTATTTATGATACGACTCTTGATAGCACCATTCCAACAGGCACGTGGCAGTTTAATGTCAAAACAACCGCCTCCTCGGCAACTGGCACTGGCTATGTCACGGTTTGTGCTTGGAAGGTAACCGTTGCAGGTGGGGCAATTACGGCAAGCTCTCCTATTTTTCCGTCTTCTGCCGCCTGTGCTCAGGGGTCAACAAACATTATGACGACGACGTCAGCACTGGCATCATCAATATCCATACCAAACATTGCTGCAACAAGTTTTGATGCCTCACAATACTTGTATGTGGAATATTGGTTATATATGGCTGGGGGTGGAACATCCAGCCTTGCACAAACTACCTTTCAAACAAACGCGGGTTCTGCAAATGATATTGTTTTACCGAACGCGTCAAGCAATCTTGCCCCAAATGCGCCATCGCAAGATTCACCTTTAAATAGTGCGACAGGGCAGAGTACTACTCCAGTATTTAAAATGACAGCAACTGATCCTGAGAGTGATTTACTTCGTTACAAAGTGACCATATATTCAAATTCGGCTTGCAGTACTGTGGTCCAAACTGATGACCAGGGTACTTCGCAAACAGGCTGGTCTGGACAAAACGCAACAATTAGTACTGCAAACGATGCATATGCTTCGGGGACCCAGGGAATATACACCACGCAAACAGCCCTCAGTAGCGGAACACAATATTGGTGGAAAGCAAGTGCTATAGACCCGAATGGTTCAAACGCATACACAAATTCAACAACATGCAATACGTTTACTACTTCTTCCAGCAGTCCCCCTAATTCTCCGACAGCGCTTACGCAAAATAGAGTTACCGCGGGAACAACTATAGTTAGCGGCGGGTGGACCAATGAAACACAGGTAAAATTTACGGTTAGTGCGTCGTCTCCCAACGCCACGGATAACTTAGCGGTTTGTGTAGAAACTGAACCGCTCGGAACCCCCTTTACCAATACTGGAACTTGTGGTACCGCCGTAGCTTATTCAGGAACTTCAGTGACGCCAACAGTAACGCTTACAGGCCTTAATGATGCGACAAGTTATCACTGGCAAGCAAAAGTGACCGGAGCCGGAGGATCATCGGCCTGGGTCGCGTACGGTAACGGAAGTACGCTGGATTTCGGCATTGATACAACGGCGCCGATCGGAGGAAATGTGTATGACGGAACAAGTACGGGGGTAGAACAGCAGTTTAATGATGGTTCGCTTTCCGCGCTTTCCGCAAATTGGGCAAATTTTAACGCAAACGTATCCGGTCTGAATTATTATCAATATGCCATTGGGACAACAGCCGGGGGAACAGATGTCGTTAACTGGACAAACAACAGCACGACCGCATCCGTCACCGCTTCGGGCTTAACATTACAGACATCCAAAATTTACTATGTTTCGGTAGAAGCCGTGGATAATGCAGGAAATACCAGCGCAGCGATTACCTCCCAGGGGCAAGAAGTTGCTCCAACGCTTACTTTTGGATTTTCTCCTTCGGCGATCACGTTTAATAATCTTAACGCCGGAAACAGTTATACCGATACACAAAATACTACCCTTACTACTTCAACAAACGCGTATAACGGCTATGCAATCCGTATCTTTACGATCCAGGATTTAACTTCAACAATTAATCCTTCAGATACCATCGGCGGATTTACGGGCGGCACATATACCACCCCGGCGGTATATGGAGGCGGAGATACTGGTTTTGGCGTAACTTCTTCGGCCACAACGGTGCAGGGAGTGAATAAATTCCAACCATCAGGGGGGGCCGGAACATTATATTTTGCGCCCTCGCATACAGGACCAGGAGATATTATTGCGGATCATACCGCAAATGTTACCGGTTCCGTAATCTCAAATGAGCAGTTTACGATTACGTATAAGGTGGTATCTACCGCAACACAGCCGGCAAGCCCATATACCACAACAGCCGTATACACAATCACTCCTCAGTATTAAATTGTCCGTGGTGTAATCTCACCCAGTCGTCAGCAAAAAAAAAGGTGAATAAAGTGCAAGGGATCTTGTGCATAGCCTCCGATTCAAAGATATTGGCCGGGTGGGAGACGCGAGAAAGACGGTCGGCTAAAATTAAAGTCAATCTTAATGATCGGGAAAAAGGATTAGAATATAAAAAAGACTTTCATCATTAATCAAGGTGGAACATCTAAATTAGCCCCTCTGTTTGAGCTAAATAAGACGCCAAAATTGTTAGAATAGGTAAGAATGAAAAACAAAAAAGATCAGACCAAAGACTTGCCGCTGGTATCCGAAATGGTGAGAAACTACTAACGTCCGGAACAGTTTTAGGCCAAACCAACTCCACCCTAATATAAGGTCTACGTAAAGAAGTTAAGGGAAATCAATTTCAGGCTCATATTGACCATTAGTACCATTAAATGGAGAATTCTGATAACCGCTGGTTATCACAGCAATGTGGTTTTTAGGAGAATACTGGAAAAGGTAAACAAAATTAGTAAAACATCCGCTTTCAGGATCATTGTTTTGACCATTCTTTGCGACAAGCTTTACCTGGTAGACACCTGATGAGTTTTTTACAAGCTGTTTATCTCCAATGTAACATCCCTTGTAAAGTGTTTGGGCAAGTGATTGAAGATCGGTATCGTTATTTACCTTTTGATAGTTGATTTGAAGTGCGTTAGGTTTGGAAATGTTGATATGCATTCCATCTGTATCGGGCATGCCATTATCAAAACCATTGGTAATCAAATTCAAACTATTTTGCATGACTTTACAAGTGGAAAAATCATATTGCCAACCTCCACCCGATACCTGTTTTTCCTTCACCGCTATATAAGTGGCTTCTGAAATAAAGAAGGAGTTTTGATTAGGTACTTCATAAACTTTCAAGGGAACAGTTCCGTTTTTATCAGTTTGTCTTTCCGCACAGGTGCTTGGGGTTTGATTGTAGGACGGGTATTTAATAGAAAATCCGAGATCGTGGTTAATATACTTACTGGTTTTCCTGTCTAAGCTTATTATTTCAGTGCCAGCACCATTTTTTGTTGGGTTAACCTCGTTTTTAGTAACGGTTGGTGTTTGGGTTGGTCGAACAACTCTTTCTGCTTGTTCTGACTGATTCTTTATAAGAGGATAATTATTCTTTGTCCCCAGGTAATAGGCTCCGCCTGCAACCACAATTAACAGAAATATCACCCCTATAATTGCAGGGATAAATCTTTTCTGGTTTGGCCCCGGAGTATTAACGACTGGCTCTGGTGAAGTATTTTGCGAGGGGGTTGTTACTTGTTGGTTGGTTGTATCCAAATCCATATTTATTTAAGTATTTCGAATCTTGTAAAGATATGCAAGTCCTATTATGTCCCAGTA
>JAJYKY010000006.1:23959-26746 GCA_021788195.1 bacterium | reverse complement strand
GAGATTGCTAAAGAAAATAAAGTCGTTCTGGACTACCTAAAACAGGTCAAGGAGCACAAAGCTTTGCCGGGCGAGGCACAAAAGAAGAAAACGGGGGTGGCTACCGGGGTCAGAGTGGTAAATCCTCTTAACGGGAAGGAGCTTCCGGTTTGGATTTCCGACTATGTTTTAGCCGAGGCCGGCACAGGGGCGGTTATGGGTGTCCCGGCTCACGACGAGCGGGACTACGAATTTGCCAGAAAATTTGAGCTGCCGATTGTTCGGGTAGTTGAGGGTGGCCCTTTGCCTTATGAGGGTGCGGGAATTATGGTTGATTCCGGAAAATATAACGGTATGGAGTCTCAAAAGGCTGCCGAGGCGATTCTAAACGAGTTGCGGGAAAAAAATCTCGGCAAAAAGGCTGTTACCTACCACCTGCGCGACTGGCTGATTTCCCGGCAAAGGTACTGGGGGCCGCCGATTCCGATGGTCAATTGCCCTAAATGCGGCTGGGTTTCGGTTCCCGAGGAGCAGCTTCCGGTCAAACTACCGTACATTGAGGATTATCAGCCTGAAGGAAACGGCAAGGGTCCGCTGGCTAAGCACCCCGAGTTTTATAAAACCATCTGCCCAAACTGCGGTGCCCCGGCTGAGAGAGAAACTGATGTATCTGATACCTTTTTAGATAGTTCCTGGTACGAATTGAAGTATCCGTCGGTGGGAGCGGAACTGAGCCGGAAGGGCCAGGAAAAGTTACCCTGGAATACCGGGTTGACAAAGAGATGGTTGCCGGTGGATATGTATACCGGCGGGGCTGAACACGCCGTCTTGCACCTGATGTACTTCCGGTTTGTGACGATGGTTTTGCACGACCTGGGGTACTTGGATTTTGAAGAGCCGACGAAAAAGTTTTTCGCCCACGGATTATTGATCAAGGACGGGGCCAAGATGAGTAAATCCCGGGGGAACGTGGTTAATCCGGATGAATACATTGAACGCTACGGAGCCGATGCCTTGAGATTGTACCTGATGTTTATGGGCCCGGTGGAGTCGGGCGGAGATTTTCGGGATACCGGAATGGAAGGCATGCGTCGCTGGGTCGAGCGGATGTGGCGGGTAATTACCGATCAGGCAGCGGCTCCGGCCGTTGAGGCTGATCCCGAGGTTGACCGGGAGCTAAACAAGTTAATTCTGAAAACCGGGGAAAACCTGGAAACCCGACGCTACAATCTCGTAATTGCCAATCTTATGGAATTTATTAACCTGGTCGCCGGCAAGCAAGCGTCGCAAAAGAGCGTTCTGACCAGGGAGCAAGTCGGAAAATTTGTGATTGTCTTGTCCCCGTTGGCCCCATACATCGCCGAAGAGCTCTGGACAGAAAATCTGGAGAACCAATTTTCTGTCCATCAGCAGTCTTGGCCGGAAAGTGATAGACAAAAAACGGCCCCGTCTGAAGCCATAATCGCGATCCAGGTGGACGGGAAACTCCGGGGTACGCTCGAATTTCCTTTGGCCGAAGCTGAGAAAGAAAGAAACGAGGCCTTCTTAAGGGAAAAAGCCCTTGAATTGCCGACGGTGGTCCGGGCGGTGAACGGAAAACGGATTGTCAAGACGGTCTATATCTCCGGAAAGATTCTCAATATAGTGACGGTTTCTTAGTTCTCGAAACTATGTCTCTTTTTCGGGGGTAATTCTCTGCCTCGTTTTACCCGAAAAAAAACTAAAACCTGCTTCGCCGCAAACTTTCGGAACCAGAGGAGTTTAATTTTTTTTGATTGTGCTACACTGGAAGGAGTAGGCAGTAGGTAATGAAGTGCAGGAAACGTTGTTGACATTGCTGGGGGACTATAAATTCCGGGTTGGGCTCTTCCTCTTTTTAGCCATGAGCGGACTATTGCTTGTCCTGGCCTCAGTTATTCTTGGTCTACGGTCAGAAAATCCCCCCTCTGCCGATATCACTATCGAAAAGCAGAGTGCTGGTGTTGGGGACGGAAGCAGGGCTAAAAATACCGGAAATATCGTGGTGGATATCGCCGGCGCTGTAGTAAAGCCCGGAGTCTATGAAATCCCATATAATTCCCGCATGGTTGACGCCTTGATTCCCGCAGGAGGATTAGCAGAAAGTGCCGACCGAAACTATCTATCAAAATATATCAATATGGCTCAGAAGCTTGTAGATGGGCAAAAGATTTATATTCCGAGCCTGGATGAAAAAAATTTTGCGCCGGTGGCCGGAAGTGTGGCCGGTGTTTCCGATGTGGCGAGCCTGATTAATCTTAACACGGCTTCTTCTTCGCAACTGGATACTCTGCCGGGTATCGGACCGGCAACGGCGGAAAAAATAATGGCCGCCAGACCGTACTCAGCGGTGGAGGAACTGGTGTCCAAAAAGGCCGTCAGCCAGTCAGTCTTTGACAAAATTAAGGAGAAGGTGAGTGTGTACTAAGTGAACAAAGCCCTTCTATCGGCGCTGGTTTTGCTGCTTTTTGGGCGTCTGATTTTTTATTACTGGGTCCCGCAGGCACCCGTAAAAGTTTTTTCCGGACAGGTGATAACCGGCACTTTGGCCTCGGAACCAAGTCTGGGACCAAACTCGCAACGATATAGTTTGAATTCGATTGTTGCGGGTTTGAAGGGGATTAATATAGTAAGTCAGAGGTATCCGGAACTGCACTATGGCGACAAAGTAGAAATCCGGGTAAAAAATTTTGAATGCAAAGAGATTGGAGGCTGTACGGCGTTATTTCCGGAGTTAAAGCTGATCGCCGGAGACGGGACTAACAGTCTGCTGGGGGGAATCTATCGATT
>JAJYKY010000006.1:0-23859 GCA_021788195.1 bacterium | reverse complement strand
CAGACGGTTTTAGCTCAAGCGGCCACTTTCCCGATTCTTTTCGCCGCCTTCGGGAAATATAATCTTTTTTCCGTAATAATTAACGCACTGACGCTCTGGGTGGTTCCGTATATTACCGTTATAGGGATATTTGCGGGAATAGCGGGATTGATTTGGAGCGAACTGGCAAGGTTATTCCTTATTCCGGCGTATTTTCTCTTAAATTATTTTGTGACCGTAGCCGGAGCTCTTGGCGCCTTTCCTTTTTTAGTGATAAAGATAGAAGGGAGCGGCTTCTGGCTCTCTTTGGGCTATTATCTCTTGCTGGTCGGGATCTGGGGAGTCTACCGGAGCGTTAAACGGGGTGGCGGCGAGACGGACCCTCGTTGGTGAGAGCTCGTTACCCAAGATTTATGAAGTTAGACAGGCTAAAGGTTATTACTGTCTCTTTTTGTTCGCTTCTGGTTTTCGTCGTCACGGCAACCGGAGAGATAAAGAAAATTCCGGACGGAAAACTCCGGGTAGTCGTCTGTGACGTGGGCCAGGGGGATGCAATCTATATCAAAACACCACAAGGGAAAAACTTTTTAATTGACGGCGGCCCCGGGGATCAGGTTTTAACCTGTCTGGGTCGGGAAATACCGTTTTGGGACCGCCGGATTTCTGCGGTATTTCTGACCCACCCCCAGGCTGACCACATGAACGGCTTACTATCCGTATCAAGCCATTACCAAATCGGTCATTTGTTTGTCGGCAGCGGGAGCAACGCTCCGGTTTATCTGTCTTTAATTAAAAAAGTCCGGCCGGAGAAACTTTCCGCCGGGGACCGGATCCGGGCTGACAGCGGCGTAATTTTATCGGTTTTGTCGCCGGAGGAAAGTAAGATGGCGCCAAACGACGAAAACGAATTAAGCCTGGTCTTGCTGCTGGAAGAGCCCGGCCGCTTCCGGGGACTCTTCGCGGGAGACGCTCCGGCAAAAACGCAATCGGAAATTCTTTCTGCTAATCCAGATTTATGTTGTCTGGATCTTCTGAAGATTGCGCATCACGGCAGTAGGACCGGATTGGCGATTGATGTCCTGCGGGTATTGACGCCCAAAATTGCTGCCATTTCTGTCGGGAAAGACAATCAGTTCGGACACCCAAACAAAGAAGTTCTTGAGGCGCTAAATAAGATCGGGGCAAAAATTGAAAGGACAGACGTAGAAGGGGATATTGTGGTGGAGAAATAGACCTTTTTCCTTTGGTATCATAATTAAAGAAACTCGGGCTCAGTTTTTGGGGAATCCGTCTCGCCGTCCCCTTTTTAAAAAATTAAGGAATTTTGGGACTGGATTTGATCTGGTAAAATAGAAGGGCATGTATCAAAAACAAATTCTTAAAAACAACATCCGGCTTCTGACCATTCCCACGCAGGGCGTTAAATCCGCAACGGCGCTCGTTTTAGTCAGGACCGGAAGTCGTTTTGAGCAAAAACAGACCAACGGTATTTCCCACCTTTTAGAACATATGGCCTTCAAGGGCACCGAAAAACGGCCGTCCACAGTGACCATTTCCTCCCTCCTGGATTCTGTCGGTGCCGAGTTTAACGCTTACACCGGTAAAGAGTTTACCGGCTACTGGGTTAAGCTCGAAAGTTCCCATCTCCCGTTAGCTTTAGATATATTGTCAGATATTTTGTTACACTCTTTATATCTGGAAGAGGAGTTGGAAAGAGAGAAGGGGGTAGTTATTGAAGAGATTAACATGTACGAGGACACCCCCATGCGCAATATCGGCGATGTTTTTGAGGACCTGATTTTTAAGGGCACGTCTTTGGGTTGGCGGATTGCCGGAACTAAGGAGAGTGTCCGGGTTGTGAGCCGGTCTGATATGGTGAATTACGTTAAGAGGCAGTATACCGGAGACAACATTGTCGTCGGAATTTCGGGAGCGGTGGAAAAAACAGGGAACAGCCGGGAACTGGTGGAAGAATATTTCTCTCCTTTTGCCAAAGGAGAAGAGAACAAATATCCGGAGGCCAAATTTTCTCAGACAGGACCGGACTTTTATCTTTACCCCCACAAAGCCGACCAGGCCAGTTTTATTTTGGGGCTGCGGGCCTATCCGTACAACCACCCCGACCGTTATCCGCTGGCTGTTCTCAATACTGTCCTGGGCGCTTCAATGAGCAGCCGGCTTTGGATCGAAGTCCGGGAGCGCCGGGGCTTGGCCTATTTTGTCCGGTCAGGGGTCGAAGAATATCTGGACAACGGCTACCTGGGGATCCAGGCCGGGGTAGCTATCCCGCGGATCGACGAAGCCGTCAAAACCATTCTTGAACAACTGGATCTGATTCGCTCAAAACCGGTCCAGGCTTCTGAGCTGGCTCGGGCTAAGGAAAACTGGAAAGGGAAAATGGTTTTAACTCTGGAAGATACCCAGAATGTCGCTTCAATGTATGTTCATCAGGAGCTGATGGAGGCCAAAATCGACGAGCCGGAAGAGATTCTAAAAAAGATCGACGCCGTTACTGTCGACGATATCCAAAGGGTAGCTAAAGATGTCATCAAAAACGAAAGCCTCAATCTGGCGGTCATCGGCCCGTACAAAAAAAAGGAAGAGAATAAACTCCAAAATCTTCTGAAGCTGTAATGCCTTACAAAGTTTAATGGTAAATAATTTATGTGGGGTTGGGGAGGAAGGAGAAAACAATGGTTATTGACGCGTAAATAGAAAGACCCGACCAGATCCGAAAGAGGAAATTGATAGTCCGGCGATGTATAATCCAGATTGAAAACGCAAAACAGCAGAAATAACGGGGTGTGGTGCACCGGAAACACGCCTGGTTCGGGACCAGGAGACACTGGGTTCAACTCCCAGCACCCCGACCAACCTCATACCTTCCTCTTTTGAAAGGATAAATTTTTCGCTCTAACAATCAACCATGTTTGAGTTACCGCCGCTGCCATACCCCTATAACGCTCTTGAACCGTTTATCGACGAGGAAACCATGCATGTTCACCAACGACAAGCACCAGGCAACTTACACTGATAAATTAAACGCGGCGGTTGCCGGCTTTCCTGAGATCGCCAATCTTTCCGCTGAAGAGCTTCTGGCCGATAACCTGGCGATTGCCCCCCCGGCCATTAAAAACGCCGTCCGTAACAACGGCGGCGGTTTTTACCACCACAGTTTGTTCTGGAACATGATGGCCCCGGCCCCGAAACTTCAGCCGGCGGGGGAGTTGGCGAACGCCATTGATACGGTTTTTGGAGATTTTGATACCTTTAAAGAGAAACTGACGGCGGCGGCTTTGGACCAGTTTGGCAGCGGTTGGGCTTGGCTGACGGCGGATAAGGACGCGCGGCTTTTTGTGGAAAGTACCCTAAACCAGGATTCGCCGGTAAGTTTCGGGCACCTTCCGATAATCGGCATTGATGTTTGGGAACACGCCTATTATCTTAAATACCAGAACCGCCGGAAGGATTATGTCGCGGCCTGGTGGAATATTGCCAATTGGGAAGAAGCCATGAAGCGGTTTGCGGCCGCGAACCTAAAGAGTTAAAATTAGGGTGGGAAAATTGCCCCCGTAGCTCAACTGGAGAGAGCAGTCCCGTCCTAAGGGAAAGATTGGCAGTTCAACTCTGCCCGGGGGTACTTTCAGCGCAGGTTAATCGTGTAGAGGTTTTCTCCCACGCCGGCCGGGCTGTTAAGCGTGGTTAAGATGACAATTTTGCTCCAGCCGGGCCAAATAGCTACAAAGTCTTTCTCAAACGGCCCCGCATAAACCACGGCCGGGTTGGTCCCGTCGTATTCCATAACCGTAATCTGGTGGTCGTCGTGGAGGACCAGGTGGCGCGAGGTCGGAAACCAACTGATATTGGCAATGGGAAACTTGGCTGCGGAAATTAAATAGTTACGGTCTTCTTTAAGATCGTAAACATAAATGTCGCCCGGAGTCAACTGACGGACTTCCGGGGTCGGGTCGGTCCCGGGAATGTATTGGGCGATAATCCGGGGCAGGGAAGCTGAGGCAGTGGCTTCATAGAGAATCCGGGTTTCGTCCGGCGAGAACTGAAAGTCGGCGCTGCTGGAGGCCAGAGTGGTTAGCAACCTGGGATCCAGCCTGCCAAGCTGGGCATCGAGTTTTTGATGAGTTAGGTTGTCCCACTGCTCTCTTATCACTGAGAGTGGAGAGGTGATAAGAGTAGGGGCTTCGTTTAAGCGGTCGGTTTCCAGAAGGTAGTATTGCCCGGCCGAGCTGCTGGCGATAAGCTCCCGGCCGTCGCTGCTCCAAATTAAAGCTCTGGCGTCGGAGAGCGCGAGGGTCGGAGTGTCGCGGAAAATCTGGCGAGTGTCGCTGCCGCCGATAACCGGGCGGCCGGACATATCAATAGTCCAAAGCCCCTGGCTTAAAGCCGAAGCTGAGGCCACGCCGTAGGCAATTCTGGTCTGGTCGGGGGAAATAGCCGGGGAAAGACTGCCGTTTAGAGTTAGCGGGCGCAAATCGGCGGCCAGGGGGAAAAGAAAGGCGTTGGTTTTGAAAACCTCCTCTTTTTTAATCGTAACGCTTTTTTGCCAGTCGGCGTAACCGTCTTTGCTGATTTTGACCTGGTAGGTCCCGGGGTCCAGATTGACGGTAGAGTTAGTCGCGGCGGCGAGTTTTCCGTCAATAAACACTTCGGCCCCGTCCGGGTCAGAGGTCGCCACCAAAATTCCGGTGGAGGTCAGGGTTTTGTGATCCAGATCCGGCTGGTAGCCCCGGGCCAGTAAAATGGCCCCGAAACTTGTCAAAACCAAAGCCGACAGGGTAAAGACGACGGCAATCGTGCGTTTGTCCATTGAAGACAGCCTAAATTGGCAACCCTGATGATAACATTTTTGGAGCGGTTTTGCTATACTGGGACAAATTTAATTTCAAATTCGTCTATGTTCAGTCAGCGCCTCGGGATCGATTTAGGAACCGCTAATAGTCTGGTCTATTTGGTAGGTCAGGGCGTGGTCTTAAACGAGCCGACGGTAGTGGCGGTCTCGGAAGAAGAGGGTAAAGTTCTGGCCGTCGGCAATGAAGCCAAAGAGATGCTGGGCCGGACGCCGGGCGGAATTGTGGCTTCCCGGCCGATGCGCGACGGGGTGATTGCCGATTACGTCGTTACCGAAGCCATGCTCCGCTATTTTCTGGATAAAGTCTGCGGGGCCAGCCGGCTCTTTAAACCGGAGGTAATGATCTGCGTTCCGGCCGGGGTGACCCAGGTAGAAAGGCGGGCGGTATTGGACGCAACGATTTCTGCCGGAGCCCGGGTGGCGTATTTGATTGAAGAACCGTTAGCGGCGGCCATCGGAGCCAAAATTCCGATTTCGGCGCCGTCGGGTAATATGATTGTTGATATTGGCGGCGGAAGTACCGAAGCGGCGGTGATCTCCCTGGGCGGCGTGGTCACTCATAAATCGGTTCGGGTAGCCGGAAACCGGATTGACGAAGCGATCCAGACTTTTCTCCGGCGTAAATACAACCTGGTCGTCGGTGACCGGACAGCCGAAGAGATAAAAATTACCATAGGAACGGCTCTGGCAGAAAAAAAATCGAAGGCGGGCGGGTCGAAAACAGGAAATGAGGAAAAAAAATCGAAGGCGGAAAGCTCTTCGGAAATGGAAGTCCGGGGGCGCGACAGTATTTCCGGGATGCCAAGAATGGTAACATTAACGGCGGAAGAGGTCGCTGGGGCGATAGCAGCGCCCCTTAGTCAAATTATCACTGCGGTGAAGGGAGTGCTGGAGGATACCCCTCCGGAACTGGCCGGAGATATCATTGATAAGGGAATAGTGCTTTCCGGCGGGACATCTCTCCTTCGAAACCTTGACAAATTTCTGACGGAAGTGACCGGGGTTCCCTGTCATACGGCTGAAGATCCGCTCCTTTGTGTCGTTCGCGGATGCGGGGTAGCCATGGAAAACATTGATGCCTTTAAAAGAGCGGTTATGAAAAAGTAAACGACTGGCTCATAGTCAGTAAGTCTCAATTTACAATTTTCAATTTTAAAAATTAGGTTTTCTGATCAAAAAAAAGTATTCAAAATCACAGTTTCGGCAAAAAATAAAAATCTATGCATGATACCCTGTAGTTTTTGAAAGAAGATACCTATGGAAAAGGCTGTTTTGGGGGTAAAAATCGACGACATTCCGGAAGAAAAAGCGGCGGAAATTATTGCTGAGTGGGTTACCACCGGTGACCCTCAGGTTGCGGGCCCTGCCCCGCTTTATCCCTCCCGCCAGGGCGGCTCGGACCTGCACGCTGTCGGGAGCCCATCCAAGCAGGTCACCCGCAGACTTTTAGTGGGGCCCCCCGTTTCCCGCCACCCCTTTAAGTCTAAGATAGTGGTCACAGTTAATCCGGAATTCCTGGTGGCCACCCAAAAGGATCCGGAGTTTCAAAAGATTTTAAACCGCGCCGACTTAAGTGTTCCGGACGGAGTGGGTTTGAAACTGTTTGCCGGTCTTGAAAACCGGGTGACCGGCGTGGATTTGCTCTTAAAACTTTGTCAACTGGCCGCCGCCAAAGGTTGGACGGTAGGGTTGTTCGGCGGGGAAGAAGGTGTAGCTAAAAAGGCGAAGACAAAACTGGAAGAAAGGTTTCCGGGGCTGAAAGTGGCCTGGGCGGTGGACGGGAGGGAAGCGGATGAAGAAAGGAACAATGAGGAATTAATAAGGAAAAACGGAGAAGTGGATTTACTGTTCGTGGCTTTGGGACAGGTAAAACAGGAAAGGTTTTTGGAAGCGCTCAGAACTGCCGGCGTCTATAAAGTCGGGATGGGCGTGGGCGGGGCGTTTGACTATCTTAGCGGTCGCGTGACCCGGGCGCCAAAGTTTCTGAGGCTGGCCGGGTTGGAATGGGCTTACCGGCTGGCCCACCAGCCGCAGCGTCTGGGTCGGATCGTAAACGCCGTGGTAGTGTTTCCTCTCCAATTAGCCATAAAAAAAGGTACAAGTAAAAGGGTCTGAAGGCGACTTTGTTCTTGGCCCTTGGTTCTTAAAATAATTGGTAACTTTCGATAAGGCCTACCTGTTTTACCGGAAGCAAGACCTCCTCTAAAAATCATGCCAAAGTAAACCCAATTAGTCCGGCTTGCGGAGGAGCGCGAGAGAGTTAAGAACCAAATCATCAGCAATAAAGCTATAATTGCTTCCCGTTCGCCGGCATCTAGAGTCCATTTCAGATTCATCACCCCTCCTTTGCGGATAAATTTGTCAAAGAACAGTGCTGATAAGCACCTTTTTCCTATGGGATAAGGAATCTTATTATTTCGGCGCGCCGGAGTCAAACCGGGAAGCAGTTGCAAAACCGCCGGCTACAGGAGATAATTGAAGGACTGTCGGGTTTACTGGTGTTTTATCATAATTAGGGGTTCTGTCGGCTTGCCACCCCTTCTAATACTAAGGTATGTCTTTAAAAAATTTAAAGGTCTTGTTTGTCTCGGCAGAAGCGGCGCCGTTTTCGACCGTGGGCGGCCTGTCCCAGGTGGCCTACTTTTTGCCCCGGACGCTAAACCGGCTGGGCGCCCAGGTTGCGATTTTTACTCCCAAATACGGGACGATTTCCGAGGAAAAATACCCGACCAAACTGGCCGTTAAAGGTTTGAAAATCCCGACTGACGAACCGGAAGGCGGTTCTGCCCCCAAAGAACTGGTCTGCAATGTCAAATCCTTCGGCGAACATCTTAAGGCCGAGCCGACGGTGTATTTTCTGGAAAATATGGAATATTACGAGAACCGGAGCAATGTCTACGGCTACTCCGACGATCCGGTCCGTTTTGCCCTTCTGTCCCGCGGGGCTTTGGAATTTATCAAAAGCGGCTATTTTGTTCCCGATGTCATCCACATAAACGATTGGCACACCGGGTACCTGGCTGACTATTTGCGCCGGAACTACAAAGACGATCCGGTCTTAAAAAAGATTGCTACCGTGTTCTCGATACACAATCTTTACCAGGGTGTTTTTGACTTTACCCACTGTTCAGAACTGGATTTCGACGACGGCCGAAGCGGGCTTTCTTCATTTTTTTCCGAGCGCTTCCCGAAGCAAAACGGCCTGAAAAGAGGCGTGATTTATTCCGACGTGATAAACACCGTTTCTGAAACTTACAGTCGGGAAATTATGCGCGAAGAGTACGGCCAGGGCCTCGAAAAATTGTTTAAGGAACTTCGGGGCAAGCTTTACGGAGTTTTAAACGGCCTGGATTATCACGATTTCAATCCGGCGACCGACAAAATTTTAAAACGAAATTACAGCGTCGGCAATATCGAGGCCCGGGCGGAAAACAAGGCTGACCTCCAGCGGGAGTTTTGCCTCAAGGTAGATCCGAATGTTCCGCTTCTGGCGATTTCCGGGCGGATGGATTGGCAAAAAGGGCTGGATTTGGTGATGGACACGATCAATTTTGTCCTGGATGAATTTCCGGTCCAGTTAGTGGTTTTAGGCGGCGGGGACGACCGCTATAGAAACTTTTTTGCCCAGCTGGAAAAGCAGTATCCCGGCCGGGTGGGAACCCATCTTCAGCCAAATTTTGCTCTTCCGCACAAGATTTTTGCCGGAGCGGATATGGTTTTACTCCCGAGCCGCTACGAGCCGGGCGGGATTGTGGCTATGGAGTCCCAGCATTACGGAGCAGTGCCGGTGGTCCGGGCGACCGGCGGTCAGGCAGATAGTGTGATAGATTTTGATGCGGTGCGAAATATTGGTACCGGGTTTACCTTCCAAAACTTCGCCAAAGAAAGTTTCCTGGTGGCGGTGGTCCGGGCCTTGGAAACTTACAAAAACCAGAAGGTCTGGAAAGAAATTGTCAAAAGGGCCATGACCCAGGATTTCTCCTGGGCCAATGTCGCCGGGAAATACACCGAACTTTACAAGCGGGCGATCGAGTTTCATAAGGAACAGATGCAGCCTAACCCGCCGATGGCTTTTCGGCAGCCCGTCGTTTAAATTTTCAACAGGAATTGAAAATTAAATTGTTTTATGGTTTGGTGTAATTTTTTACATATTTTTCAGCCGCCGCACCAACTGCCGGATATTCTGGACAGAATTGTCAACGAGTCCTACCGGCCCCTGATTAACGGCTTTTTGGCCAATCCCGGCGACAAGGCGGTTATCAACATTAACGCCGGCCTGACCGAGCTTTTTGTCAACTACGGCTACGACGATTTAATTTCCGGCGTCAAAACCCTTCTGGCCCGCGGGCAAATTGAATTAACGGAAAGTGCCAAGTACCACGCTTTTTTGCCGATGCTCTCCGAAGCGGAAATCGAGCGGCAGATAAAATTAAACCACGATACCAACCAGGAAATTTATGGCGAGGTTTATAAACCGAAAGGCTTTTTTGCTCCGGAAATGTCTTTTGATCCGAAAATCGCCCGGGTAGTTTCCAAAATGGGCTACCGATATTATCTTTTAGATGAAATCGCCGCTACCGGCGAAGTCGAAAAGGCCGACCGGATGAAGATTTATAAAATTGCCGGGACCAGGGTCTCCGCCCTGTTTCGCTCGCGGCGGTTATCCAATTTAATCATGGGCGCGGTGGTGCGAAGCGGCCCGGCTTTCCTGGAATCAGTTGGACCAGACGCGGTTGGCTACACCCTGACCGCTATGGACGGGGAGACTTTCGGCCATCACCGGCCGGGCCTGGACAAAGTTTTATTTGAAATCTATGCCGGCCCGCAGGTGGAATCAGTTCTGGCTTCGGAACTGTTAAATAAATATCCGGCCGGCGGGGAAATTTCTCCCGTCCCCTCAACCTGGGCGTCTTCAGCCGACGAGATTGCCAAGGGCACGCATTTTCATCTCTGGAACAATCCGGACAACGAAATTCACCGCCGCCAGTGGGAGTTGACCAATTTAGCCTTTGCTGTTTTGGGGAAAGTTCCGCCGGAAAATCCGGCGTACCCGGAACTGCGCAAACTGATGGACGAAAGTCTGGACTCGGGCCAGTTCTGGTGGGCGAGTGCCAACCCCTGGTGGAGCTTGGAGGAAATTGAAAGGGGGGCCTGGAACACTTTGGAAGTCGTCAAAAAAGGGAGTGAGGTTTTGGGAGAAACAGAAGCTCTGAAAGAGGGCCAGACCCTGTACGGCGACATCATAAAAATTGCCTTTGATTACCAGCGGACCGGCCGGATGAGAAAAATTATTGCTGATCAAAAGGCGTTTTTAAGAATTCCGGTCAAGGTTTCCGATCCGGCGGCTTTCAAAGCGGCGATCGAAGTGTTAACGCGGGAAGAAAAAGAAGCCTGCGGGCGGGGCGAGTACGAACAGGCGATCAAATGGCGGGACGCGGCCTACAAACTGAAAAAAAGCTTGGATATTTACGATACCGTCGCTATTATTGATATTCTCCGGGCTCAGAACCGCCACCAGGATTTCGAGGATATCCTCGCCAAGTACAAGGCCGAATACGACCGTCTCCAAAAAGGCCAACCGGAGTAAGAGGTTTGACCGGGGTCTTCTTTACCGAGAATTATTTCATTTTGGAAAATACAATTTATTGAGGTAATCGTCGAGCATGCGTTTGGTCGTAAACCGGTCTAAAATCAGTTTGCGGGTTGCCTGCATTCTCTGAACCCACGCGACCGGCAGATTTTCCGGGTCGCGGCTGTAAAACATCGGGGCGACCGACTTTTCCAAAACCTCATAAAGGCTGTTGGCCGTTTCCCCGGAGGCTAAAACCCAGCCGAGATTTTCCAAATCAACTTCGCCGATCCAGCCGTCGGAGGTGGACATTTCCAAAGCTCCGTTTAACCCGGCCTTCATGCCCGAAGTGCCGCAGGCTTCCTTGCCGACCTCCGGGGTGTTGAGCCAGATATCGGCCCCGGCTGTAAGTGTTTTGGCAATGGAAAGCGAGTAGTTTGGCAGGAAGGCGATTTTGTTTTTAAAGAGGGGATCGGAAGTGACGTTGGTGAAGCGCCTGGCGTTTTCGGCAGCGGCCAGATCGGCGAGATTAATTTTACCGGCGACGATAAACTGGATCGGGTACTTGGGGTTGTTAACGATATCCAAAAGCCGTTTTGGATCGGACAGCAAAATTTCCGGGTGTTTGTAGGTGGCAAACCGCCGGGCCCAGACTATCGTTAAGGCGTCAGGGTTTAAATTGCCGTTGGTTTCTTGATTAATAAAATTGATAAGTTTCGCCCGGTTTTCGCTGTGGAGCCGCCAGAAGTCCTGGTCGGTTAGTTCTGTGGATTTTGATTGGGGGTCCTGCCCTCTTGGTGAGGGGGCTTGCCCCGCTTTGTCCCTTCCAGGCGGGTCACCCGTCAACGACAGAGAATCTTTGATATTCTCCGCTTCCCAGCGCTCCGGGTTGATGCCGTTGGTAATGCCGAACAACGGGCTGCCGGGGTGGACGCTGGCTTCGAACTTGGCGTGCAACTGGCTGACGGCGTTCGCCCGGGCGGAAAATTCGAGTAAAAATTTGGTGGTGGAAAAAGAATCCGGGTGGGTCGGGTCGGTGCCTAAGGCGTAAAATTCGTCAAAATGGCAGGGTTTACCCTCGGCGCAAAGAGTGTAGGCTTTTTCCAGTTGGTCTTTGGGCAAAAACAGGCCGGCGGCTGGTAAAATTGTGTGCTTGGTAGCGACAATTTCCGGTTTGAGAGTGTCCAAAACGGCGTGGGGCCGGATGGCGCAATCGCCGTTAAGTTTGTCCAAAAGCCTGGCCAGGATAACAAAACTGGTATGGCCTTCGTTTAAGTGGTAAACCGCCGGAGTAAGCTTTAGAGCTTTGAGAAGCTCAATACTGCCTAATCCCAAAACCAGCTGCTGGACGATCATGTTCCAATGGTCGGGGCCGTAGGGGGACCGGACAATTTCCCGGTCGGAAGGAGGATTGGCCGGTAAGTCGGTGTCGAGTAAAAGCAATTGGGCCGAGCCGAATTTTTTAGTCCGGACGGCAAGCAAAAGATTCCGATCAGCCAGGCAGATTGTGAGGGTCAATGGCGCGCCATTAGCCTCGGTTAAGGTTTCCCATTTTTCTGCCTCCCTTGGCTGGTTATGGTAAAAAAGGCCGAAGGCATATAAAGGCAAGCCCTGTTTTCCGGCTTCCATCAAGTAATCAACCGCCAGGACGCCTAAACCTCCGGCGAAGGCGGGCCCGTCGTCGGAAAGGGCGTATTCCATGGAAAAAAAGGCAATCGGGTCCATGTTTTAATTTTTAGGATCCTGTCGCTCGGCAGCTGTTTAGCGCCAGTTTTTGCGAGTGGCAAGTGCCTTGGTAAGTTATAGCAGATTTTTTCTCTGTTTTCTCCCTTGATACTAAATTCTGAATCCTTAATACTATTTATATTATATGGCCCGGTTTGTTCCTGATGCTGACTCCCGCCGCTGGGTAATTATTGCTCCGGCGCGTATTGATCGACCGCATGATAATGTCGCTACACCGGATATTATCGGCCGCTGCGTTTTTTGCCCCGGAAACGAAGCTTTAAACGAGGAGGTTTTCCGGGTAGGAGGAAACGGCAATGACCGAAACTGGCGCCTGCGGGTGATTAAAAACAAGTTTCCGTTCACCGACCGGCACGAGGTGATCATCCACAGCCCGGATCACGAGAAAGATCTTGACGCACTCCCGCTGTCCCAGGTGGAACTGATCCTGTCCGTTTACCGCCAGCGCTACAATTACCATGTCAACAATAATCACGGCCGGGTGCTGATTTTTAACAACCATGACCTCCACGCCGGCGCCTCAATTAAGCACCCGCACACCCAGGTGGCGGTTATCCCCGAAGCGGTTACCCCGGACACCATGACCCGCGAGCCGGAACAAAATATCGTTTGGGCTACCGCCCATTTTGTCGCTTATTGTCCGGATTTTTCCCAGTGGCCCTACGAGCTCTGGCTGGCACCGAAAGATGCCGAAAAGAAAACTTTCGGGGAAATCACCAACGAAGAAATTACCGATCTGGCGCCGCTTTTGCAAAAGTCTCTGGCTTTTATCATTAGGAAATTTTCCACACCGGGGGCTTTGCGCAAGAAAGGCGACGATGAGGTTGTCCCGTACAATTATTATATTTATCACGGGACTGACTGGTACCTGCGGATTATCCCGCGGCTGGTTCACCGGGCCGGTTTTGAACTGGGAACGGGGATATCCGTAAACATTGTTGATCCGGCGAAAGCGGCAGAGGAATACAGGAAGGGCATCTAAATTAATTTTCAATAATTGAAAATTTAGTACCGTGGGTCCATTCCCAGAAGTGAGAGGACGGCTTCCTTTTTGTATCTTCGATCTCCCCTGGAATTGATGCGGATGGCCGGAAGTTTGCCTCTTTTACCCCAGCGCTTGATCGTTAAGACAGAAACCCGAAGAACCTGAGCCACTTCTTTGACGGTTAAAAGATCAGGAAGGTTACCGATTGATAGCTTTTGATCAGCGTCAGGCATGAAAGTATTATTAACTTTACCACTTTATATCAAACCGAAACATGGGTTGTCAAGAGAGGAAGTCAATTTAAATACTAATCAAAAAGCTTAGCCGCAGGTTTTTGCTTCGCAAAAACGAACCAATGAAAAACCCGCCGTGATCGGCGGGGTTTTCAAAAAAGTGCCGAAAGAACTTTTTATTTAAGTTCGACCGTGGCCCCGGCGGCTTCGAGTTTTTTCTTTGCCTCCTGAGCAGCTTCTTTGGCAGCGTTCTCTAAAACATTCTTCGGAGCCGATTCCACTAAAGTTTTAGCTTCAGCCAAACCTAAAGTCGGAACGACTTCCCGAACCGCTTTGATGACGGAAATTTTATTGGCGCCGGCATTAGTCAAAACGACATTGAAGTTGGTTTGTTCTTCCTTCGGACCTTCAGAGGCTTCGACAGCCCCGGCCGGTGCGGCAGACGCCACTGCAACAGGGGTCGCACTGACACCGAATTTTTCTTCCAAGGCTTTAACCAGTTCGGCAAGTTCCAGAACGGTCAGTTTTTCTACGGATTCAACAATTTTGTTAACGTTATCAGACATCTTTTGTCACCACCTTTCAAAATTCAAGTTTTCCTGATCTGCCCTAAGACATAGACCAGTTTCGAGAGATTGCCGTTAAGGACAGAAACAAATCCGGAAAGCGGACTTTGGAAACCCCCGACTACCTGGCCGACTAAAATATCCCGGGACGGCAACGCGGCTACCACGGCCATCTCTTTTTCGTCGTAGTTTTTTTTACTGATGATCCCGCCCTTAACTTTTGGCAGGCTGGTAGCCTTTATAAACTTATAAAGTTCCTTAATTGGGGAGATTTCGTCGTCATAAGTAAACATGGCGCCTGTCGGACCGGTCAAATTACTCATGGATTCTGCGTATTCGGTGTCTCTGGCGGCAATTTTCAGAAGATTGTTTTTGACCACGAGGTATTCGCCGGAAACTTTCCGGAGCTTGCGGTGCAGATCTTCAAGTTGCTTGTGGGTCAGCCCGCGGTAATCGGTTAGGACTACGCCCTTGGTTTTGCCGATTTTGTCCTTGAGTTCGGAAACGCTGGTGATGTTTTTAGCTTTTGGCATAAAAAAATCTTCGGTTGCCCGAAGAAACAGAATTCCAGTAAATTAACTGGCATTTTGTCCTGCGTAGGATTTATTTTTCGACCTACGGTCTTCGGAAAACTGCTCTTATTTTACCCAAGAAAACGGGATTCGTCAACCGGAGGTTTACCAGTCGGCTATCCCGGCCAGAACGATTCGCCGGTAAGCAACGTTCTTTTTGTCTTTAGTGTCCAGGATCGTCTGGAAGATTCTACTGTTCGGAACTAAGGCTAATAAGCCTTTTTGAGTAAGAACTTTATCCCGCTCGGCGACAGAAATTATCCGGTTATAACAAAGGAGATTGAGATATTCTTCCGGCGGCAGTTGGTGGTAGATGGCGGTCTGGCAAATTGGCCGTAAGAAAAGGCGCCGCAGATAAGGATGAACGGCCGCTTCTTCCACCGGCAAGCGCTGCAATTCGGTCTGATGGGCCCCGGAAAAGGCTTCAAAGACCGGTTTGGGTAAGAAAGTTATTCCGGCTGTCTGACTCTCCGCGGTGACATGCTCATAATAGGAGCCAAGATCCTGGACGGCTTCGTCGGCTGCCAGCCAGCCATCGGTGGCCAGCTGGATCCAGGGAAGGTTGTTTATTTTTTCGTGGGTAACATGGGTAACTTGAAGGCGGCGAATTTGCGTCTTTTTTTCTTCCTGAAAGACACCCCGGACTTCACCCGGTTCAAAGGCAGCATAATAAGTCCGTTCCATTCGGACGGTTGTCAGTTTGGTAAGGTTGTCGGCCAGAACCAAGTGCCCGGCACTGAAAATCAATTCGCGTCCCTCGTTGGGCATGAGCCGATTTAATTACTTTGGAGGAAGATTGTCAAGACGGGCTACAGAGCCAGACCGAGAAGGATAAGCAGGGCTCCGGCGCCGATAGACGCAAAGGTCGGCAGTTCAAAACCGGTGGTCGGAATGGACGGTGGGGTGGCGGCAGGTTGGCAGGAAGCATCGGAAGTGCAGGTGTCGTTTCCGGCGCCGGAGACGGTAACGCAGGCCTTGTTCTGACACTCTTTGTGGGTTTGCGTTGTTGTTGTTTGTGTCTGGCAGGAACTATCGCTGGAGCAGGAATCGTCACAGGGGGTGGTATTGGGCGAGCAGTCGACACTGACGCAGGCGTTGTTCTGGCAAACTTTGTGTTTGTACGTCTGGGCCGGCTGGCAGGAAGTGTCGTTAGCGCAGGTGTCGGTGCAGGGAGTGTTGGACGGCGAGCAGTCGACACTGACGCAGGCGTTGTTCTGGCAAGCTTTGTGCTGGTAAACCGGGACCGGGCTGAAGGTTAAAGTGACCACACAATCGGTACTGTCGGTCTGGTTTTGGGCGTCGCGGGCGGTGGCGGCAAAGGTCCAGGTCTGACTGGCCGAAGGCGAAGCCGGTGCCGTCCAAGTGACGGTGGAGCCAGAGAGTGAGGACAGCGTTCCTTTATCCGCGCCGGTGGAAGTTTCTGCCCAGCTGAAAGTCACCGGGGCGACCCCTCCGGAGGCAGAGGCGGTTAGTGTCCGGGTTTCGCCGCCGACGGCCACAGACAAATTGTTGGGACTGACACTGACTCCCCGGCAGTTTACGGCCGACGGATTAGCTGCCACGGTAAAGGTCAAACCGCAGGCCGCGGTGGTAGTCGGGGCGGCAGCTTGCGGAGTGACCTGGGGCACTGTCGGGGCGACCGGCTTTTCCGGATTTTGGGCCAACCGCATAGCGGTTAAAACGGCCGTCCCGCCCAGAAAGACAACAAATAGTAGGATGCCGGTGGTCAGGACGATCTTTTTGGTTGATTTCATAGGGTTTTCAAATTACTCTTCCCACACGTTCTTGCTTTGCCAGTGGACTTTAATCCGGACGCTGTAAGTCCCGGCGGCGGTTACCGTGTACGGCAAACTGGCCTTCCAGAATTTTTTGTCCCCGCTATCTTTGTCTGCCGCCCGGACGGTATTGACCGGGGTATCGGTGACTGGCTGGCCGTCCTTAAGAATTGTGAACTGAATTTTGTCCACAGCGTCAGTTGCGGAGTTGACCCAACCGTAGCCGGTAAAGGTCACGCTGTCGCCGATTTTGACAGTGGAGAGATTTTTGTCGGCAATTACCTGGCTGCATTGGCAATCCACAGTCGGAGCCGGTGGTGGCGGTGGCGGAGGTGCTACCACTTTCCCGGTCAGTTTGCAGGCGGAGGAGTGAGCGCAGGCAATGCGGGGGGCGGCGTCCACACAGTCGGCCCGGCACTCGGAGATCCCGTCGTTCCAGACGCGGCCGTAAACGGTGACCGGTCCGGTAGTGGTAGGCGTCCAGGTAAAAGTGTAAGCTCCCGGTCCGCCGTGTTTCTGGGCGTACGGGATAACATTATTACTGCAGCTGCCGCTGTAGCCGCTTATGGCGGTGTCCGTTACCGTCCCGGCGGCCTGGAGGGTAAAGGTGTAGGTTTGCCCTTGAACTAAATTGTTCATGTCGGCCGTCGTCGTTAAGCTGGTGCAATCCGGAGGGGCCGGCGGTGGAGGGGTGGCGCAGTTGCAGTTAATGGTCAGATTGCCGGCATTAATCCCGCCACCCAGGCCGTTAAGACAGTCAATCTGGACGGCTGCGCAGTTGGGGAAAGTGCCGGAGCAGGTATTGCCGCTGCAGTTGCCCAGATCGGTACAGGTTGTCGGGAGTCCGTCCGAGGGATTGGTCGTCGTCCCGAGATAGTTGTTGCCTGCCGGGCAGACATTGGGGTCCGACGGCTGGCCGACCAGCCGGGACGCACAGTCGGACGGGTCGTTTTTGCAATTGTTACATTGCTGGGCGTTCTGGAATTTGTGGACTATTAATAGTCCCCGGTTATTGCTGCCCTGGCAAGATACGGAAATCGGGTTTGGTCCTTCAGCCTGGCTTTGGATTTGGGTTTTTTGGTTCCGGCTCAACAAAAAGGCGCCGCCGACGAGACCGGCGATTAAAAGCAAGGCCGGAATAACCAAAAGGATTTCCTTGCGACGCAAATTAAGAGGGACGCGAACGACGGCCGGGGCAATCTGAGCCGTAGCGGCCGAAGAGGGAGCGGGGGCCACCGGGGCCGGTTCGGTCGGGAATTTCGGGTGTTTTTTAAGGATTCTTGAAAGATAGTAGAGAGCTAAAATAATGCTGGCAACCACGACACCAATACCCGGAACAGGAACTAACGGTAAGTAATCCATCAAAGGCATATTGCAAAACCAGGAAAAACTTCCTTACATTCAGCGTAAAAGAAAACAGAGGGCAAGTCAAGAGCAGAGAATCATTTTACAATTTCGAGGTATGATTTCCGAAACGGTGGTATTTAGGTTCTCGTTTGCGAAAGGGATTAAATTTGAACTTTAACGGAGGGACCCATCGTGGCTTTGAGGTAAACGGAGCGGATTTTTTGCGGGTTGATCGCTTTGATTAAGGCGGCAAAATTTTCTGTCAGTTTTTTGTCATCAAAGCTGACGCGGCCGATAACGGTGTGGATAATCGGAAAATCGGTCTCGGTTTTGTACTGGGACTGGCCGGCCGAAAGTTCCTTGGCTAATTTTTCCGGCTGATCACTTATCGTATTCGTTTTTGGGTTGGGCATTAGTCCCCGCGGCCCAAGAATTTTGGCTACTTTGGCTAATTTCGGCATCATGGCCGGGGCGGCGACTAAAATATCAAAATCGATAGCGGCCGGGCCGGATTTTTCCAAATCAGTGACAAGTTTCTCGTCGGCAATCTTGACCCGGACGGTTTTGCCGGTCCCGTGAGGAAGACTGACGATCCCGCGCAGGTTTTTCTCGAGGGTGTTGATGTGGGCTTCGACGGCCCCGTCAAATTTGGAAAAAGAAGTTTTTTTGACAAGAGCGACGGCCTCAGAAACGGGATAAGTTTTGGATTTGTCAACAAGAATAACCGCCGTTTTGTACTGACGCCCATGCGAGGATCTTGATGGCTGACGGTTGACGGGAGAAGAGGGATTTTCTAACTTTGACTCCCGACTTTCTCCCGTCGAAATTTTTTTAGCCTTCGCTGCTTTCTTTTGTTCACGCTTAACCTCGGCCTTTTTGCGGGCCGCTTCTTCTGCTTTTTCGTCGCCAAGCTTAACCGTTTTAATTTTTCCCATATTATTCAACTTTTATGCCCATGCTGCGGGCAGTACCCAAAACTATTTTTGTAGCCGCCTCGACATCATTAGCGTTTAAATCTTCCATTTTCGCTTCACCGATCTTTCTTGCCTGAGCCAAACTTAACTTGCCGGCGGTTTCCTGACCGGGCTTTTTGGCGCCTTTTTCCAGTTTCAGTTCTTTTTTAATCAGTTCCGCCACCGGCGGGAGCTTGGTAATAAAAGTGAAAGTTCGGTCGTCGTAAACGGTAATGACAACAGGAATTACCTGGCCTTTCTTATCGGCAGTTTTTTCGTTGTAAGCCCGGACAAAATCCATAATGGGAAGCCCGTGCTGACCCAAAGCCGGACCGACCGGCGGCGCGGGAGTGGCTTCACCGGCGGGCAGATTTAATTTGATTAAAGTTTTGATTTTTTTGGCCATACTATTTAAATATAAACTAAAGTTTTGTGACCTGTAAGAAGTCCAGTTCTACCGGGGTTTCCCGGCCGAAGATGGAAACGAGAACCTTAAGTTTCCCGTGGGCCTCATCAATGCTGTCAACCGTTCCCAAAAAGTCGGCAAACGGCCCGTCAACAATTTTAACGGCTTCGCCCAGAGAGAAAGCCGTCTTAAATTTCGGTGCGGACAGTTCGGAGAACTTCATGATCGCTTCGACCTCTTTTTCGGAAAGCGGCGTCGGTTTGTTACCGATCCCGACAAAGGCGGTGACGCCCGGAGTTGTCCGGACCATCAGCCACGAGTCGTCGGTCAAAATCATTTTGACCAGAATATAGCCGGGGAAGATTTTTTCCTTAACCTCTTCCTTTTTGCCGCGCTTGACGGTTAACGTATCCCGGGTCGGGACCAGAACATCGACGATCGCTTCGGCCATATTCATGGCTTCTGCCCGCT
This sequence comes from bacterium, assembly GCA_021788195.1. Taxonomy (GTDB): domain Bacteria; phylum Patescibacteriota; class Microgenomatia; order JAMCZE01; family JAMCZE01; genus JAJYKY01. Next base: position 4,390 of record JAJYKY010000006.1, on the reverse strand, counting down.
GTTTTAAGGCGGCGGCAACTTTATTCTCGTGGCCGGAGTAAGTATGGACCACATACCACCGGGCACTGTCATTCTGAATTGTTGGTTTTTGTTCGTCCATATTATCTGTTTAAGATATATCCCATGAGCTTGGTAAAAGCGTAATCCAGCCCGCCCAAATAGACGCCGACAACGACTGAAACGCCGATAACGATCGCTGTCAGCCGGATAATTTCCGGCCGGGTCGGCCAGGTCACTTTCTTTAATTCGGCGTAAACTTCTTTAAAGAAAGCTACCGGATTGTTGCCAAAATTCGGAACGGTAAAACTGAACTGGTCGGTTTCGGGCATATTCATTTTAACTTTTCCGTTTCCTTGTGTTCCGTGTGTTTTCGGCAATGGCGACAGAACTTTTTCAAAACCAGTTTTTCCTTGTTCTCCAGTTTATTTTTGGAGGTGACATAATTCCGGTTGCCGCAAACGGTGCAAACCATGCCGAGTTTGGCTGTTGTAATCTTCTGGGCCATATGAAGCTCTATTATATCCAAAGAGGAAATCAGAGGCAAGAGGGAAGGGAAGAATAAAAAAAGGTCCGGAGCGGAGGGCAGAAAAAGAGAGTGGGGCTCTACCGAGGACAATCCTGTCAAGGGCGTGGTGACGCTGTTAGATTGGACAGTCCGGAGTAAAATATAATCGAGATGAAATATTTGGAAAGGCTTACAGGACGAAAAGCAAAACCTAAAGAGCAGGAACCGGAAGGAAAATCTTCAGACGCTCTTTTGCAAAGCCTCAAAAATCTGGAGCGGGTGATTGCCACCGGTCATCCGCAGCAGCAGGAGATTGCTAACTTAATGGGCCGGATGGTTCGGGTTGATATTGCCGAACAGGAGGCGGGCCTAAAAGAGCGGGGACGGCGCTACCAGATGGATCTGAATTACGGGCTGATTGCCGAGAGCGGCAAGAAACTGGCGGTTAAGGAGCGGGAAAACGAGCTGGTAATTTCCGCGCCGGAGGGGGAATTTACTCCGGAACAAGTTCTGGCAGCGCTGTCAGCGGCCTACCCGGACTACGAAGTGATTACTTTTCCACCGCCGTATTTTCCCGAAGGCTGGGCCAAAACCGGTTACCTGGGATTACGAAAACCGTTGGCCCAAAATTTTGGGCCGGAAGGGCCGCGGGCTTTGTGGTGGCAGATTGGCGGTTGGAACATGTCCGGTTTGGGATTTACCGTTGTCACGCCCGAGGGTCAGATTAACCGGTACTGGATTGATAACAAATGTCTAAATGTCGAAGTGGCTATGGAGGCGGTAAACCCGGCGATTCCCAAAGCTCTCGACGGCAGTCACCCGGCCTGGTGCCCGATCGGGATCGGAACCGTTCCCCGGGATTTGCCGGAGTTTTTGCAGCTTAAAGAAAACCTGGGCAATTTCTGGGCCAAGCTTCTGGGTCCGGACCGGGTAAAAGTCCTCAGCTTGAGCCCTAACGGCTGGGATACCATTATGACTCCTTCTCAAGCCCAAAAGCAGCCGGGCTATCATTCGGTACCAAGGGAAACCTGGATCAACTTAAAAGAGGGCAGCCGGACAACTGTTTGTAGTCATCCGACGGTAGACCCGGGAAGCTGGGAAGAGGGAAAATATGTTTTTATTCTGGAAGAAAACGAATACGGCCTGTTTCACAAGCGCGGCGGCAGGTACCTGCTGCCTTATCTTTTTTCCAAAACAAGACACTATCCGCAGGGTTTGCCGGCTGAAGATCTGCAGAAAGAGATTGAAAAACGGCGGGTGATTTAAATTTTTGACCAGCCGATTTTGCGGACGCGGGGAGAGGTTGCAAATTTTAATGATATAATTAGCTTCGTGCCGGGATGGCTCAGTGGTAGAGCGAAGTCTTGGTAAGACTTAGGTCGCGGGTCCGATTCCCGCTCCCGGCTCCGGATGTCCCGCTACCTCGCTGCCGGCTTATTTATTTTAGGTTTAGCCGTTTTTGTTTTTGCCCTGACTTATAAAAAAGATACCCTCTTCCAATCGCCGGTCGGAAAAATTGTTCCGCCCAAGACGCTTTTAAAATACACTTTTGTTAACCTCCATAATCGTTCACCACAGCCTTCGGAAATAATTTTTGACCGGGAAATTTCTGACACCAATGGCCTGGCCGTCTGGGTTTTCCATTTTACCTCGCTGGGCAAAAAAATTTCCGGAGAAGCCAATCTTCCGGCTAAGGTTTCGACCCAAAATGCTTTGGCTAAACCGACCGTTATTATGGCCCACGGTTATGTCGAACCGAAAGACTACCATGTCGGGATGGGAACCGAACGGGTGGCAGCCGAACTGGCCAAGTCAGGTTTTGTGACCCTGGCCCCGGACTTTGCCGGGTACGGAGAGTCCGACAAAGCCAGCCCCGACGCTTTTGAAGACCGTTTCCAAACTTATACCACCATGCTGGACCTGATTTCTTCCGTCGAACAGGATTGTAAATTGAAAATTGACGCCGATTTAATCGGAGCCGGAGATTGTAAATTGGCACTGTGGGGCCATTCTAATGGTGGCCAGATTGCGCTCTCGACTTTGGAAATTTCCGGCCAGAATCTGCCGACAGTGCTTTGGAACCCGGTTTCCAAGCCTTTTCCGTACAGTATTTTGTATTACACTGACACCTTTGACGATAAAGGCAAAAATTTACGGAAGGCACTGGCGGATTTTGAAAGTAACTATGATGTGGAAAATTATTCAACCCCGAATTTTTATTCCTGGATAACGGGCCCGGTGTTTATTGCCCAGGGCGGCGCGGACGAATCGGTCCCGCCGAAATGGTCCGAAGAATTGCTCGCTGATCTGAAAGCGGCCACAAAAGAAGCCCGGTTAAAAATGTACCCCGGAGCCGATCATAACCTGATGCCGAGCTGGAATCAGGCCGTGGCGGACACAATAAACTTCTACAAGGAAAAACTTTAATCGGTAAACTCCTGAACGAAGATTTCACCGTAGACTCCGCCGTCAATGGCCCCGATCCCGATTTTGTGATAATTCGGGGAGAGAATATTGGCCCGGTGGCCCGGGGAGTTCATTAAGCCCTCATGGGCAATCCGGACATTGGGAGCCAGGGCCAGATTTTCCCCGGCGGCGGTAAAAGTAATCCCGGCGGCCCGCATCCGGTCAAAAGGCGACAGACCCTCCGGGGTATAATGGGAAAAATAGCCCCGGGCGAAAAGTTCCCGGCCGTAACTTTCGGCCAGAGTTTTCAGGGGCCCGGACGAGGATAGCGGCGGTAATCCGGCCCGCTCCCGCTCAGTATTGACCAGATTTAGCATCACCGCTTCCGAGGTGGAATCAATTTTGGTGTTGGGCTGAGTAAAACCCAGTTGGATAGTCTGGTTGGCCTCCAGGTCGGGGTTGACGGTAATAAAATTTAAAGTGTCGGCGATGGCCGGGCCAAAAACATTGTTCAATTTCTCTTCGACAAGTTGGGTGCGTTCGACAATCGGGCCGCCGGTCTGGGAAGACAGAATGTCTTTTTTAATATCGCCCCGGACGGGAAGGGCGATAAGAAGCGTCAGAAAAAAAGCGGTTAAAATCAAGGCTTCGCCGGCGGCCGGAAAGATACCAAGAACGGTGTTGACCCAGGCCACGAACCGTGGTACCCGGCGGGGGAAGCGGAAAAAAACCAAACTTATGGCCACAGAATAAATAATTTCGGCCAGGACCGCCAGAAGAATAAAACCGACCGCATTAGCTAAATGCAAAGATAGCGAAAAGTCGGCGGTCAGAAGATTAGCCATCAGGGGGTAAAATTTGATCGCGAGGACAAAAGAAAAAAGAAAACCGAGAAGGTTTATGGTTCCCTGGAGAAATCCGTCCCTTAACCCATTGCCAAGATAAATTAAAAAGATGGCAACAACAATCAGATCGATCCAGTTACCGTTTGTCGCCAACATGAGATTGATTTTATGGCCGAAATATTATTATTCTGTAAGAGTTTATGCCGGAGAAGGAGAGTTATACCCATAAATTAACCAGACTGCGGCTGGCTAAAAAAATGTGGCTCGAGTACGGGCAGCGGTTTGAAAAAAGGGGGCTGGAAAAGGAGAGCGAAACGGCCTTTACCCGGGCCGAAGAGTTAACCGGGGAGATAAGGCACTTAAAACTGCGCCGCCGGAAGAAGTAGGTTGAGCTGGCAGCCTGTTCCGGGTATAATAACAATACAGCCGAGGTAGCAGAGCGGCCAAATGCACGGGACTGTAAATCCCGCGCCCGAAAGGGCTACCCAGGTTCGAATCCTGGCCTCGGCACCCGGCCTCTCTCGTTTTGGACGCAGAATGCCGTCTTAGCTCAGCGGCAGAGCAGCTGTTTTGTAAACAGCAGGTCCTCGGTTCGAATCCGAGAGACGGCTCAGGCATTTTGCTCGTTTTGCTT
>JAJYKY010000034.1 GCA_021788195.1 bacterium | reverse complement strand
TCCCGGGCGATAATCTGACCGTCAACGACAATCTGAATAACCACCGGGATTTGCTGGCGGGGGATCACCTCTTTGAGTCTGCCGGCTAAAAATTTTCCAAAGCGGTCGGCCCGGGTCTTTTCCATAATCTGGGTGAAAGCGTCGACCAGTTCGTGGTTTATTAGAACTTCCAAAGTGACGGCGTTAAAAGGCCGGTATTCTAAAAAATCGTAGTCCAGGCTGGCAAAGCCGGAGGATTGGGATTTTAACCTGTCAAAAAAATCGGTGATAATTTCGGAGAGGGGCAACTCGTAAATTAGAACCACGCTTTCGCCGGGATAATTAAGGCTGACCAATTTTCCCCGGGCGTTCTCGCAAAGAGTGATGATGGCGCCCAGGTAGGCTTGGGGCGCAATAATGGTCGCCGTAATCCAGGGTTCTTCGTAAGAGTTTGGAATTTGGGATTTGATGCTTGGAATTTTGTACTCCACCGTCGGCGGAGTGGCAATAAGGCTTAGGTTAAAATCCCGCTCGAGACGTTCCTGGGAGACTTCGGCGTGGAGGTGGCCTAAAAAGCCGCAGCGAAATCCCCGGCCTAAGATTTTTGAGGAGGCAGGGGTAAAAGTAATGGCGGCGTCGTTAAGTTTGAGTTTTTTTAACGCGTCCTCCAAAAGGGGATAATCGTTCGGATCAACCGGGAAGAAAGAGATAAAAACCATGGGTTTGGGCGGGTGGTAGCCTTCCCAAAGCGGAACTTTTTCCGGGTCTTTAATCCCGGTTAAAAGATAACCCACTTCGCCGGTGGCTAAGAACGGAGCCGGGGTCATTGCCGGGGTGAAGTGGCCGACGTCTCCGGAGAGTTTCCCTTCTAAGACTTTGACAAAAGCAACCACACCGCGTTCCCGGTGGTATTGGGAAGAAAAAATCAAAGTTTTAGTCGGGTTGTCGGGGTTTCCGGCCGGCGGGGAAACTTGGTTTATGACGGCCTCTAAAAGTTCGGGCACCCCCTGGCCGGTCTTGGCGGAAATTCTCAGTATTTGACTGCGGGTCCTGCCGCTCGATAGCCCCATCGGGTGATCTCCCTCGACTGCGCTCGGGATTGCGTCCCCGGATGGGGCTCCCCGGCTCGCGTCACCCGCGTTGGTAAACAACTCTTCAATTTCTCTTTCCGTTTCTTCAACTTTGGCCCCGGGCAGGTCAATTTTATTGATGACCGGAATAATTTTTAAACCTAAGTTTCTGGCCCGGCGAAAATGGGCGATAGTTTGGGCCTGGACACCCTGGGTGGCGTCGACCAATAAAATTGCCCCTTCGCAGGCGGCCAGACTCCGCTCGACTTCGTAGGAAAAATCGACATGGCCGGGAGTGTCGATCAAATTCAGGGTATAGGGGACAGAATCAAGGGACCAGGCCATGGTTACCGGAGCTAAACGAATGGTGATCCCGCGTTCTCGGGAGACCGGGTGCGAGTCTAAAGTCTGTTCAACGATGTCTTTTTTTAAAACGGTGCCGGTAATTTCCAAAAACCGGTCGGCCAGGGTCGATTTCCCGTGGTCCACGTGAGCGATAATGGAGAAGTTGCGAATTCGCGCTTGATCAGGCATAAGTTTCCGGAGAGACTTCGATCACCTCGGCCGGCGGAGTAAAGACCTTTTTGATCTGTCCGACCTTCTGGATCAGACCGAGGAAGGCTTTTAGTTCCTGAATATCCAAAAGCCAGGTAAAAAACAAATAAACCGACAGCCCGATTAAAGAAACCGTCCCCACTAACATAATTAAAGGCACGGTTTTAGTCGTATCAAAAACCAGCTGGTCCAGAAGTTTCATCGGCACATACAGGGAAATTCCGGTGGCCAGAGCCGCCAGGATAATTTTAACGGCCGGCAACAGCAGGTTCTTTTTGTCGAAATTAAGCTTCCGGTCCAGGAAAAACAACAGGAGGGAAAAATTTATCAGGTCACCCAGAGTAGAACTTAGAGCCAGGCTCCAGACGGGCCAGTGGAGGACGGTAATAAAAGTCAAACTGAAGGCGATACTGGCCGTAAAGGCAAAAATCCCGATTTTAACCGGCGTGGAGCTGTCGCGCAGGGCGTAAAAACCCCGGACTAAAAGATTTAAGAGCGACTGGGCGGCCACGGCCACGGCAAAGACGGCCAGGGTTTTTCCGGTCAAAACCGTCAGGGGCCAGGGAATGTTGGTGTTGCCCAGGCCAAAGGCGAGCCGGACCATGGGAATTCGCAAAACGATCAAAATCACGGCTGCCGGCATCGTCAAGAACAGAATCTGGTGAAGAGAGGTAAGGAGAGTGCTTTTAAAGTTTTCCAGATTGCCTTTTTCCCGGTCTTCAGCCAGGGTCGGTAAAGCCGCCTGGGCGATTGTGGCTCCGAAAACCCCGATGGGAAACTGCTGGAGCGCCTGGGCTAAATTAAGAATGGTGATGGAGGAGGCTGGCAAAAGTGAAGCTAAGGCAGTGTCGACGGTAAAGCTTAACTGGGCGATCGCCAGGCCCAAAGTCCGGGGCCCTAAAAGTTTACCGATTTCCCGGACACCCTCGTTTTTTAAGTCGACAACGGTTTCGTAATGGAACTTCAGGTGGGAAACAAGAGGGATCTGGATGACCAAATGGAGGATGGTTCCTAAAACTACGCCCCAGGCCGGGCCGTAAACGCCGAAATTACCGGAGAGAAAAACGATCCCGATGATAATGCCGAGATTGTAAGCGACCGGGGCCAAAGCCGGGATTAAAAAGCGCTTGGTGGACTGAATAATGGCGGAGAAAAAGTTGCTGATGATAAAAAAGACCTGGGCGGAAAGCATGATCCGGGTCAGGTTGATAAGCGTCTGGGTCTTGGCCGGATTGCCGGTAAAACCCGGGGCGACAACCAGAGCCAATTGGGGCGTAAAAATAAAGGCCAATAAAGCCAATAAGGCAAAAATCAGAAGGGCCAGGTTGATAATAATCGAGCAGGACCGCCAGGCCTTCCGGTCTTCGCCGGACGAAAGATAGCCGGTGATGACCGGGATAAAAGCGGTCGTCAGAGTTCCCATGACCAGAATCTGGAACAAAAGGTCGGGAAGCCGAAAAGCGGCAAAAAAGAGGTCCAGATCGGAAATGGGCTTAATATAAATGGCTAAAAGCCAATAACGGACGATCCCTAAAAACCGGGACACTAAAACAGCGGCCGCAATAACGGTCGCGGCGGAAAGGATATTGGTTTGCTGGAAAAACAGCAGGGTTTTCCCGTTGGAAGAAATTTTTCGGAATAAGTCTTTCATGGGGGGCCGTCCCGTTGCCGGCGGGATTACTGCTTGTGCCAGCTATTTTAGCGTGTTAGAATTAGCCTTACAATATGCCAGTTATTCGTTCAGCAGCCAAAAAACTGCGTCAGGCCAAAATCCATACTGTCCGCAACCGGGCAGTCAAAGACGATTTAAAAAAGACGATCGCGGCTTTCCGTCGGAAACCCACGGCAAAGGAGTATCCGAGGGTAGTGTCCAAGCTGTCGAAGGCGGCCAAATTGAATATTATTCATTCCAACAAATCAGCCCGTTTAGCCTCGAGGCTAAGTAAACTTCTGGTAAAGTAAAACTTTCTTCTCTCCAGTTGCTCTCCGGCCTGTCGTGTTATATGCTGGAATTATGAAGAAATCTGCGACCCCGGATATTAACCTGTTACCTTTTGAGGATATTGAAAAAACTCCGTTCGGCAAATTCCTCAAATGGGCCCTTTCCATCGGCAGATATATTATTGTGGTTACCGAACTTCTGGTTCTTTTAGCTTTTTTGTCCCGTTTTAAACTGGACCGGGACCTTTCTGATCTGTCCGAGGAAATTGCCCGGCAGAAAAATATCATTACTTCCCAACAGACTTTTGAAACCAAAGTCCGTAAACTTCAGGCCCAGTTGGCCGCGGCCAAAATTATTCTGGCGGACACACAGGATATGAACAAAGCTCTGGACATTGTGGCCGCGGATTTACCGGCCGAAACCCAAATGGAGGTTTTACAGGTAAAAGGGAACACTCTGGTGTTGCAGGGCAGTGTCGTTTCAGAATCCGGCATGGCGACACTTTTAAACGCGCTCCAAAAGGATCCGAAAATTTCCAATATTAGTCTTTCAAAAATCGAAAAATCGACCGAAAACGGAACAATTAATTTTGTCTTGACGGCAAAGATATGGCTTTAGATTACAAAACCGAATACCAGCGCTACCGGCATTACTACACTTATTTGTCGCCGTTTTTCGGTAATCCGGTTTTCCGGGCCTGCTTTGCCCTGATAATTTCTTTAGTTACCGTAGCGATTTTTCTGGCCTTTGCTATTCGGCCGGCCGTGACGACAATAATTGAGCTAAGGGGGGAGATTGCTCAGAAACAGGCGCTTCTTAAGAAATTGGATGACAAGGTAGACGTTCTTTCCAAACTGCAGATTCAGTACCGGACAGTAGAGCCGGAATTGCCGGCCGTTTCTGTTGCCGTTCCAACCCTGCCGCTGACGCCGGAAGATATTGTCCTTCTGGAAAAAGCGTCGGCGGTTTCCGGAGTTTCTCTGGAGGGGATGGCCGCCGGGCCGGCTTCTTACGATAATCAGCCTGCTAAAGCGGCTATACCGGTAGAAATAAAATTTTCTGCGGTCGGCGATTTTGCCCAGCTTCAAAATTTTAGCCGGGTACTAATTTCCCTCCCCCGGCTTTTTGCCCCGACGGCCATGATGATGACGACCAACCAAGCCCCCGGAACAGCATCGGCCGGTGGACAATTGATACAAAACTGGGATATCAACAGTTATTATTTGCCATGAAAGACCGGGACATTTTTCTTATTTCTATTTTAACCCTGGTAACCGCTCTCTGCTGGGTAGTTTTTGATGCCTATCATGCTTATACGGCCCAATTGGTTACTCCGAATCTGGAAGAAATAGCGATACCAATTACCCCGACCCTTGACGAAAAACTGATTCACGAACTGGCAGGACGACAGATTCCAGAAACAGTTACGGTTCAATTGGTAGTACCCGCCTCGCCGACAGGCAGGCCGGCCTTGCCGACAAGCGGGTTTGCAGTCCCGAGCTTACCAAAGATCCCGGTCATATCCAGCCCGGCCGCCCAGGCGTCACCAACCGCGACCACCAGATAAAATATGCTTAAAAGACGAATTCCGACTTTATTAGGGCTGGCTCTCCTGTTAATCCTTTTAGGGGGCAGTGTTTTTGGTGTTAAGGTGACCCGCCGCTACATTACGAAAGCGGGGCCGGGGTCAAGGCCGCAAAACGTCCGGATTAGTAACATCACCGATACCTCTTTTACCCTGTCGTACATAACCAACGATCCGACGACCGGAGCGATAAATCTTTCCGGGCTGGGAACGATTGCCGACGACCGGGAACAAAGTCCGGCATCCGGCAAGCTTTACCGGACGCATTACTTTACTATTAATGCCCTTCGCCCGGCAACAAAATATTCTTTTTCCATCGTCAGCGGCGAAACTACCTACCGTAATTCTTTAACGAACAATCAGCCGTATGCCGTAACTACGGCCTCTGCGGGAGGGAGTACGGCTTTGGCAGATCCGGTTTACGGGAC
>JAJYKY010000033.1 GCA_021788195.1 bacterium | reverse complement strand
GTGTAGATTGCGGATTTCAGAAATGGCGACACGGAAAGATTACCAAAGAAACTCCGGTCTACATAGCGGTTATCCAAGCCAAAATAATATTTAAAACCCAAAGTAAATAAAGCTAAAATTATGGCCGCCGCCAGTCCGCTCTTTAACCATTTTCCCTGCCGGAGAAGAACTCCGGACAGAAAAATAAAACCTAAAAGCATCGGTAAAGAATCATTTTTCGTCAGGGCCGCCAGACCCAGAAAGATTCCGGTATAAAAAAAGGTTCCCTCCAGTAAAAACGCCGTCGCCAGCAGAACAAAAAAGCTAACCAGCAAATCGGCATTACCAGCATGTTCAGGCATTATCAGTGTCATGAGCAAAAACGGTGTGGCCAGGAAAACAATCTGCCAGATTCCGGATTTAATTTTGGAAAACAGCAGAACAAAAGTTACAAAAGGAATAATCCGGACAAAATAAATTTCCGGCCGGCCCAGGATTTCATAAAACCAGGTTACCGATAACGGCCAAAGCAAGGGATGGTCAAACGGCCAGAAATAAAAAAGATTTTTTGCCGTGATGCCTCCGTCAAGGAAAAATGCCCGGCCTTTAGAAAGCCAGAAAGAGAGCGCGTCGTGTCCCCAAATCCCCTGCGAAAAAGTCAGAAGAAAAATTATTCCGAAAAACAAGACCCAAACCGTGTTCGCGAGAACCTTCCCCCGCGAAGCCCCGCGTAGCCTCGGTGAAGTGAGAACGAAGCGGAATCTCCTCTCTCTCATTTGCAATCCTTTGTCTAAGACCCACGGCAAAAACGCCGCCAAAGAAATTACCATAACCATCTCCCGGCTAACCGGCATCCGGACCGTTCCCAAAATCATCTGAAAAACGGCTACCGTTCCCAATCCCAAACCCCAGTATTTGGCCAGATCAAAATTCTTTTTCTCCCGGAAAAGATAATAATCCAAGCAAAACCCGATTTGGAAAAAGGCCAGAGCCGCAAAAATTGTCAAAAGCCAGTCCATCATTTTTTTAATAAATAAATAGCGGAACCGTTGGTTCCGGAAAGGAGCGGCACTCCCAATTCCGGCCGGGAACTTTCCGGAGAAATGGCATAATTGCAACCCGCCAGACTATCGTCTGCTTCCATGGGCCGGAATTTTCGCGGATAAAGTTCCGAAATCAGATAAACGGTCGGAACGTCATTACGCCAGAAAACGCACCCCGAAGCCGTTAGCGGCAGTTTCGCCCGTAATGCCTTGGCAAATTCGCTCTCTCCGAAAGTGGTCTTGGCAATAATATTCTGGCTCCCGGTAAATATCTCACCCCTATTTCCCAGTTGCCCCCGCAAAAATTTTCCGCCCCAGAAAACATTAACGAAAACTACCGCCGATAATACGCCCGGGAAAAGCCACCGACGGATAGCCGGCCGGAAAAAATAAAGGCCAAGAAGGATTGCCAGGGAAAAATAAAACCAGCCGAAAAGCTGCCAAATCTTAACCATTTGATCGGGTACATTTTCTCACATTTTGCGGCCGGTAACCTGGCGGACTTGACAACATTATCCCGCAATTACCCAAAAGGTAAATCCGGAAAATCTCCCAGCGCAAAGTCAGCCACTGATCATTTCTGGGGTTTTTCAGTTTGGCGGCGTTATCAGAATAAGCATGGTCGCAAAGATAAACCGGAATTTTTTTCGCTCCGATTTTTTCCAGTAATCCCCAGACTACCAGAAGTCCAATTGGAATTTAAAAAGATAACCCATAGTTTGACTTCCGAGATTATTTATGCTACAATTTGGTTCGGATTTGCTATTCTCAATAATCAATCTTGAGGGTCGAAACCTAATCTTAAGAGAACCAATATTGAAAACTTGTTTTTACAGAAAATTTCTTGAGATTAGATTCGGACTTTTAATTAAAGCCCAAAGGCACGTTAAAATCTGAAGAGCAAATAAAAGACAAAACGGAGGGAAAGATGAAAGACTTGGCGAGAATGTTCTTAGCCGCTGCTTTGGCAGCTTTTACTTTTTGGTATCTGATGACCCAGGTAGACCAGGCAGATTCGTTTGTCCCGGTTATTGTCACTTTTTTTCTTTTCCTGGCCATGCTGGGTCTTGTTCTTTACTGGCCAAACTGCAGCCCGGGGCCTTATTTAGGCTTTATTGGGATCGTCCTGACCGTGGCCATGTTGGGAACCAGGTTCACTAACCTGCATTTGATCGTCGGCCTCCCGCTCGGTCTGATTCTTTCGTTTGCCTGGTTTGTCATTTCGAAGGTTCTTCGGGCTTTAGGCTACCTTTAATTTTGCTCTTCATGCTTTTGAACCCGGAGGGGGAACTCCTGAGAAGTTCTCGCTTCGCTCGAACAGCAAACGAAGACTTGCACGTTAAAAATTGAATAATACTTGATCTAAAAATCCTAAAGGAGGAAAAAATGGAAAAGGCAACTGTGGGCGTCTTTAGCCGCTTTAAGGAAAGTCCTTTTGCGGTCGAAAAGAACGGCTTAACGCCTCGGATTTATTCCGGTCCGGAAAAGGAGTAACGATGTTTGTTTTTCCGCCCTGGCTGCCAAATGCCCTTTTTGGCTTCGGCGCCCTGATTGCCCTGATCGTTATCGCTTTTTGGGTCGTACCCTTCTTTGAGCGTGACCGCGGCATCTGGCCGATCCTTGTCTGGACAGGCGTCGTACTCACACTCTCCTTTATTTTATTCTACTGTCTGATCTCGACCGCCCTCCAGGCGTTTTCCTGAGATAAGAAGATCAAGTATTACCCTACCCGCCTTCCTGGTCCGACCTTCGGTCGAGATTCCATAGGCGGGTTTTTTCATAAAAAAACACCAGGGCTTACTTCTGAATTTCTTCAGAATGCCTGGTGTTTAAACCAAAACTGATCTCAGGCCGTCTGCAACGCCGCCATTTGGGCGTAAAGACCGCCGAGATCAACTAATTCCCGGTGCGTCCCTTCCTCGACTTTGCGGCCCAGATCCATGACGACAATTTTGTCGGCAATGTCCCAGACCGTGGCTAACTTGTGAGCGATAATAATCGCCGTTTTGCCCTGCAAAACCGTCTTCATTTTTTCCTGGATTTCCGCCTCCGTAATCGCGTCAACTGCGCTGGTAGCTTCGTCCAGAATCAGAACCGGCCGATCGATAAGGATAGCCCGGGCCAAAGCGATCCGTTGCTTCTGGCCGCCTGAGAGCCACCGTCCCCGATCGCCGACCTGGGTTTCGTACCCTTCCGGCAGGGAAACGATAAAATCGTGAATTCCTGATAGCTTGGCCGCCCGGATAATCTCTTCCTGGCTAGCCGTACTTTTGGGATAGGCAATGTTTTCCCGAACCGTCCCGGCCATAATCGCGACACTGTCGCCCTGGGGCACGAACGAAAACAATTGCCGCAGTTTCTCCTTGTCCCAAAGAGCTGTGTCCAACCCGGCAACAAAGACTTTGCCTTTGTCCACTGGCCAAAGCCCGGTTACAACCTTCCAGAAAGTCGTTTTGCCGGCCCCCGACGGCCCGACCAAAGCGACGGTCTTTCCCCCTGGAATCTCGACGGAAAAGTTGTCCAAAACCTTGTCTTTTTGGCCTCCCTCTTCTTTGTAAGCAAAATCGACATACTCCAAGCGGATATCCACCGGTCCGGACAATTCCACCGTCTTACCACCCGGCGCCTCCGCGCTTTCAGAAACCAGGAGTTCTTCCAACCTCCTGGCCGGCTCCATCGCTTCCGCCATCCGGTCAAAAAGCCGCGCAAACCGCCAGAAACTGCTGAAGAGCTTTTCGGCCAGGGTGGAAACGAAAATGAAATTGGCCACATCCAGAGTCCCGGTTACCAACTGGTAGATCCAGAAGGCTAAAACCAGCCGGCGGGTAATTCCCAAAACCCGGATCCGCCAGCGATTGTACTTGAAAATTCCGAGACGGGCTTCCGTTAACCCCAGGTCCATAATCCGGTCGTGCAAGTCATTCTGTTCTGCTAAAAGCCGGTCTTTCTGACCGAACATTGTGGCTGTTTCGATCGTCTGGACCAGCTCCACTGACTTGTGCCACTCGTTCTCGTACAGGTCGTTGCGTTCCTTTCGGTACGATTGCTTCTCGTCCACGCCTTTTTTCGTCAGCCAGAGAAAAACGACAAAGGCGCCTCCGGCAATAATGGCCGTCGGAAACGAGAGAAACAGCAGCGGGACCATGCTCAAAATCGTTTGGATGAAGGTGGGAATAAACTCCCAGCTCATCCCGTCGATAATGTCCGATAGCCTCCCGACCCCATTGGCAACCTTGCCTACTAACGCCCCGGAATTGTGCTTCTGATGCCAGGCGATGTCCAAAGACAAAAACTTCTCCACCGCCCGCATTTTTAAATGCTTAAAAACCGGGTAGCCCTGTTTGGACACTACGTGCCAGTCAAAGTAGTTGTCGAACCGCATAAAGAGTTCGTCATAAACTACCAGACCGACCCACAAAACCAGGTAAACCCGGATCTGCGATTTGTCGTCTACAAGCCTGATAATCAGGCTGTTCGTGTAGCCCGTCACAATCTGCAGAGCTTCGTACACTACCACCAGGACGACAAACCAGCCGAAAGCCCGGTGGAAGGCGGATAGCAAGCGCCAAAGCTTGATCAGCACTTTTCCTCCTTTCGGGAATTATGAAATTTTCAAAGTCCGGTTATAACCCCATAAAAAAACGCTGTGGTTTGGCCCACAGCGTTTGTGCTCAAATTTCGGTTTTTATGACCGTCTCCTCCGTTTCTTGGACGCAAACGCTGCGGAACAAATTTTTTGCCACCAGTAAATTACCCGATTGGCGGGCAGGAATCTATTCAAAATAACCCCGGAATTAGTCATAGGTTTATGAGGGTAACATGAAGCTGCCGGCCTTGTCAACCCCTCAACCTAACCCATAATGATTTGACTAAGGATACTAAAGGTGGTAAAATGCGATCCGGTTTACAAATTGCCCTTTGACTAATAAAACAATCCCCAAGGAGGCAGAGTGAAAGAAAACTTGAAGCTGGTTCGCATCGCGTCCGGTCCGATCGTTGCCATCTTAACCGCCCTTATCGCCGGGATAGCTTACCAGGTAGATTGGTTCCTGATAGGAGCAATGATACTCCTTACCTGGTATGTCGTCGGCCTTATCATCACTTTGGTGCGCGCTATTGACGGCAAGCTGGTCCCCAATCTGCTCACCAACAGTGAGGGTGGCGAGTATTTAGCTCTGATTATTTATTCTCGGATTTTCACCATCCTTGGAGCCGGGCTTTATCTCTTTTCGGTCTGGCAGTCTGCCTCCTGGGCTACGATCGCCGGGATTGTTCTTCTGGGTTTGGGATTGTTCTGGGAGAGTTCCCGTCTTGATCTTGTGCAGTGTGCAAAACTAAAAAGAGACGGAATCGCTCTAAACCATCACCTATCCGGAACCTTATAGGTTCCGCCGCCGGATTTAGGCTTTTGGCTTTTGCCAACTGTCTCAATCCGGCGTTTTTTATGGCCGCTTGCCTTTTACTTCCGATCGGTTCTAAAATAGCTTAGTGCTTAACGCACATTTTTGCACCTTGAGCCGATCTGATGACCCTAAATCCATTCCAAGGAGGGAAAGAAAGTGTCCGCCACGGTTGTACCCGCACCCCACGATCCTAAGATTCGACAAACGATTGAAAGCGCCTTGAAAAGCGCGAGAAACATGGGTTCAAGCCAGTTTGACCTGGATCACTTTCTTCGCTACGACCGCAGGTTACCATTACCTTCAGACTTTCGGATCGATATTGTTCTGAAG
>JAJYKY010000032.1 GCA_021788195.1 bacterium | reverse complement strand
CGGCCATAATTTTAGCTTTATTTACTTTGGGTTTTAAATATTATTTTGGCTTGGATAACCGCTATGTAGACCGGAGTTTCTTTGGTAATCTTTCCGTGTCGCCATTTCTGAAATCCGCAATCTACACTGCCCAGGCTTTCCGGGAGGAATTTCGGCAGGTATCCCGGTGGGGATTGGGCTGGTGGCTGGGAGTTTTTGCCCTGGCGACCGGTGGGAAAAAAATTCTGGCGGACCGAAAGCTGTTGGTCCTGGCAGGATTGCTCGCGATCGATATTGTCAGTCTGTTCTGGGTCTACTATGTCACACCGGAAAATCAGGCGACCCATATCGCGACTTCTTTATCCCGGGTTTTATTCCAGATTTATCCGGCCGTGATCCTTTTTTCGTCAAGACTGTTTGCTCTTCAGACAAAACAGGATTAATCTAAACTATGCCCAAAAAAGCGGCCGCGGTCCTGATCAGCAGCCTGATTTTATTTCTGGCTCTGGGATATCTGCGGTGGAGTCACCGGACGGCGCCTCCGAGCCCCGTACCCTCAGAAGACCGGATTACCCAGGTAGATAGCGGGACGGTTCGGGGTTACAGCTACTGGGTTTTCAATCAAGCCGATTTTCCCTGCGGGAAACAGGGCGATCATCAGTTTATGGTTCTTCAAAAAGGAACGGTTCGGGATAACCGCAATCTTCTGGTGCGCTTTACCGGCGGCTTTGCCGGCTTTTTTTATCCTTACGGCCAGGGCAGTAAAAATTATTTTCCCGACCAGAGTTTTGTTTCACTGCTTTCTGCCGATTCCTATTTCAAAGAGCCGTCACTGTCCGGTTTAGACCGACAGGTTGCAGATACGTCCGGCTGGAGGATAATGGCACCCAGTTATTGTTCCCACGATTTTTATCTGGGCACCGGCCAATATAACAGTGAAGACGGTTTTGCCCGCTGGGGGAAAAGCGCGGATGAGCAAGCTTTGAATTTTGTCCAAAAGAATTTTCCGACCAATAAAATAGTTACCTACGGGACTTCGGCCGGAGCCATGGGCGCGTATATCGAAGGAATTTCTCGTGATAAGGTGGCCGGAATTGTTATGGATTCTTTTGCCGGAGATTTAAGCTCTGTGGCCAAGGCCTGCGAAAGCGGTATCCAGCCGTACCTTTCTTCCTGGCCCTGTACCTGTGCCGGGCAGACTTGTGTCCGAACGCTATCTTCCCGGATTGGGTTTACTCTGGGCGACGAACCTTATCGGGCCATAACGGCCGGACAGGTGAAAACTCCGATTTATTTGATTTGGGATAGCAATGATTATATTTATAATGGTCACGCTGATTTACAATTTAGCTCGCTGGCCCAGGCCTTAAGAAAGGCTAATCCCGGCGGGAAATCGGAAGCTGTTGAAGTTTGTGTTAACAATCCCCAGACCGGCCAAAAATGCGGGAGGCACTCACCGACTTTAGCCAATAATCCGGCCACCCGGCAGGTTTATGATTGGGTTTTGGCAGCGACTAAATAAGTTCTTCACCTGAAGGATTATTTAGAGAGATGAGCAGACTGACAGGCGGACGGCAGCCGGCGGCCGGAAAAGAACCAGGGCGAAACGTTCGTATCTTTGGCCGTTTCGGTCGATATCAAACCAGAGTTTTTCAAAATCGCTCCGGCGCAGGATTTTGATCATCCCGGTCAATTCCGAATCGTTTAAGATAATCTGGCTTTCAGAAACTTCAGAAAGCAGAGAATAGTGGCCGTCCTCGTTATAGTTTTCGCCGTTCATCCAGTTGAGAATTATCGAACGGCCGGCTCTTTTAAATTGATTAAGCTGGTCCAGTGACTGGTTCTGGACCCAGTGAGCGCTAAGACCAAGATAGGTGGCTCCGGTGACCATCATTTCGTGACTCGTTCCTGCCCCGTCAATACCCACGGCCGGGGCTAATTTTTCCTGATCAATCGGCCCCAGGCCCTGCTCGATCGCGGCGCTGTTTAAGGCGCCCGGTCCGCACCAGCCGGCTCTGGCCCGCGGGGGAGTAATAAGAAACATAATTTTAGTTTAGCATTTAAGCTGCAGAGTTTAACCCTTGACATAATATTAGTATTTGCTAATATGTTGTCGTGGAATCACAAGTTCTTTCCGCGCTGGCGAACCCGGTTCGGTTAAAACTGATTATCTGTCTTTCCCACGGGTCGAAAAATGTTACGGAGCTGATCGGGAGCTGCGGTCTGTCCCAATCTGCCGTATCCCAGCACCTGGAAAAGCTGCGGACAGCCGGACTGGTTACGACCAACCGGGGCGGTAAGGAAATTTATTATGCCCTTAAAGACAAAGAGACAGCCAAAGTCGGTTTAGTCTTGCAGAATTTTTTAAAGGAGGTGTAAAAATGAAAATCAAACTTTATTCAACCCACACCTGCCCTTATTGCCTGATGGAAAAAGCCTGGCTGGAAGGCAATAAGATTGCCCACGAAGTGGTTTATGTGGATAACGACCAGAAAGCAGCTATCGAGATGGTTCAAAGAACCGGACAGATGGGGGTTCCGGTTACGGAAGTTGCCCGGGAAGGGAAAGAGCCGGAGTTTGTTGTCGGTTTTGACAAGGGCCGCCTGGCAAAGATTCTGGGGATTTGATACAACTAATCCATGAAGGTAAATTGGAGAGATTTGGCGGTATTTTTCCCCGCGCCGATTGGCGGTTTTCTTCTTGTTCCCCGACATGTCTTTTTTGAGGGCTATGCGTTTCTGGCCTGGATTTATCTTCCTGTCTTTGCCCTGACGGTAACCTGCCTGTTTAAGAATATTTTAGGGAGAGCAAAGGCGGCAAAAAGTACCGGCAGCTCTTTTTTGGGGATAGTTTCCACAGCAATCGGTATTACCGCCCTTCAGGCTTGTGGCCTGGGGATGCCGGCCTGCGGGTCGGCGATAGGCATCATTTTCGGACTGGCCGTTATTCCGGGAGTAGTTGCGGTTTTTGTCCGGAATCACGCTCCGGTTCTAATTTTTACTTCTATTGTTTTCCAGTTAATTGCTCTCTACTTTTTGAAATGTTTTCACGGCCTCACTGATTTGCATCCAGAAAAAGGCCCAGAGCCAGACGAGAATGATGTAAGTCAGCGGTATCGGAGCGGGCATAAACCAACCGGTGAAAGACAGGAGAGAAGCAATTAGCTGCGTCAAAGTGGTGGCAAGAATAACTTCTTTGCTGGGCAAAAATTTCCACCAGCGCTCTTTAGTATGAGCAACATAAATTAAAAGATGCCCGGAAATTGTCAGTTTAAGGAAATAAAGGGTTTGGACAACGGGCAGGGAAATATGGAAAACCCCGACCAACAGCATAAACAGAATCAGACTGTTGGCGACCCCGGTTAAACCAAAAAGAGAGCTTAACAGCAAGCGTTGGCGAACATTAATTTTCGCCGGACTGGTAGTGTTTTCCACCCGGTCGTAAGATAAGGAAATAATGGGAATGTCGTTTAAAAGGGCAATAAGAATTAACTGCAGGGGAGTCAAAGGGTAAGCTTGGTAAATTATGCCGAGAATGACAATTGTTACAATAAGCCGGAAACTTTCGGACAGGCGGTAAACGGAGTACGAATATAACCGCGAGAAAATTTTCCGGCTTTCAATAATGGCATCTTTAATGATCGAGATACCGTTAGAGAGAAGGACAATATCCGCGGCGCCCTTAAGAGCAATGACGGCATTCTCGACGGCGAAGCCGACATTGGCTGCTTTGACGGCCGGAAGATCATTAACCCCGTCGCCGTTAGTCGCGACCACAAAATACTTCTTGGCGTCCTGAACTAACCGCAGTTTGTCTTCAGGATAAATTTCGGCAAAAGCCTGAACGCTCCTGTAGAAGTTAGTATCCAAACCCTGCCAGTTCATTTTCTGGAGATCCTCGCGGGTAATGACGCGGTTCCCCGGAATGGCCAGCTTTTTGGCGATTTCGCCGGCAATAACCCGGTTGTCCCCGGTTAACATCGCGGTCTCAATCTGTTTCCGGGTAAGAAAGCCGATCACATCAGAGGCTTCCGGCCGGAGTTCGTCGGATAAGGCTAAAAGACCTACTAAAGTCATCTCTTTTTCTTCCGTTCCGGTAGCGACGGCTAAAGCCCGGTAACCTTCCTGCCCGAGACCGGCGATGTCTTTATCGACTTTGGTTTTTTGAGTTTCCGTCAGAGTGCAAAGGCTAAGAATAACCTGCGGAGCCCCGGCCGTAACATAGATCTTTCCCTCGCCGTCTTTGACCTGAGCCGTCGTTCTCTTTTTAACGGAGTCACCGGGGACAAAACTGTAAATAGTGTAGTCCCGGGGAATGGCGGAGAGCTCTTCGGTTTTGCGGACGATCGCCTGGCTGATTAAATTGCGGCTATCCTGATATGAAGCCAGGTAGGCAGAGGCGACAACATTCTTATCGGTATAGCTTCCGTAGGGAATAATTTTATCGATGATAATTTTATTTTCCGTTAGGGTCCCGGTTTTATCGGTCAGAAGCAAATTCACATTGGCCAGATCCTCCAGGGCGGACAAGCGGTGGACAATCACCTGTTTTTTTGAGAGTTCAAGGACTCCCAGGGCGATAATCAAAGTCATAACCGTCGGCAGACTGACCGGAATACCGGCGATAATCAGGCTCAGATCAAGAGTTAGAAGTTCGACCGTCGGAAAATGCTTAAAGAAAAAGAAGCCGCTGATAATTGCCACTCCGATCAGACTCAACGCCGAAAGAAACTTGGAAATATTGATAATGTCCTTTTCCAGAAAACTTTTCTCTTTTCGGTCTTCAACGGATAAAATCACTTTACCGAATTTGGTGTTTTTGCCGGTGGCGGCAATTTTTAGTGTGGCAATGCCGGTAGCGATGAAGGAACCGGAGTAAAGCGGATCATTGATATTTTTATCGTTGGGCAGAGACTCACCGGTTAAGGCCGATTCGTTAACGGAGACGTTTTTGTTATCTATTAAGACGCCGTCGGCCGGGACGATTTCTCCGGCAGTCAGCTGAATAATGTCATCCGGGACCAACTCCCGGGTATCGATATCCAACCATTGTCCTTCGCGAAAGGTTCTGACCCTACTTTTTAAATTTTCGTTAAGTTTGGCGATGGCGTTGTCCGCTTTGGCTTCCTGCCAGGAGGAGACGCCAATATTTAAAAGAAGCAAAGCCAGGATAAAATAACCGTCAAAAGTTTTGCCGCTCCCCAAAGACAATCCCGAAGCCAGGAGTAACATGAGGGAAATCGGGGAGAGTACCTGGCGGATAAGTTTAACAAACAGGGGTGTTTTTTTCTCCGGAATGGCATTCGGACCGAACTGGGCCAGTTTTTGCGCCGCCTGAACGGTAGTCAAACCGGGAAAATTTTCCATGCAATCATTGTAGACACCATAGCGGGAGTTGCCAAGGATCGGACTTGAGTTACTTTCTTGTTACCGGATTTAAACTAAAGCCAGATTATTTTTTGATATAATCGTTTCATGTTCTCGAAGAAGGAAGTTGATTTTCTGCGGCGGCCGAACTATCTGGTATTGAGCACTTTTAGAAAAGACGGTTCAGTGCAGATGACGATCGTCTGGTTTGAATACGATCCCGAGAGCAATGTTTTTAAAATTAGTACCACGACTGACCGGGTGAAATATAAAAATATCAGGCGTGATCCCCGGGTAAGTTTTATCGTCTGGGAGAAAGGGAATCCTTACCAATATCTTCAGGTTAGAGGAAGAGTGGCCGATGAAACCAAAACCGGCGCTCACGAATTTATCGACCACTTAAGCGAAATTTATACCGGGGCAAAAGTTTATCACGGCGATCCGGAGCATCAGCAGGA
>JAJYKY010000005.1:10778-28879 GCA_021788195.1 bacterium | reverse complement strand
AGATTAGCGAACAGACTAAAACGCCGGACTACCAACAGACTGCTGTCTTAGGCAATTCAACGCGGGTAGCTTTAGAGGCCAGCGCTACCGCTCAGGCTAAGGAGTACCAGGATTTAGCGACAAAAGTTTCTGTTGAAAAAGCTATCAGCCAGAGTGTCAACCAGACCGTAGAGGCCAGGCAGGGTGCGGGTCAAAAGGAAACGCCTCCGTCCCAGAAAACCGAGGCCGTGGCGGCGACCAGAGTCAGTCCTTCGCCGGAAGTTACCTGCAACCTAATCACAACCGAAGTTTCCGACCGGAAATTTTACCTGAAAGGCATTCCGACAAAAATGGACGGGAGCCGGGTTTTGACCGTCGAAAAAGCGCGGGGACTCACGCCAAACGCAAATTTTCAGAATACGATTGGTTTGGGAAGCGAGATGATGCTGGCCGAACCGGGGATGTTGGCTGATCCAAAAACTTTTACTACCCCGGAGGAAAGCCCGTTTATTTTTGATTCGGGTCGGGGCGGATTTACTCTGGTAGCTCTTCAGGAGGGAGCCATCGAATTTCCGCAAATGGGCAAAACGATCGGGCTGGGCGAATGGCAAAACAGCATGTGGATTGTGGTTATCCGGGAAAAGTATCTTGATCCGGGAACAACCAATCTACGGCTTGATCTTAATTGCATCGTGCCGTTTCATGCTCAAGTCCAGAAATTCGCTCCGGGGTCATTTGTGTCTGAGGGGCAATTGCGGCAAATTGCCGAAACGGCACACACCGCTAAAAATCTGGAAGGGAAGCCTAATGATAATTGCGGCGGAGCGGGGTGCAAGGGTTTAAATGTTGTCATGTACGATTCCAACACCGACGCGCTGACGATTATTCATCAGGACGGAGTCGGAGGGCAATGGGTTCAGGTTTTTACCAACTGGGAATAGACCTGATTAAAAATTAAGGGTCCTGACCCCGCCACCGCGGGGTCACCCTTGTTAATATTAAAGAAAAGTGTGTGCGCAAAGTTTTAGTTATTGTCGCCCTGCTCCTTATTCTGGCCAATTACGGGTCCGGGACGATTCTTTCCGGCTGGGACACTCTACATCCGGAATTTAATTTTCCTCTTTATTTTCAGAGAATAATTTTCGGCGTCTGGCAGGGAACTTACGGATTGGGAGCGGTTTCGGCCCAGGCCCACGCGGCGGAAATTCCCCGGATGCTTTTTTATTTTCCGCTGTCCTTCGTTTTGCCCGCAGATTTTTTGCGGTATGCCGGAATTTTTGCGGCCCTGATCATCGGGCCGTTAGGCATTTACGAATTTGTGGGGGGTATGGGGGAAGAGAGGGATTTGAGGCCCTCCTTCGCTAAAGCGGTGGAGGGTAAAGATTTGAAATTAGCGGGATTTCTCGCAGGTTTATTTTACCTTCTGAATTTGGGAACTCTGCAGCATTTTGTGTTCCCTCTGGAAATGTTTGCCACCGGCTATGCCGCGATCCCCTGGCTTTTTTATTTGGGAGCCACGTACTTCAAAACCGGCCGGAAAAAAACCTTAGCTGTTTTTGCCCTGGTGACTTTCTTAGCCGCGCCGATGGCTCATACGCCGACGCTCTGGTTTGCCTATCTTTTGGAATTAACGATTTTTGTGGGGGGGCTGGCCCTGACTGTCGACAGGCAGGGAAGGAAACGGGGCGCGGTTTTGCTTTCTTTGACTGTCTTGGTGAATACTTTCTGGCTGTTACCGAGCCTCTATTTTATTGCGAACCACGGATCGGAAGTGGTCAATTCCCAAATCAGCCGGCAATTTTCTCCCCTGGCGATTGCCGTCGGGAAGGAATTCGGCAATATTCCCGACACTCTGACTTTGAAAAATTATTATTTCGACTGGGAACGGTATGACACGAAAAGCAACGGATTTGTACCGGTTTTGGGTGCCTGGCTCGGGCATCTGGACAGTTTTCCGGTAAAAGCGATTCAGGGGCTGCTTTTGGGGGTAATGGGCCTGGGGGCTTTGAGGGCCTTGGGGGATTTGAGAAAGAAAGAGACAGCCGCACTGATTCCGGTGTTGTTAGTGGCTTTCTTTTTTGTTGCTGACAATATTTGGGGGGTAGGAGCGATTTGGGAGAAGTTAGCGGCGAATTGGCCGATGTTTCAGGAAGCGCTGCGTTTTCCGTTTACGAAATTTTCCCTCTTTATAATGCTTGGCGAAGCAGTGTTTTTCGGGATCGGGGCGGAAAAACTGAAAAAACGATTGGGGGAGTTGGGGGTTTTGGCGGTGATGGGGGGAGCACTGATAATTCTAATGTGGCCGGCGTTTACGGGGAACCTGATTAATCCGGGTGAACGGGTAGCAATTCCCGGAGAATATTTTTCTCTTTTTAACTATCTGAACAGTCAACCTTCCGGGCGGGTGGCTTATTTTCCGGTTAATACTCTCTGGGGCTGGAATTATTACCGCTGGGGTTATGAGGGGGCAGGATTCCTCTGGTTTGGCTTAAACGACCCGCTTTTGAACCGGGAATTTGATCGGTGGAATAAATTAAACGAACAAAGCTACCAAGAACTGTCACAGGCGGTTTACGCCAAGAATCCGGCTGCTTTTAAAACGGTTCTCACTAAATACCAGATTCGCTATTTGGTGGTCGACGGAAATGTTGTGGATCCGTCGGCCCCGAAGTCACTCTTTTTTCCGGAAACCGAAGATCTTTTTGCCCGGACGGGTACCATTAAGGAAATAAGAGACATAGGAGATATTAAAATTTACGAAAATCAGAACGCCGGACCGGTTGCTTTTCAGGTTTCAGCCACTAAAACAGCAGAACAGCCGGCAGTTCGTTACTCCGGTTTTAGCGCCAGAACGGAAGAAATTGTTTCGGCTGACGGAGAAAACGCTTCAAGCAAGCTTTATTTACCGAATTTGCCGCAAAAGGACAGTTATCTGGTGACGGCCGAGACCCAAAACCTTTCCGGCCAGCCGTTTCTTTTTTGGGCGGAAAATCTGCAGACCGATCGGGCCGATATGCGGGCATATCTACCGGGCGGATCCGCCACGGTGAGGTCTTCGTTTGTTATTCCGCCAGGGGCATTTGACGGCCGGGGTTATTATTTCCATTTTGATAATCCGAAACTGGGCCGGGAGGTAGCTCAAAACAAACTTCTTGGGGCCAAGGTATACCGGATTTCGCTCTCGTCGGTCCCGGAAGTGGTTTTACAGGGTCCCTCCCTGCAAGTGGAGCATCCTAATCCCACTGAATATGATGTTGCGGCCGGTAAGGGGTTTGCGGGAGTTGGGGGAGACGAGGGGAATCCGGAGACAATAGTTTTGGGAGAAGCTTATGAACCGGGGTGGCAGGCTTTTTTTGTTGATTCACAAACGCCCGGTTGGCTGGCTCCTTTCCTGGGTCAAAAATTAACTTCTCACCGGATAATTAACGGCTGGGAAAACGGATGGACCGTGACGAACGGAGAATGGCCAATGAACCATGAACATGATGTCATAAAAATTCTTTTCTTGCCGCAATATCTGGAATTCCTCGGAATGTTCTTGACAGGAACGGTTTTACTTTTTGTTTTTATCGTTTATGGCAAGAATCGAAATTACTAGCTGTCAGACCGGGGGGTTGGGAGAGGTAAGGTCAATGAAGGGAAAAAGAAGATGGCCGGGATTTCTTTTGGTTGCGGCGGCGGGGTTTTTGTTGGCAAAGCTCTTTGGGCCGGTGTGGCTGGCCGAATTGCGGTATGATCTTTCGGCAAAACCGTTGATTCCGGCCTCCTCCGGTTTTGCCCCGACGGTAAGTTTGGCAAATTGGCCGCCGCACGGAGCCGATTTTGCGATCTATATTCCGAAAATCGCCGCTTCGGCAAAAATTATCCCGAATGTTGATCCGGCTAACGAAGCGGAATACATGGACGCTCTAAGCCGGGGAGTAGCCCAGGCCCGGGGAACCTGTTTTCCCGGAAACAGCTGCCGGATTTTCCTTTTCTCCCACTCTTCCGGCGCACCGTTCTCGTCAATTGAATATAACACCACCTTTTATTTGTTAAGCAAACTGGAAGCGGGAGACCAGATCTGGGTTTATTATCACGGAAAAAACTTTTTATATCTGGTCACGGATAAAAAGATTGTTGATTCTGCGAATACCGAATATTTGACTAATACCGGAGATACCGAGGAACTGGTTTTGCAGACCTGCGACCCGCCCGGAACAACCTTAAACCGGCTTTTGGTGTTTGCTAAACCGAAGAGAGTTGATTATGTGCCGTAAATCTTAAGGAAGGATGGCCCAGAGAAGAAAGATGCCGGAAACGGCGACCTGAGTTACAACACCCCATGGCGCCTGCGTCCGCGAGTCAAAGCCGACATCATGAACCCAGTGCTGGAGACGGTAATTCCACTTGGCTTTTAAAAAATCCGGTAGGTTAAACAAGTAGGGAATTTCCAGCCAGTCGGGAAGCTGGGCGGCAAAGGCGCAGACATAAAAATAAAAGAGTTGGGGTAACCGGGCTGACAGTGTCTGGCTCGCCAGAGGGCTAACGGGCTGGGTAGATTTATAAAGGAAAAAAAACACCGTGACAAGAAGGTAACTTAAAATTACGTCCGTCACGGTTTCCCAAAAAATCCTTTTTTTGGTTTTCTTATCGTGGTTAGTCATCGGATCCCAGTGCGGGAGCTTATCAAAAACAAAGTGGCTGACAAAAGCTATAGGTAAGGCGAGTGCGGGATTTTGGATTTTAGCGGCGATAGCGGCTCCGACAAGCGCGTGGGCGGTAGCGGTCATAAAATGTTGGTGAAAGTAAGTATAACAGAAAAGAAAAGTTTGTTACAATAGATTTCTGTGAACAACATTGCTATAACCCGCGCTCTTCGTGTGTCTTCGTTTCGTTTTCTCTGGCTGGCTCAGGTTTTTTCCCAGATCGGTATCAACCTTCTCTCTTTTGTTTTGGCGATCCGGGTTTACGATTTGACCGGCAAAAACACCGCTGTTTCCGTTTTGGTCCTGGCGCTGGCTATCCCCGCCGCGGTTCTGGGCATGCTGGCCGGGGTTCTGGTGGACCGCTGGGATAAAAAGATGGTTTTATTCAGCTGCAACGCTCTTCGGGCTCTGGCGGCCATCGGGTTTATTTTTTTTCACCAGTCTCTGGCCGCAGTTTATGTCCTGGCTATTTTTATTGCCGTTATCACCCAGTTTTTTGTTCCGGCGGAAGCGCCGATGATTCCCGGTTTAGTAAATCGTGACAATCTTCTTCCCGCCAACAGTCTTTTTACTCTGACAATTTTCAGTACCATGCTTATTGGGGGGCTTTTGGCCGGTCCGCTTTTAATTCTTCTGGGAATCAGCGGGACTTTTGTCATTATCACTTTATTATTTGCTCTGGCCGCCGCGGCCATTGTCCAGATTCCCGGAGGAAGCGTTAAGGCTTTTGTAAAACGCCGCTTTTCCCGCTACCAGGTCAAAGCGCTTTCCGGGGGCCTGCGCAACGGAATTTTCCGGGAGTTAAGACTGGAATTCTGGGAAGGCCACGACTATATTCTGTCTCACCGGCGAGTTTTCGGGGCTCTTGTTCTTCTGGTTAGCTCCCAGACAATTATTGCCACTTTTTCCACCTTGCTTCCGGGGATGGCGGTAAGTATCCTTAAGATTGCCGTAACCGACGCCTCGGTTTTACTTTTGGGCCCGGCAATTCTGGGGATACTTCTGGGAGCGGCGCTTATTTCTCAAATCGGACACCGGGTGCCCCGGAAAAAGATTGTCAATTTCGGCGTAATTTCGGTTGCCGTTTGTCTGTCTCTTCTGGGAATCCTGACCAATTTACATATGGCCCAAAGTCTCCTTTTACTTTTGGGCTTTGCCAACGGGCTGGTTGACGTTTCCTCCAATACCACCCTTCAGGAAGAAACGACCGAAGAAATCCGGAGCCGGGTCTACGGAATTCTAACTTCACTTTCCGGGATTGTTTATTTCCTGCCCGTGATCTTTTCCGGAGTTTTGTCGGATATTTTCGGAATAGAGAAAGTTCTTATCGCCGGCGGGTGTTTGCTATTTCTCTTGTGGCTGTTTAAAATCAGGCAGTTTATTTCTCTACTGTAATGAAACCGCTTTTAATTTTCGGACCGTTGTCTTTTCCTCTGTTTGGCCTTTTTGTCGCCTTGGGATTTGTAGCCGGATCTTTTTACCTGTGGCGGCAAACTCGGACTCAGGGCTTTAATGAAGAAAAAGTTACCGATATTTTTCTGCTGAGCATTTTCGCCGGGTTAGTAGGCGCCCGGGCCGTCGAGGTTTATCTCCATCCGGAAATCTTTGGCCTGGATTTCGGCCGATGGCTCCTGTTTACCCGTTACCCGGGGTTAAGCCTGGCTGGGGGATTGCTGTTTGGTTTGATAACTTTAATCTTGCTTTCCAGGTCCAACAAATTTGAAGTTTGGAAAATTTTGGACCTTTTTGTTGTCCCCTTGAGCCTGGCGGATATTTTTGCCTATCTCGGCTGTTTTTTTAATGCCTGCTATCCGGCCTTTTTTGTTTATGCGCCTCTGATTATTTCCGGGATTTATCTTTTGATCTTTGCCGGCCTGCGCTTTATTCGACAGGCCGTCCGGAAATCTCCGGATTGGGCGACACTTTTTGACCGACCGGGAATTTTACTGATTTTTTATCTTCTGTCTACGGCGATTATCAATATCGTACTTGCAAAACCGACCGGCGGAGCACTATACTATTTCTGGTTAATTGTTTTCGCTATCGGCCTGGTAGTCCTTTTTGTTCGCTACCGGACGATGGCCAGAAGACTTTTAAGATTTATGATCCAATTTCCGCCGAGTGTTTTAACCCAGATTAAAAGATATCTTGAAGACCGCAAACGCTCAACCGAGCACAAGCTGGCCGATTTGAAAAAGGAAGATCCGTTTGACGACAAGGACCGGAGCCTTGGTGATGCCGCCGAAGACACCGAAGCTCACGCCAAAGCCGGCCACGAGCGGGTTCAGGCTCTCACCGCCCAATTAAACAGTGTTCTTATCGAAACGCGCAAAGCCCTGACAAAAATCAAAATCGGCAAGTACGGGGTCTGCGAAAATTGCGGGAAAATGATCGACACGGACCGTCTTGCTGCCATGCCGACCGCCACACTCTGCATTGCTTGCGAAAAAAAGCAGGAAAGGAAGTAAATGGCGATAATAGAGACAGAGTTTAGATCCCAGTGGAGCCCCAAACACTCCTTAAGCGACTTCCAGTTTGCAGACACCCCCGAGTCTTTAAGAAGAGTCTAATGGATATCCCGGTCATCTTCGAGGACAATTCGCTTCTGGTAATTGATAAACCCTCCGGTATCGTGGTTAATCGCGCCGAGACGAATAAAGAGAGAACGGTGCAGGACTGGAGAGAGTCTAAATTTCCAATTTCCCTGCCTCGCCGGCCGGCAGACAATTTCCCATTTCCAAAGGAGACGGAGCGGGAATTTGTGTCCCGGTCGGGGATAGTGCATAGGCTCGACAAGGACACTTCGGGACTCTTGGTCATTGCCAGGACACCGGAAGCCTTTGAGAATTTAAAAAAACAGTTTAAGGGCCGGGAAGTGACCAAAAAATATTTGGCCCTGGTTCACGGGATAGTGGAACCATCATCAGGAACAATCAAGGCCCCGATCGAACGGAATCCCTTTAACCGCAAACACTTCGGAATTTTTCCCGGGGGAAGGGAAGCGGAGACAGCCTATAAGACAATTTCTAATTTCAAATTTCTAATTTCTAAGGAGGTACTGCCTTTAACCTATCTTGAAGTGAGTCCCAAGACAGGAAGGACACACCAGATCCGGGTCCATATGAAATACATTAACCATCCGGTGGTTTCTGATCCGATTTACGGCGGACGCAAACAGATCAAAAATGATCTCTCCTTTTGTCCGCGGCTTTTTTTGCACGCGACTTATTTAAAAATCAAACATCCGGTAACCGGCAAATGGCTGGAGTTTAATTCCAAGCTCCCCGAAGACCTGCAAAAAGTTCTGGAGATGGGCCTATAGTTGTATTCTCTCCCTGCTGGGGGCTTTTCCGTGGATGAGGTATGACTAATGTAGTACAATTTTGATATGGCCTTACTGACCAGTCTGGTGGCGGTTTTTTTAGTCGCCTTTGTCGGGGCCTTTGCCGCCAAAAAATTAAATCAGCCGATATTGACAGGTTATCTTCTCTCCGGTGTCCTGGCGACAATATTTTTGGGAAAATTTATCCGGTTTAACGATGTTTCTGTCCTGGCCGATTTGGGCTTAGCCTTCCTCATGTTTACGGTCGGTCTGGATTTTTCTTTCCGGCGGCTCTCCCGGGTTAAGGAGATTGCCGTTTTCGGGGCGATAGCCCAAATGCTGATAACGGCGGTGATTTTTGGGATTTTAGGGAGTTTGGGGTGGTTAGGGAATTTAGGGACAACGGAAATCCTAATTTTAGGCATTGTCTTCTCACTGTCTTCGACGGCCATTGTGGTTAAGCTTCTTTCGGAAAAAGGTGAGCTGGACACTCTGCCTTCGGAAATTATTGTCGGCTGGCTTTTGGTGCAGGATCTGGCTGTGGTTCCGATTCTGGTGATTTTAGGACAATTGGGAGGATTGGGGAACTTGGGGATGATGGGGTTAGCCGGGAAAATAGGGTTGGCCATTTTGAAAGCAGGGATAATTTTGTATCTCGTTCTGTTTTTAGGTAAAAAAATCATCCCCCGGGTTCTGGCGAAAGTGTCCGAGGTCGGCAGCAGGGAAGTCTTATTGATCGCCGTTGTCGGGCTGGTCATGCTTTCCGCCGGGGCGACCAAGGCTCTTGGCCTTTCTTTTGCCCTGGGAGCCTTTCTGGCGGGTTTATTGATTGCTGAAAGCGCCTCCGAACATGCAATTTTTTCCGAAATCCGTCCGCTTCGTGATGTCTTTGCCGTGATTTTTTTTGTCACCTTAGGGGTTTTAATCTCTCCGCAGTACCTTTTAACCAACTGGCCTCTGGTTTTAAAGCTGGTTATTTTAGTAACCGTAGTTAAATTTGCCGTCAGTTTAGGGGTAACCCTTTTTTTTCACTATCATCTGAAGACCGCCCTTCAGGTTGCCTTGTCACTGATTCAGGTCGGGGAGTTTGCTTTTGTCGTTTCGCGTATCGGCCTGTCGCTGGGTGTTTTGACGCAGAATACCTATTCCCTGATTTTATCCGTCACCATTTTAACCATGATGGTGACGCCCTGGGAAATCGGGCTCTCGGTTTCATTATATGAGCATCTCAGAAGCTTTACCGGCCGGTGGTCACCGGCATTGTATAAAGTTCTCTTTGCCGGTTTTGACCGGTATAAAAAGGACCATCCGGAAATTACCTTAACCAACCATGTAGTTATCTGTGGGCACGGCCGGGTCGGAAAACATGTCGCCAGGATTCTGGCCATGGCCCGGGTACCTTATTTAGTCGTGGATTATAATCAGAACGCGATTCGCGATCTTGACCTTCAGGGAGTGGAAACGGTTTTGGGTGATCCGGCAGACCGGGACGTGTTAGAGTTTGCGAGAGCGGATTGTGCCCGGGCGATTGTTGTGGCCGTTCCGGACCGGTATTCACAGGAGCTGATTATCGCCAACGCCTTAAATTTACAGCCCGGGGTGGTGGTGATCTGCCGGTCGCATTTTGAAGAGGATTACCGGCGGCTTTATGCTCTGGGGGTTACAGCCGTCGTGTCGCCGGAGTTTGAGGCCGGACTGTCTATGGCCCACCGGATTCTTGACAGTATCGGGATGGACCGGGCGCAGACGGCCGGGTATTTGAAACAACTTCGGAAAGAACAGAGCGTATGAAATTTATTGCCCGGAACGATCCGTTTATATGTGAGCACTGCGGCAAACAAGTTAAACCGATCAGGTACGGCGGCTCCTACCGCAATCACTGCCCGTTTTGCCTCTACAGCAAACATGTGGATGCCAAAATCCCCGGCGACCGGGCCAATCCCTGCGGGGGACTGATGGCTCCTATGGGGGTGACCAGCCGGCGAACCGGCGAGTATGTTTTAGCCCACCGCTGCGAAAAGTGCGGTTTTGAACGGCTAAACCGGGTAGCGGGGGACGATAACCCCGACCTTCTGTCAAAACTTGCCGGCGAACCGGTGAAATAACAAGCTCCACTTATTCTGCGATCGCGTAGGAAGTTGAGGCTACGGCCCCGCCTTAGTACTAGAAGTATAATCAAGACATGGCGAAAAAGTTTTGTTTTGAAACGGTGGCGACGGATAAGAAAGCCCGGGTGGGGAAGTTGGTGACACCGCACGGGGAGGTAGAGACGCCGGTGTTTCTACCGGTCGGGACCCAGGCTTCGATAAAGAGCCTGGACAGGAGGGATTTGGAGGATATGGGGGAGACGGAACCGCAGATGATCTTAGCCAATACCTACCATCTGTATTTACGCCCCGGGGCGGATACGGTGGCGAAAATGGGCGGCCTGCACAAATTTATGAATTGGGACCGGCCGATCCTGACGGACTCCGGCGGCTTTCAGGTGTTTAGTTTGGGTTTCGGGATCGAACACCAGGTCGGCAAAATGGTGGATCTTTTTTCCAAAAGCATGGTTTTGGGGGAAGCCGTGGCTGTGGATCCCAAGGAGTTAGTCGTCCGGACAAAATTGTGCAAAATCGAAGAGGACGGACCGACTTTTCAATCGCATATTGACGGCTCGGTGCATTTTTTTCCGCCAGAAATCTCCGTCGAAACCCAGGAAAAGCTCGGCGCAGATTTTATCGTGGCTTTAGACGAATGCACCAGCCCCCTGCACGATTATGATTACACTAAAACCAGCATGGAAAGATCGCACCGGTGGGAAGTAAGATCGCTTAAAGCGGCCAAACAGCGCAACATGTTTGGGGTAATTCAGGGCGGGCCATTTGAAGATTTAAGAGTTAAGTCGGCGAAATTTGTTTCGGAGAATGATTTTTTCGGCATCGGGATCGGCGGGGCTTTGGTATCCAAAGAAAAGATGCGGGAAATTCTGGACTGGATCTATCCGCACCTTTCTCCTCAAAAGCCCCGGCATTTACTGGGGATCGGAACGATTGATGATATTTTTACCGGCGTTGAGCGGGGAGTGGATATTTTCGATTGTGTTCATCCGACCCGGATTGCCCGGATGGGCTGGTTGTTAACTAAAACCAAGAACTTTACTTTGGATCTCAATAAAGTGGCGTACCGGTTGGATTCGGGGCCAATTGAAGAGGGCTGTGGCTGTTATACCTGCCAACATTACACCCGGGCTTATCTCCATCATCTTTTTAGAGCCCGGGAGCTTTTGGCTTATCGTCTCGCGACAATTCACAATGTTTACTTTATGATGTCGCTGATGAAGGATATCCGCAGGGCCATTGCCGAAAAAAGATTTGCAAAACTGAAGGAAAATTGGTTAAAATTAATGCAATCCTAATTTAGGGTCCTGCCAGTTGGCCACCCCGCCGCGACGGGGAACTTGCTCGCCACCGCCCTTTTAAAATTAGGGAATATGGGAAGTTACGGAGATTTTTATAACAAGAATAAGAAAAAACTCTCGAAAGAGGAGTTAGCCCGAAAGACCGCGAAGACGGCCGGTTCTTTATATTCTTCCCACACTCTGCCGCAACCTGAAGTTATTCGCCGTGGCAAGAAGGAGAGATAGATATTACACATATTCCTCCCAAAGGAGGTCTTCCCGTTCTTCCCCTTTGGCGGTTTTATTTTTACTGCCGATGCTGATTGTCGTGGGTTTTGTCGGCTGGCAGTTTTTTCTTTCCTCAAGGACAGCAAGATTTGGAAATGAAGAACGGTACAATTTCGTTCTGGTCCAGAATTCGCCGATTTTTGTGTCTTTAGACCGCCGGACAAACAGCGCTGTCTTGGTCTACCTCTCCGGAAATCTTTATGTCCCGACGGCCGAAGGATATGGAAACTATCGCCTCAAATCCGTTTATGATTTAGGGGTTTTGGACAAAAAGGACGGCCGGGTTTTAGAAGAGACGGTGGAAGATTTTTTAGGCGTTCCGGTAGCCGGCTACCTAAAGCTCCCGGTCCCGGTAAGAAGTGTTGGTGATATTTCCTTTTTAGGAAACCTGGCTAAGATAAAAGAGATTAAAACGGACCTGTCGCTGACCGATTTAGGAAAAATTTCCTCCGTTTGGCTAAGTGTTCCGAAAGATAAATTAAAATTTTTAAGTCTTTCGGAAATGGGGGTTTTATCGGATCTGGTATTAGCTGACGGAACTGTAGCCCAAAGTGCGGACAGCGATAAACTGGACTATCTTCTGTCCGGCGATTTTGAAGAGTCGGATTTGCGTAACGAAGATTTAAAAACGGAGGTCTTAAATGCCGGGGACACTTCCGGCCTGGGAGCCGCCGCAGCCAGAATTCTTAACAATATCGGCATCCGGGTTGTTTCCGTTGCGAACGAGGACTTGCCGACCAAAGGCTGCGAGGTTCGGGCTGATGACAAACTGCTCAGTTCAAAGACAGTCACCCGGATAGCCGGAGCTTTTGGTTGCGCTGTCCTTCCGAAAACGGCCGGAGGCCGGGCTGATGTTACGCTGATTCTTCGCTATCTTCATCCTGGTGGATAGTTTTAGCGGTCAGATGCTCCTCGGAATCTTCCTCGGAAGTTTCGGGAGCGGAGACAGTTTCTTCTTCCGGTTTAGCCGCCGTTTTTTCCTTGACGGCTTCTTCTTCGTCCAAAGTTACCAGAAAATAATCGGCACTCATGGAGGAGAAAGAAGGAGTGTTGGGAAACCTTTTTCCTCTGGCTGTTTCCCGGACAAAAACGGCGACACTGTTTTTAGAAGTGCCTTTAATATAAGCTTCGTAGGTATTGCCGGCTTTTAAGAGGATATTTAATCTCCGGCCGATATCGTCAGGAAGGGACCCAAGGTAGCGGTCGTTTAAATCGCAAACATGAATACCGTGGTGCCGGGGGGTTAAGATGACGGTCTGGCCGCAGGACAGATGAGTAAGAGCGCTTTGCGGAGCAAGATTTATAAGGGAGACGGTTTTGGTTTTGCCCGGTTCTTCAATGAAAGTCGCCGCCTTACCGACACAATTTAGGGCTTCGTTGCCGTTTTCGCTTCGGTTTTTAATGGTAGCCAGTCGTTGTTTGTTTTTCAGGGCGATCGGGTTATACGGGTCAATTTTGGCCAGAATTAAATTTATGGCTTCCCGGGCCTTATTCGGTTTTCCAAGTTCCAGATAAGCCCGACTTAAGCGGTTTAGGGAATCAAGGTTTTTCGGATCATCTTTGAGGATTTCAAGATTGAGAGAAACAGCTTTATCCCAATCCCCGTCGAGGGCTGCAGAAACAGCCGAGCGGCTCAAATCAGACATTGAAAAAAAGTATATGGAATCTATTGTAAATGTCAATAGATCAAGATAAAATTAAAGAGTATGTCCGGTCATTCAAAATGGTCCACGATTAAAAGACAAAAAGGAGCCGCTGACCAAAAACGCGGAGCGGCCTTTACGAAATTGGCTAACGCCATCACTATTGCCGTTCGCGAAGGCGGCGGCGGGGATCCCAATTTTAATTTCAGACTTCGGTTGGCAATCGAGAAAGCCCGCGAGGCTAATATGCCCAAAGACAACATCCAGCGTTCTATCGATCGGGGTTTGGGGAAAGGTGAAGGAGTGACTTTGGAGAATGCCGTTTACGAAGGTTTTGGCCCCGGCGGCGTCGCCGTTATCGTGGAAACTATTACCGATAATAAAACCAGAACCGGCAGCGTCTTAAGGCTTCTTTTCGATCGGGCCGGCGGCAATCTCGGGGCGACAGGTGCAGTTTCCTATCTTTTTACCCGGATGGGGGAGATCGAAGTTGATAAAACGGACCTGACGGATGAAGAACTTTTGGAAAAGGCGCTTAACGCTGATGCTGTCGATACTGAGGATAATCTCGTTTACACGCATCCTGAAGATTTGCACGAAGTCAAAGTCAAACTGGAGGAAGATGGTGTCAAAGTCGTTAGTGCCCAATTGGTTTACCGACCCAACAAAGAAACACTGATTGTGGTTTCCGAACCGGAGAAACTTCAGACTATCCACAGCTTTTTAGAACAGGTCAGCGACCTTGATGATGTCCAGGAGGTTTACGCCAACCTATCCTGAGAATATGGAAAAGACAGACAGAGATCTTCCGGAAACCGAACCCAAATTCCAGGTCTTAAGATATTTAAACTTCGACAGCGGAAAGAATCTTCTCTCGGTAACCCCGGATCTTAAAACTAACCTAAACGATCGGGACAACAAGCCCCTGATTGGTGTTTACGATGTTCCCAGGACTGAAGACCAGGCAATTTTGTCAGTTTCGGGAAGCTGGGCCCGCGGCGATTTTCTGCGGGGCCGGGTTTTGGTGGAACGGAGAACTGATGGTATGGCCAAATATCTGCACCGGTCTATTACCTACATTAGCAAAGCTGATCCTCCAGCCTCGACTCGCAGACCGTAATAAGGTAGAATAACTTAATGTTGATTCTCGGCATTGATCCGGGTACCGCCAGATTGGGTTTCGGACTGGTTTCGGTCAAGAAAAACGGCAAGGGCGAGATTTTGGAATTTGTTGATGCCGGTTGTCTGGAAACCAAAATCGAAACGCCGATGCCTGAAAGGCTCCATTATCTGCAGACTGAAACGGAAAAAATTCTTCTGAAACACAAACCCGACATCCTGGCGATTGAACAGCTTTTTTTTGGCATTAACGCCAAGACGGCGATTGCTGTCGGGCAGGCGAGGGGAGTCGTTTTGGCTGTAGCCGGGAAACACAAAGTTCCGGTTTATGAATACCAGGGTCTATCGGTAAAATTTGCCCTGACCGGGTTTGGCCGGGCCAAGAAAAAAGAAATTCAGGAAGGAGTAAGGAAAACTCTCCGGATGGAAAAAATCGTCAAACCTGACGATGCGGCGGACGGGCTGGCCATTGCCATAACTCACCACATTAAGAATCAAGGGAAAAAGTAAAACCCTTATGAGTAAGCGACAAAAATTTATTATTACGACGGCCCTTTTAGCTTTAGGCATCCTTTTGATCCGTTACCCTTATTTGCAGTGGCGCTGGCGCGTTTTGTCCTTCTCAATACTTAGCGGCGGATTGTCTCTTTGGGCTCTCTACGATCAGGATTTTTCCGGGATTGAATGGTTGACCCTTCTTATTCTACCGGTCATGTTTGCTTCCGGAATGGCTCTGGTTTTCCCCTTATTGCCGAACGGACTGGATACTTTTCTTGTCTGGCCAATCTCGACAGATTCGGGTCTTCTTCTAAGTCTGGGCTTAAAGATAACCTTTATTCTTCTGTTTACTGTAGGCTACTACGCGATTTTGCTGACACATAATATTTACAACGTAGCGGCAATCCGGACCATTCAGCTTTTGCGCGCAGCCCATTCCGTTGGTTTTATGATGATCCTCTTTACCGTGCTGGCCCTCACGCTGGTAATCTCTTCCGTCCATCTTTCGAGTTTTCTTAATTTTCTTTTAGTTTTTGCCGTTTCCACCCCGTTAATTTTATCGGCACTTTGGTCGGTCAATCTGGAAGAAAGAATAGGGAAGCGGTTGGTATTTTTGATTGCCTGTCTTTCTCTGTGCCTGGCCCAGATAGCCTGGGCGATATCATTTTGGCCTATCAGCGCATCGTTATTTGCTCTTTCCCTAACAGCGACCTTTTATGCTTTAGTGGGCATGGGCCAGTATTATCTTTCGGAAAAACTAACGGCGGCGGCCGTCCGGGAGTTCTTAACTGTCAGCGTTGTAGTTTTTATTTTAATTCTCCTGACAACTTCCTGGGCAGGATAAAAATAAGAATTCTCAGGTGGGGAAGAGAGAAGGGTCAAAGAGCTCCAGAAGGCGGTCGTGAAGGGTAGTGGGGATAGCTTTTCACGAAACTATAAGTTAATGGCTATATCAAACTATATCAGCAAGTTTATGCTTTGAGCAAATTAGAATTTTAGAGTCCTGCCGGGCCACCGCCCCAGAAATGGTTCGAGACTGCGTCCTGTCTGGGGCACCCCATGGCTTGTCACCCTTTTAAGACGATGAAAGGAAAAACTATGAGCCATAAAAAACCCGAAAACCTTTTAGTTTTTGAGGCTAAAGTAGGCGAGTGGAGCATAGGAAGGCGCTAATTTAGGCGATACAAGAATATAATTCTTCTTCTTTTTATGCACGAGATTAAATGATTAGAGCGTAGCAATGCGCTAAATTGTGTTTTCTCCACGCGCTGTTGGAGTGGCATTCCACGCCAAGCCCTCCATTTTTACGTACAAAATCCTGGCTTCAGAGCATAATATGGCGCTATATTTGCATGAGTGCCAATTGCTCCCAATAAAGCGGGCACAAAAACTTTATCGCGGAGCAAAACAATGCGCTAAGTTCTTACAATCCTACCAGATCTCTCAGGAGGAGGCTTCCCCAAGGCTTTAAGGTTGACACAGAAGGACTAAAGACAATAAGTCTTTTCCTAAGTTTATTCACCAATAAAGAGGAACGTCTGCCCGGCGGCCTTTTCCTTCTCCTTTGGGTTGCCGTTATTTATTTCTTCCCCGGTACCGGGGTTTTAGCGGCTGAAAAACCCCAGGGGGACGACAGATCGGCTTTAATTGATTGCGTCGTAAATTGTATCTTTTACGACGCAACGCAGGCTTGGGAGAAGAGGCTGACTGGCACCTGGTTGGACCGGGTCTTGATTAAATAAGGTTTTGGTTGTCCTGTTACCCATCCGGAGCGTCATTTTAAATGTTTCCCTTTCCGCCGAACCGACCCTATCCTCTACTATAGGATCTCGAAAGTTGCTTCCGCGAGCTAGTTGGCCTATGATAATAATGTATTTGCCTCTTCCCCAGGCTAAACTTATGGCAGAGAAGACCGTAAAAGAGCTTATTACCGATTTTTTGGAGTACTGCGAGATCGATAGAAATCTGTCGCCGCTGACGGTTCGGATGTACGGGTACTATTTAGGAACTTTTCTTGATTGGCTCGGACCGGAAAAAGGGCAAGCTCTTGTAGTGCCCAAAATGACCCCGGAAATGGTCCGGGACTATAGAATATACCTTTCCAGGAAAGAGAACCCGTACAAGGGGCCACTTAGCCGGAGCACCCAGAATTATTTTTTAATCGCTTTGCGGGCGTTTTTAAGATACCTGGCCAAGGAAAATATCAAAGCGATGCCGGCCGACCAGATCGAACTGGGGAAAAACCGCGACCGGGCGATAAAGTTTCTGGATAAAGATCAACTGGAAAGGCTGTTAATCGCGCCGGATACCTCTAAACTGTTAGGGATAAGAGACCGAACCATTCTGGAATTATTGTTTAGCACCGGACTACGCGTCTCTGAACTGGTTAAACTGAATTTTGATCAGGTTAATCTGGAACGCCGGGAATTTGGAGTTATCGGCAAGGGCGGCAAAGCGCGGGTGGTGTTTTTGTCGGATCGGGCAGCCGCCTGGCTTAAAACATATTTTACGACGCGGCCGGGTTCGGAGGTTAAGCCGTTGTTTATCCATTTAAGCGGTAAGAATGATCTGACTAATAACGGCGAAAAAATGAGGTTGACAGCCCGAAGTGTCGAACGGCTGGTAGAAAAGTATGTCCGGCTGGCCAAATTGCCGGTCGAAGCCACGCCGCACACCCTGCGTCACAGCTTCGCGACCGATCTTTTGACGAACGGCGCCGATTTACGCTCCGTTCAGGAAATGCTCGGCCACAAAAATGTGGCTACCACCCAGATTTATACCCACGTGACTAACCGCCAGCTGCGCGAAGTTCACGAAAAATATCACGGAAAATAATTTTCTCTCCCCTCCCCTTTTGACGGGAGAGTGTGAAAAATTTTTCATAGCTCTTTAACTTACAGGAGGAAGAAATGGACCCGGTAACCGCAATGGTTAACATTGTTGAAACTTGGCTGCTTCTCTGGTTTGCCTTAATGGTTTTGTTCCTGCTTTTTATTGTCTGGCCATCCGTACTGGTTATCGTTTCGGTACTAATGGCAATGAGATTAACCTGGCGAAGAACTAAGAGTTAACAATGTGTCCTTCAAAGGCTTTTCCGCCGAAGGGAATTTAAACAATGATGTTTGAGTTTCTTTCGGCGGTTTTTTTACGGAAGCTTGTTTAACTTCAGAAGAACATTTTGG
>JAJYKY010000005.1:0-10678 GCA_021788195.1 bacterium | reverse complement strand
ATTTTGGTCCATGTTGGTAACTTTATCCCGGTTAGCCCAGGAGAAAGGTTTGCGCAGGGCAAAAGCAGAACCGGCGTCAAAAGTGGAGGCCACACTGCTTTCCGACCACCAGTAATTTATCTGATCGGTCCATTTGATGGCACCAAGATTAATAGTGCAGATAGTTAAACCGACCGGATCGTCAAGTTGCGGCGTATCAGTGTAGGGCCAATGGACGATAATATTTTGGCGGGATAGTTCCTCGACGTACTGGCCGATCTTAAGAATTTCTTCGTCAGTCGCCTTTCGGACCGGGGAAATCAGAAAAGATCTTCTTTCTTGTTTGGACATCCAATTAAGGACAGTGGGTAGACTTTAACACAGAAGTGGTTACAAAAAAAAGCTCGGGATTACAAATTCCCCGGCGATGAGATATCTTCCCAGAGAGTTGCCCCTCAAGTATTGTCTCCGCTATCCCGTTTCACTTCCCTGTTCGGAATGGGAAGGGGTGGTTCCGGAACGCTCGGATCACCGAGAAATTTCTAAACTCGAGCTTTAATTTTTACCCCTTGGAAAGTAAATAGAAGGTCTTAGCCCCGCGGCTGCGGGACAAATCTTTACCGCTAAATGAAATCTACAATCGACTTATTAGTACGGCTCGGCTAAAATCCTTACGGATCTTACACCCGCCGCCTATCAACCAGATAGTCTATCTGGAGTCTTTCCCCCGATTTGCATCGGGGATAGAATTCTAATCTTGAGGTCGGCTTGGCGCTTAATATGCTTTCAGCGCTTATCCGATCCGAATGTAGCTACCCAGCAGTGCTTCAGAACAGAAACAACTGGCACACCAGGGATTCGTTCATCCAGGTCCTCTCGTACTGTGGACGACTCCTCTCAAAATTCTAACGGTCTTGCCGGATAGAGTCCGAACTGTCTCACGACGTTCTGAACCCAGCTCGCGTACCCTTTTAACCGGCGAACAGCCGGACCCTTGGGAGCAACTTCACCCCCAGGATAGGATGAGCCGACATCGAGGTGCCAAACCGCCCCGTCGCTATGGACGCTTGGGAGCGATCAGCCTGTTATCCCCGGGGTAGCTTTTATCCGTTAAGCTCCGAGCGTACCACTACGCTACGGAGGATCACTAACACCGACTTTCGTCTCTGCTCGACTTGTAAGTCTCGCAGTCAAGCACGCTTATGGGTTTGCCCGTTAGACTCGATTTCCATCCGAGTTTAGCGTACCTTTGTACTTCTCCGTTACAATTTAGGAGAAAACCTCCCCAGTTAAACTGCCTGCCAGGCAGTGTCTCCCGCCCGAATCTTTCTCGGGTACGGGATTAGCATCATCATTTTCAAAGAGTGGTCTTACATTGTTGCCGAAGCTCCCACCTATGGCTAGACAATTGAAAATAAATCCGCAGTACCAAGTTGCAGTAAAGCTCCACGGGGTCTTTTTGTCCAGGCAAGACAAGGCCGCATCTTCACAGCCATTTCAATTTCGCCGGATCTATGCTTAAGACAGTTGCTAAGTCGTTCTACCTTTCGTGCGGGTCGGAACTTACCCGACAAGGAACTTCGCTCATTTCTGTTAAAGTTAGACTCCTTGTTATCTAAAACTCTGCATGTCGCCATACAGATCGAACCATATCTTCTCTGATTAAATCAGAGTTCTGCGTGTGGTTTCTGAGGATTTTTCGCGATTACGCGAAATCTTTCCTGCTGATTGGCTCCACTGAACAGATTTTTACCTTTGCGGTACTGTCAGATGCTTGAGCTTTTCCAGCATATAGCAGAATTTTCCTAAAACACTTTTTCTATGGCAGCGAATATTACCATAGAACAGTTCACCTTGTTACGAGACCGGTTTTACGGTTCTCATGGTCGCCCATGAGGTCGGACTATAACATCGCACCTTTTGGGTGGCTTGCCTTTTAGTCTCTGAGGATTTCCCTGCTGATTGACCGCACCTGACACTTTTTTACTCTCTCGAGTAGTGCAGGATACACCGGTTATTCCAGCATATTGGCAAGTTTTTCAACTACCTGTTAGAAGCGAAGGAACAGTTAAATGGCATGTCGTCGCTTACGCTCTTCAGCCATGTCTACTCGTTCACTTCGTGAACTCCTAAATAGTTACTGCTGCCGTTCACTAGGACTTTGACCAACCGCTCATCCTTGCGGACTCACAGCCAGTTTTGATCTACTAGCACTGGGCAGGTGTCAGCCTGTATACGTCGCCTTTCGGCTTTGCACAGACCTGTGTTTTAGTTAAACAGTCGCTTAGCACTCGTTTGTTGCACCCCGATTAAATCGGGGACGGTATCTCCCTAAGTTACACCGAGCTTTTTTGCCGAGTTCCTTAAACATAGTTCTTCCGAGAGCCTTGGTCTTCTCGACCAGCCCACCTGTGTCGGTTCTTGGTACGGTAAAAAATCAGTCTCGCCACGAGATTTTTCTTGAAAATGAAGCCTCGTCTGCTTTCCCTTGATAAACTCAGAATCGCATTAACACCTTGATTAAACGCATTAACGGGTTTGCCAATTAACACTATTTCGGTGCTTGGACCCCACATGTTCGTAGTGAGGCCAGACTATCTCCTTTTTGTCCTCCCTTGGCTGGTAACGACCAATCTCTTGTATAGGAATATCAACCTATTCTCCATCGCGCTACTCCGTACGGATCACGCTTAGGACCGACTAACTCCACATCGATTGACGTTGTGTGGAAAACCTTGGGCATTCGGCCGCCCCGGATCTCACGGGGCTTCACGCTACTCATACCGGCATTCTCACTCCCGACCACTCCATCGCACCTTCCGGTGCTACTTCACTGCTGTCGGGACGCTCCCCTACCACACCTGTGCATAGCACAAGTATCTCAAGCTTCGGTAAGAATCTTAATTCCCGTTCATTTTCGGCGCCAAACCTTTATTCCAGTGAGCTGTTACGCTTTCTTTAAAAGATGGCTGCTTCTAAGCCAACTTCCTGGGTGTCTTAAAGATCTGACATCCTTAAACTTAGATTCTTTTTGGGACCTTAGCTGTAAGTCTGGGCTGTTTCCCTTTAGAAAACGGCGCTTAGCCGTCGCTTTCTGACTGCCCGAGGATATTTTTCCGGCATTCGGAGTTTGGTTACCCCGCCAAGCTTGCGCACGTCGGGGCATCCAGTGCTCTACCTCCGGAAAATTTCTCGGACGCTATACCTATATATATTTCGGGGAGAACCAGCTATCTCCCGGTTCGTTAGGCATATAACCCCTAA
Source organism: bacterium (assembly GCA_021788195.1). GTDB lineage: Bacteria > Patescibacteriota > Microgenomatia > JAMCZE01 > JAMCZE01 > JAJYKY01. The sequence continues at coordinate 7,435 of JAJYKY010000005.1, read as the reverse complement.
TCTCAGGTCATCTCACGTCATTGTAACGACGACGAGTTCGGGCCTCCATCCGGCTTTCGCCGAAACTTCACCCTGCCCAAGATTAGCTCACCGGGTTTCGGGTCATCCAACAACTGCTAAAAAGCCCGATTGGGGCTCGCTTTCACTTTGCTTTCCCAACTGAGTTGGTTAAACTAATGCAGTTATCGAATACTCACCGGTTCATTCTTCAATAGGCACACCATCACTCGCGCACAGCGCGAGAATTTTAAATTTTCAATTTTTAATTCTCAATTAATGCCGGCACGAATGTACCGACCTTCATTTCAAATTTCAAATTTCAAATTTCAAATTCTTGTGCCATGCACAAGCTCTGGTTGTTTGTTAGCCAATGGTTTCAGTATCTTTTCATTCCCCTTCCGGGGTGCTTTTCACCTTTCCCTCACGGTACTAGTTCACTATCGGTCAAATTCTGTATTTAGGCTTATGCCGTGGTCGGCACAGATTCCCACACGGTGACGTGTCGCGTGGTACTTGGGAAACCCGCAGGCGTCTTTTTGATTTCGAATACCGGGCTCTCACCGTCTTTGGCCAGACTTTCCAGTCTGTTCTTCTACCAAAAAAACTACCGGATACGGTCCCACAACCCCCCGCCAAAGGCGGGGTTTAGCCTTCTCCCCTTTCGCTCGCCGCTACTTGGGGAATCGTTTTGCTTTCTTTTCTTCCTCCTACTGAGATGTTTCAGTTCGGAGAATTCACTCCCATCCGCTATGAATTCACTGATGGGTTTCCCGACGTAACGTCGGGAAGGGTTACCCCATTCGGAAACCGACGGATAAGTTTGTAAGGGAACAACCCGTCGATATCGGCCCCGTTCAACCGTCCTTCTTCGTCAGAATTTGCCAAGGCATTCACCACTGGCGTTATGAGTAGATTTACCCCGATTAAATCGGGGTAGTTTTGCTGTAAAGATTTAATCCTGAAAAATTCAGGATATTCAACCTTCTATTTACTTTTCAAAGGGCAAGGCTGGCCCGTCGCGCAAGCAAAGCTTGCGAAGGCGTTGCCGGCGGGTGGACCGTGGGAGAGTTGGACTCCCGACCCTCTCGTTGCAAACGAGATGCTCTACCACTGAGCTAACGGCCCAGAGTGAACTTCCACGACCCTTTAAAACTAAAAGAACCCGCTCAAGCGGGCCTATAAAAAGTCAATTTGAGGCAGACTACCTACGCGCGACACCACCCCTAACGGGCAAATTGAGGTATGTAGTTTGCTGTCTCATTAAACTTTTGTGCTTACGCTCTAAGCGTGGTTATTATACCCTTACCGTCCAAAGGGTGTCAAGGAGCAGGAGAGCTTTTGGCCAATAAAAAGTCCGGTGCCAGGTTTCCCTGTTTCGATTCAAAAGACAAAGAGGAGATAAAAGATGGAGGCCTGAGCGGGAATTGCACCCGCGAATAGCGGTTTTGCAGACCGCCGTGTTAGCTACTTCACCACCAGGCCGACCCTGACATTGTAGCAAAAAGGCGTCCGTAATGGTAGAATTTCTAATTAAGCGCATGTAGTTCAGCGGTAGAACGCTTCTCTGATAAAGAAGAGGTGGATGGTCCGACTCCATCCGTGCGCACACTTTACGGCGGTCTGGAGATGGCTGACGGGCTTGGCGTCGGAATAAATCTTTTGAGATTGGGGTAACTGATTACTTTAGCTTCGGCCCGGTGAAAACAAGCGTCGCGAACCAAGTCGATCGTCTGATGAGTAACTGTTAATTGCCCGCCTTTAACCATAAACAGCGAGTTGGAACGGTTAAGCTCCAAAAATTCTTCAAAGCGGGAAACATAATCGCTGCCCAGTTCTAAAACACGGTTCCCTGTCCCCCGGTCCAATTTGGCCTTTTTCTCCAATTCGGCAGGGTGGCCGGCCGCAAAGTTTAGCATTTCCCAAAAATCTGTGGTGGCCGGATCAAGGCTGGGGTGAGCGGCGGCGTACATTTCGACAACGGCTTTGGCCACCGGCGTGCCCCGATTGTAGGAAAGGGCGACTAAATCATACTGAGTTTCTTTGGATGAATTCGGGGCCAGGTGCAAAATCACGCTTTCGTAGGTGTCGGCGACGGTCAAATAGCCGGCCAGATGGCGCTTTTGGTTGAGTGTCAAATCTTTGGTAAAAAGTTTGTAGGATGCTCCGGCGTTTGTCATCCGGGCTTTCAAATCATTTAAATTGGCGGTCAGGGTGTAATCTTCGACCTGAAAAGTGCCCTGATCGTTCTGGTTTTTCTTAATGCCGTCCGATTCGGTCAAAGCGACAGCTATGGCAATCGGAGCCAGGTCGTCGTCGGGGATTTTGTAATACCGCTCCCCTATCGGGAAAAAGGTTTTCATGAAAGAAAAATCGTAGCCGGGGCGGGCTTGTTGGTACATGTCTGCCAATTTAAGGTAGTCGGCGGAAGTCAAACTTCTGTCTCCGGTTTCAGCTTTAGCGACTGCCGGCGGGAGAAATTCCGGCAAATGTTCGGCGGCAGGCGGGATATCAGGAGTTGTCGTTTTGTTTTTGTCCGGCAGGGTTGCCCCGTAACCGGCGGCCAGACCAAGCCCGATTAACATCGCGGTAATCATCAGATTCCACTTGCGGGGTGAAAAAATTCCCCTGGATTCTTTGGCCGTTTTAGCGGCAACAATTGTGGCTACTCCTCCGGTCCGGAGGCGGCTTCTCTCCCGTTCAGCGCTGAAACCGTATTCGATAGACGCTTTCTCCACAACTTTGATCTTAGCACAAAAAAACGCACCCTCGGAGCGGCAAACAAAAAAATTTGTCCTCTTTGGGTGCGAAAAGATTCAATACGGAAAACTTATTGCAGGTCGAGGATCCGAAGAACGGTCTGGGGAACATCCAATTTAGACGCTTCGTAATCGCAGCCGGCCTGAATGAGTGTCAGCCGGTAATCGGATATTCCGGAAGTGGCAACCATCGGCCCCTTAAAAGTTTTCCGGAATTCGGTAACGATTGGTTGGGTGTTGGGCCAATCGCCGGGAACACAAGCATCCATAACAATAACCGAAAGATCCGAATTTTGACCAAAGAGTCTCCGGGCCTCGTCAATGGATAAGGCTTTAAGTAAAGTAATCTTGCCATCAAACCAGCCTTTCCACTGCTCCTGCCAAAGCTCACCGTCTTCGACGATCAGAACTTTGGGTTTCACTTTTCCCTCCTTTTGGGAAATATTTTCCGCCATGTCAAAGAACATTAAAAGCAAAAAACCCGCCGTAACGGGTTTTTTTCATTTGACTCTTAAAAAGTGGTAGAACGCTTTGGATTTGTTTAGCCACTAATCCTAAAGTGGGAGTTTGTTTGTCCGACTGAATCGGACCCGTATACCTCTTAGAAAGGAGGTGATCCATCCTCAGCTTCGGCTAAGGATACCTTGTTACGACTTAAGCTTCATCGCCGACCTCGGCTTCGCCCTGATTAAATCGGGGTTTGGGCCGTTGCCGACTTTGCTGCCTTGACGGGCGGTGTGTACAAGACCCGAGAACGAATTCACGGCCACCTGCTGATTGGCCATTACTAGCAATTCCGACTTCATGAGGGCGAGTTTCAGCCCTCAATCTGAACTGAGGCGAAATTTCCGAGATTTGCTTCCCGTTACCGGGTTGCGGCTCGCTGTTTTTCGCCATTGTAGGGTGTGTGTTGCCCAGGACATAAGCACCGTGCTGACTTGACGTCATCCCCGCCTTCCTCTCTGATTTAATCAGAGCAGTCCCTTTTGAAGATTTAACAAAAGGTGGGGGTTGCGCTCGTTAACCCACTTAAGGGTACTCCTCACGGAACGAGCTGAAGACAGCCATGCAGCAGCTTTGTAGCACCCTCGAAGGTCACACGTTTCCGTGCGCTTGCAGCTACATGTCGAGCCCTGGTGAGGTTTTACGCTTTGAATCGAATTAAACCACACGCTCCACTGCTTGTGCGGGTCCCCGTCAATTCCTTTGAGTTTTAGCCTTGCGGCCGTACTCCCCAGGCGGGGTGCTTAACGCGTTAGCTTACGACTCCTCCGATAAATCGGGGAAATCTAGCACCCATGCGTTTACGGCTAGGACTACGCAGGTCTCTAATCTGCTTCGCTCCCCTAGCTTTCGAGTCTCAGTGTCAACTGCTTCTTAGCAACCTGCCTTCGCCATTGGTGTTCCCTCAGATATCAACGCATTTCACTGCTCCACCTGAAGTTCCAGTTGCCCCAAAAGAGTTCTAGTCTACCCATCTCTTACCCAGTTCTCCGATTAAGTCGGAGGATTTAAAGCAAGATGCGATAAACCACCTACACGTCTCTTTACGCCCAATGAATCCGGATAACGCTTGCCGCCTACGTATTACCGAGACTTCTGGCACGTAGTTAGTAGCGGCTTATTCTATTGGTACCGTCAATCCGGCAAAGCCGGACTTCTTTCCAATCAAAAGGAGTTTACAACCCGAGGGCCGTCATCCTCCACGCGGCGTCGCGCGGTCAGGGTTTCCCCCATTGCCGACGATTCCTAGTTGCTGCCACCCGTAGGTGTAAGGGCCGTGTCTCAGTCCCATTGTGGGGGGTCATGCTCTCACACCCCCTACCCGTCGTCGCCTTGGTAGGCCATTACCCCACCAACTAGCTGATAGGACATAGGCCGCTCCTTCTGCGCACAGTTAAGTGCTTTCCTCTTGCGAGCTTATAGGGTATTAGCCCCGCTTTCGCGGGGGTATTCCCTACAAAAGGGTACGTTCCTATGTATTACTCACCCGTCCACCGCTGACTTCGACCTTGCGGTCTCAGTCCGCTCGATTTGCATGCCTAAGGCACGCCGCTAGCGTTCATCCTGAACCAGGATCAAATTCTCAAAAAATTGTGCCGATCCGCGGCTGAAGCCGGGACCGGGCATGCGCGGTTTTGATTTTTGTCAAAACCGGCAACGTTCTACCACTTTTTAAAAGTCAAAAACTATTCGGGTGTCAAAGTTCCGAGGACTAAAAAATCCCGCCGAGCGGGACACAGGAATTTCCTATGAAAGCTCGCAGTCAGGACCTTTTTCTCATCCGGCGTTAATTATATCTGATCTTGAATTTTAGTCAATAAGGAAGAGGAATCGTCCAATAGCCCTATCTCGTTTCGTAGGCGAGGGTGACGGTGACGGTAATTTCGCTTGATCCGGGCTCGACTTGAGTGGGAGTACCAGCTCCCAGCCCGGTCGCGACCTTATTGGCGACCAGCGGCATCGGCCGTGGCGGGGTGCTGGTTCCTTCGGTAACGCTGACAATCCGGCCGAGACTAATTCCCGTCTCCGAAGCAATTTCCGCCGCTTTGGTCTTGGCGGCATCAATGGCCAGTTTTCTGGCCTGGGACTGGTACTGCTCCGGATTATCAACCGCAAAATTCAGAGCGCCGATCTGGTTGGCGCCATCGGCGGTGGCGGTATCGATCACGCTGTTGATTTTGTCAAAATCGCGGACTTTGACATCAAGGCTAACGTTGATAGTATAACCGGTGATTTTTTGTGATCCGCCGCGGTAGTCATAATTGGGGCTAAGGTAATAATTTGTCGTTTTGATATCCTTGTCGGCGATCCCGAGTTTTTTAATGTCGGCCGTCAAAGTGTTAATTGTCTGATTAGCCTGCGACTGGAGTTGGCCTACGGACGAACCGTTCTGGGTAAAGCCCACCGAAACCTGTGCAATATCCGGTTTAGCGGTCACTTTTCCTTCTCCGGAAACAGTGAAGAGGTCGTTTTTATTGGTGGTAATTTGGCTGACCGATAAAGGGAAAGCCGGCCCCCATTTAGCGTAAGCAAACAGCCCGACAAAAGATACAATTACTGAGGCAAGAATGGCCACGACCAAACTGTCTTTCATATTTCCAGTTTAATGCCTTTATTTATACTTGCAAGGGCCAACGATTATTTTTAGAGTGATCGGTATTTGCCGTTATGGATAAATTCCTGAAATACTAAGGCGCTTAAAAGGCAGTTGGTCATAATAAAACGCAAGGCTTCATCAGGATCATATCCACTTTTTGTTAGGATTTTGAAATAACGAATAAACGCATCCCTGCTATATAGCTCAGAACAGGGAGTCAAAGGGTTTTTCATAGAGTGCCTAGACAGAATTTGGGCTTCTTGCTAGTATTCTGACATAAGATATTACCTATTCACAACGGCGAAGTTTGCTACGGAGTGCCTAACTAATTCTCTCTATGGAGCGACTAATTCCAATTGGTTAGTCAACGTAGAACCAGGAGATCTTGTTTTTATTTCACAATTTACTTCTCTGTCGCAAGAAATTTTCGGCCCCTTCAAAGTGGAGGACACGCAATTTTACGATAAAACCGCCGTATTTCCCGGCAAAAAATATTACTATCGTATAAAAATTCAACCAGATGGAATACTGTCTGTAATAGAAGAAACAGATGTATATTTGCAGGGTATTAAGGATCAAAAGATTGATGAGGCTTCACGGCTGATAAGCTTAATTCAACAAAATAAACACCTGCATTCAATTTGTCTTAATGACGATGAAGGCAGATTTCTAATTCGGACCTTCGGAAATTATGGAAAACAGAAACCGGTATACCGATATCGCCAATCTAGCTTGAATACGAATCGCATAAAGATCGATCCGAACTATTTGGCAGTAAAAAATAGAATTGAAAAGAGACTGGCATTTTCTTCAGAATGTGACCTGGAATCGTTTATCCTTCTTAATCTAAAAGATAAGACAAGCCTGACTTTTAAACAGGTGTCAAAGATATTAGCCGATTTTTCCGAGAATAGTTTGAGAGCCTCTGAGATTTATAATCAGTTTGTTATCGGAAATGCTTATTCGGCGGATATAATTATTTTAAATAGCTGCAACATAAATATCTTCGAGTTAAAAAAAGATGCGCTTAATGCGAAAATGTTGCCAACTCTTAGGAAAGAACTAAAAAAATACTATTATTATTCCTTATTTTCACCGAGATTCCGTAGTAATCAAACTAAAAGCTTAAACCTTTTTGTTTTGGTTTTAAAAGGAAGTACCCAGAAATTTATTAAAAATCTTTACTTGGAATTCAATGAAGCAACCAAAACTCTAGGTAATCTGAGAAGAAATAATTTAACAGTACTCGAATATTCTATTCGAGACAAACAATTGTTTATTGAAAAGGTCAAAGAAACTCCATTATCCTGAGAAGTAAGTAGGAATAGAGTACTTCGGGGTTTTTCTATAGGTTTCTGATGGAGTCGGAATATTTTCCAGGCCTTTGGAGGCTGCGGACAAATCCAAAAAGTTTTTCAAACAGTGTAGGTTGGCCTTCTTTCTGCCTGGATTAATTTTAGCACGCGAGAAATCACTTTTCTAAAGTCGCGACGGCGGCGAGGCGGTCGGCCGCTTCCGAGAAGCGCATGAGGATAACTCCGGAGGTGGCTCGGGACAATTTAGGGACAGAGGAGAGCGG
>JAJYKY010000004.1:13956-30726 GCA_021788195.1 bacterium | reverse complement strand
AAAAATCTTTTCTATTCCTGCCACGACTTACTTCCAGTTTTTTAACAATGTCTTTTATTAAAATTCCACTATAATCTTGCCCGAAAGGATCTTCCCAATCTAACCAGTTTTTTCTTAAAAATTCTCCGGTTTTAAATTCTCGCTCTCCAGGAAGAAGTCCAACATGTAGTCGCCTTGTTTCCTTAGGTTTGTTAAAAATATTTACATATACTTTATAAGGATTTTCCTTATCATCAATTTCAAAATAAGGTTCTGCGGGCTCGATTGGAATACCGTTACTGTCTAATATTGATTCTTCAGTTTGAGGAGAGAGATTAAGGCGCAATTCTCGTGCTAGCCTCTCGAACCCTTTAGGAAAAGGAGAATTACAGCTTTTATTCCAAGGGTCTTCTTCCCTGAAAATTAACGGAGGCTCTGGTACGCTATCACGTAGCTTTGCCAATTCTTCCTTATTTTTCCCGGGATGTTCAAATACAATTGCTGGCAATATTAATTCATGATATGCATAACCCATATTAATATATCTCTTACTTACCCTTATATATCATACTTTTTGGACAATTCTATATAAAACCTAAATCCAAAGCAAGCACAATTTACATCAGGATAAGCTGATAATGGATTACAAAAATATCGCAAATGTATGAGGATTTCATCGAGGAGGAGTTCAAAATAATTTGCGTCTCCCGCTCCAATTAGGTTACCGGGCCAAGAAAGTTATGAACTCCGGGGTCGGAGACGTGAGCGAATTTAAGCTTTCCCTTCCCACCTCGATTACTGCCGGGACCAGAAGTTCCATTCTTCGGCCAAACCGGGCATTTTTAACCTCAAAACCTTTCTTAAACATATAAAAATACAGATAATATTCTTCCGGAAACTGGCAACGGGTGAAATCGAGCCGGCCGGTTTTCGCGTTCCAGTAATCGTAGTGGCATCCGTACTCCTTATTTTGCAGTTTACCTTTTTTGAACAATTCTTCCGTCTTATACATCCAAATCCGGCCCATTTTCCCGCCGTCGGAAACTTCTCCGTAAATAGCCCCCAAAAGTTTTACGGCCAGGTCACAGGTGCAGAAAAGGGGATTGTCCGGAGCAAATTCGGCTCCGTTTTTTAAATCCTCGGGGTTCATCAGTCTTTCCCGGTAGACAAGAGAAGCTTGCGTTAGTCCTTTAACAATAAGTGGACCCTCGCCGGGCGGAAGTTTTCCGAAAAGATTTTCCTTTCTTTCAATCACGAATTCCGGGCAGATAGGGAATGTTATTCTTCAAAAATTAGGCTGTCAAGAATATTTTCTTAGGATTTCGCCCTCAATAATATCCCTTGGGGGCATAGCTTGGGGGTGACTGACGGGATTCGAACCCGCAACGCCCAGCTCCACAAGCTGGTGCTCTACCGTTGAGCTACAGTCACCAGGATTCCGGTACCCCCGGGGCGAGTCGAACGCCCAACCGACTCGTTAGAACCGAGTTGCTCTGTCCATTGAGCTACGGGGGCCTGGCAACACACAAATTATACCATTATTACCGCTCAGTTTGACAACTTTTCGAAAGTCTGGCATGATTGTAAAAAGTGAGGAAATTGCTTCTCGTGCTGGGGTTTGTTTTCGGGAATACCCTTCTTCTGGGGGCGGCTTTTTTGTCCCTGATCCTTTTGTCGGGAAGTCGTCAGACCCACGGATCTACACCGATTTTCAAGGTTCCCGTCTCTTTGGACAACAACTATAGCTCTTACAGTGCCGTTCCGGATGTTTTGGGCGCTTTTACCCAGTCTCAGATCAAAGCCAATGACGCCCGCCCGGCCCTTGTTGATAATTTTCTCGCCAAATACCACTCGCCGTTTCAGGGTTTAGGCCAGTTTATCGTCGATTCGGCTGATAAATACCGGATTTCTTACGGATTGGTCCCGGCCATTGCCCAGTGCGAATCCAATGTCGGGAAGGTTGTGCCGCACGACAGCTTTAACGCCTGGGGTTACGGAATTTACGGGCAAAAAGTTCTGAGGTTTAACAACTGGTTTGAAGCAATCGAGCGCGTCAGCCGGGGCCTGCGCGAAGATTATTACGACAAGGGTCTGGATACTCCGGAAAAGATTATGAAGAAGTACACGCCGCCTTCGAATGGCTCCTGGGCCGAGTGCGTTAATAGTTATCTGGAAGAACTGCAATAGTTTTTTCCCAATAAAAAACCCAGACGTAGCCTTGGGAAGCATACCTCTGGATCTGAGGGTATCTTACCACACGACTATAAGTTTGTCAAGGGGGTTTAGAGAGGATGACGGCGCTACTAACCCATTTGGTTAATTTTCGGTTAGAGTGCCGAGGACAGGAGTTGAACCTGCACGAGCGTCGAGCTCACAGGGTCCTAAACCCTGCGTGTCTGCCATTCCACCACCTCGGCCCTTGTTTATTATACCCCCAAGTGTGCTACCATTATTTTTATGAAGAAAAAACTGCTCGTTTTCTTTGCCTTCGGGTTTTTTGCCCTTTTTTCCGTTTATAAACCTGTTTTAGCCGACTATTCCCAGGCTTACAACAATTACCAGTACCAGTACAACCTCTACCGCCAGGATTACGAGAATTTTACCATCGCCAAAGCCACTTATCTTACCTACCAGACTTTAACTACCCAAAATGATCTTCTGGAAAAGATGCGGACCGTCCTGCTTTCGCGTAACCGGGTAATGATCAGCTATCTGGCAACCCTCTCCCAGAAAGCGATGATTGCCGACGGGCTGGCTCCAAATGATTTAGCTACCACCCAGAGAATTATCGGGGAGGAAACCACCTTTTTAAGTAGTTTGCAAAACCAGATTTCCGCAGCCGCCACCATTTCCGATTTAAACACCATCAATACGACTTTTGCCAATCATTACCAGCAGCTGGATACTGAGGCAAAACAAATTGTGGGCCAGATTCTTCTTGGCAAAACAGACTATGAAGACAGCAAATTTGCCGATCTGACAGCCCGATCTAAACTTCAGGTGCAAAGGCTCTCAAATCTCGGCGAAGACACCCAGAGCCTTTCCCGGGGAATTACAGCCGCTGAGAGCAAAGCGGCGCTTTACGACGATAAAAGGTCGGCGGCTGTTGAAGTTCTTTACCCCAAAAATAATTTTAATTTCCAGAAAATTGATCTTTTGGCCGGTCAGAAATTGATTTTGGACGGACGACAATATCTGCACGAAGCCGGAAGTTTTCTTTTGGAAATTTTAAAACAGATTACCAATGGCTGACGATTTGTACATTAGCGACGGAGGGGAAGTTCTCCGGCCCAAACGGGAAATAGCCTGGACTAAGCCGTTGATCGTGGTTCTTACCCTGGCCACAGTTTTTGTCCTGGCGATCGGTATCGGAGCGGGGATTGTCCTATTTTCCCAAAGAACCACGGTTACCCCGCCGGCTCCGGCTCCTGCCGAAAATCAACCGATCGCCACTCCGGCAGCAAGGATTTCCCCAAGATTTGCCTCCGACTCGGCGATTTTAAAACTTCAGGGAGATGTCCAAACCTGGGTCTCGGAAGTTGACGGGCTGGACCTGATTGAACCGCAACTGGCCCTGCCGGCAATCGACCCGGACATAAAAGTGGAGCTTAGGTAAAATCCACTTGTTATTCTCATTAAACTCCATTACAATCGGAAAACGATGACAAGCAATCTTAATAAACTACCTAACCGGGGTTTTGAACTGACAATTACGATTCCTTGGGACCAGATTAAGGCCGTTTATGAAACGATTGTTGATAAAGTGCTGGCCGAAGTGGAGGTTGAAGGTTTCCGTAAGGGTAAGGCTCCCCACGATATTGCCTTAAAAAATGTCGACCAGGGAAAAGTCTACGGCGAGGTCGTTAACGAGGTTTTACCGGAAGCCTACGCCCAGGCGGTCCGGGAGCACAATCTAACACCGGTCGTCAGCCCCAAAATCCAGATTGTCACCGCTGAAGAAAACAAAGACTGGGTTTTTAAAGCGACAGGGGCCGAAAAGCCGGAAGTCGAGCTGAATAACTATAAGGACGAGATTAAAACCATTAACAGCAAGGGCAAAATCTGGACCCCGGGTGAAGGCACCAAAGAGGAAACCCCAGAAGAGAAAACCGCCAAGGAAAGTCAGCGCGTTTCCGAAGTAATCGAAAAACTTTTGGCCGTCGCCAAGGTTGAACTGCCGGATCTTTTAGTGGAGGAAGAAGTAAGCCGGCTCTTATCCCAATTGGTTGACGATGTCCGCAAAGCAGGTCTGACAATAGACCAGTATTTAGCCAGCACCGGCCGAAAGATTGAGGATCTTCAGGACCAATACCGACTGCAGGCAGAACGGGCTTTAAAATTGGAATTTATTTTAGGGAAAATCGCCGAAGAGGAAAAACTGACAGTTTCCGAACAGGAATTAAACAAGGTGATGGAAAAAGAAACGGACCCGAAAGCCAAAGAGGCTCTAAAAAACCAGGCCTATCTTTTAGCGTCGGTCTTAAGACGGGAAAAAACCTTGAATTATCTCCTTAGCCTGTAACTTGAAACGGGGATTATAATACATACAGGTATGGCAGATACAAAAAAGAAAACCAGTTTTGCCGATAAAACTAACCCCGTAGAAATTGTCGGGGAGTTAGGACGCAACGTCGGCAACGAAGTCAAAAAACTTCCCCCCGATCTTCTCCGCGAAGCTTTTAATCAAATCGGAATAAGCCAAAGGCCCGCCAAAAAACCGTTTTCCGGCGAAATCGTAATCGGCAAGTCGCAAACCCTGGAAGTTAACGCCCATAAGGAAAGCCTGGAAATCCGCCAGTTTCAGACGGTTAAAAGAACAGAGCAGGTTATTTTCGACCGGGAGCAGGAGGTTACCAAGCGCCGGATTGATCAGCTAGTTTTGGAAATCCAGAAGGAAGCCAAAAGCGTCTCCGAACAGGCCGCCGTTTTGTCCACCGAGGTTAATGAAATCAGCGTTGACGCCAGCACGAAAAAACCCGGCGAGTATTATCTTAATTACTTTGAATGGGTCATGCGCCTCCTTCGCGACCTCAAAACCGAAGTAATCAAATCCCGAACCTGGCTCCAAGCGTCTCAATCCAAGAAGGCCAAGAAGGGCTACTGGGCCATGTTTAAGAAACACGGCACCAGTTTTGGGATGTCCGACGAGCGCAGTATTGCCACCTCGGCTGGATAATATGACTATCCTGAATACCGAAACTGTATCGCAAATAAAAGAGGCAGCTAAATTTGTTCGTGACGGAGAAGTAATCGGTTTTGGTGATCTTCTTGATTCCCATTTTGATATTTGTACCAAACACAACCTGGGAGAACCTATGAAGGAAAGATTTCAAAGATTGGTTGATGACGCAGGGAGAATCGCAATTCTTGGCGACCGAATTATTTTTCGCTCTTCAAGTGTTGGGTGTAAAACTCGCCAAAAGCTCACAGAAGCACGTCTGCAGACTAAACCAATTGCCGAAAAAATCTTAGGGAGAGAAGTAGGCATTGAATTTTAGCGGGTGCACAAGATATTCCAAGAATGGAACACCTCCTGCGACTATTTGCTTCGAGTTTACTCTACTTTTAACCAGCTTCAAATTTTCGTACCCGAGGCAAAATTATAGATCCTGGTCATTTAAGCTCGAATTTTCAACGCTTCATTCCAATATCGTAAGTCATCCTTTATTTTCCGGTAATACCACCATTCAAAGCCCCATAAAAGAATAACCGATGGATTAAGAGATTGACCGTATTCAAGATTTTGGAGCAGATGTTTGGGAAGGAAACTTGGAGGATTCTCTTTTTTAGTTGTTAGTTCGCCAACTTCCCACGGTTCTTCTTGCAACTCTGCAAGCCAAACTTCTTTTCCTTCGCTTTTTATCTCCCCAAAGATTCGTTGGATGGTTTTCTTAGAATCAAGCGGGCCAATATAGCGATTAAAGGCATTAAAGAATAAAAAAATCGGGTGGCGCAAATAAATATCGAAGCCAATAATATCGGCAAGCTTCATCGCTTCTTTGTATAATCCTCGTTTGCTTAACTCGTTTCCCCAAAGATTGATAAGAATTTTTCTTTTTGGATCAAGTTCGCGAACCGATTCGACCTCACTTTGTAAAAACTCCGGAGTTATCCGCCACCATTTCTCTCCGGAAGAGTCGAGTGGCTCGTTTTCAACCTGCCAAACCTTAATGGCTTTGTTGCTTTTGAAATGCTTAATGGTCTGCTTTACATATTCTAAGACCGTCTTAAGCAGTATTTTGTTTTCCGATTTAATTGAAGACAACCTATGAAGCACTAACTGTTTTTCTACCCATTTAGGAATGTAGTACTCCGGATACCGTGGCGCTTTCATTCCAACCGTCAGGGCTATGTTTATTCCTTCTGTTTCACAGAATTTAATTATCGGGTCAAGTTCGGTAAAGGAAAATTTCCCCGGCTCTTTTTCGCTTTCGTCCCAATAACAACCGAGCCGAACCCAGGTTAAACCAAGTTTTTTGAAATCCTTAATTGCCGCAAGAGGATCGAGGTTTAGCGATTTGAGATGCCTGTGGCTAAAAGAAGCTCCAATTTCCATATTGCTGCCCGTCATCGAACAACCTCTATGCTGCAAATATTTTCTCAAATTGACCAAACGCTTCGATTGTTGCCGGATCAGTAATTATGGATTTTGCTTCGGTCGGAGTAATCCATTTGGTAGTATAAAACTCCGTATCGAGTTTGGATTGGTCAGGTTGAAAATCCGTTTTTGTTACCGGAACCATGGGCCAAATATCAAAGCGCCAACGGCACGGCCGACCATTTGGGTTACTGGTTATCTCGGTGATAGTTAGTAGAGATGGTTGAATACGTCGTGTGTCAATCTGAATACCCCATTCTTCATCGATTTCTCTTCTTAGGGCTTCAGTCGATGTCTCATTTGGGTCGATATGGCCGCCGTTGAAAAGCCATAGCCCGGATTTCTTATGATGGCCCACGAAGAATTCCTTTGCTTTTGGATCGTAAGCGGCGAAATAAACACAAAAGGGAGAGACAAGATTCTCGTCCCTTGTCAATTTTCCTTCTTTGAGTCGTTCAAGGTAGCGGATCTTTATTTCTTCACTGGCAATAGGCAGTTTGGTAATCTTTTTGATGTGTTGTCCTTGGCGATTAGCCATAAAGGTGCACCCGGATGGAGTCGGACCATCTACCTCTTCGATGTCAACGAAGCATTCTACCGGTGAACTACGAGTGCATCTTGACAGATTATAGCCCACGCAATACACTTAAGACAAGTAAATATTGGCGCTGATGGGACTCACCACCCCGGAGTCAAAAAATAATTAAGCCACCGGACTTTCGATGGAACCCCGGGTCGAAAGCAGGGTGGTGTTTTTTGTTATTATAGACTTATGGATCAATCTGATCAGAACTTAAGCGAACGCGACCACAAACGGCTGGGCAAAGAGCTGGATTTGTTCACTTTTTCCGACACCGTCGGCAAGGGCCTGCCGCTTTGGACCCCCAAAGGGGCTACCATCCGCCGGGAGTTAGAACGCTGGGTCGTGGATGAGGAACTGAAAATGGGTTACCAACATGTTTACACGCCGGAACTGGCAAAGCTGGCTCTTTATGAAAAATCAGGCCACTATCCCTATTATAAAGAATCGATGTACGCGCCGATTATGATTGAAGAAGAGAAATTCATGCTTCGTCCCATGACCTGTCCGCATCATTTCGAACTTTACCTCTCGCGGCCGCACAGTTATAAAGAGTTGCCGATCCGTTACGCGGAACTGGCCAAACTTTTCCGTTTTGAGAAATCCGGGGAGCTTATGGGTTTGCAGCGGGTCCGGTCTTTCTGTCTGGCTGACGCTCACATTATGGCCCGCGAAGATCAGGCTCAAAACGAAATCGGTTTAGCCTTGGATTTAATTGATAAATTGTCAAAAATTTTGGGCTTAAAATACGGCAAGGACAACCGACCGGGAAATTATTTCTACCGCCTTTCCCTGGGGGACCGCCAGGACACGAAAAAATATTACCAAGATGATAAAGCCTGGGATAAAGCCGAAGAAATCCTTCGCCAGGTTTTAAAACAGAGAAAAGTCGAATTTGTGGAAGCGCCCGGTGAAGCGGCTTTTTACGGCCCCAAAATCGACATCCAGATGTTTAACGCCAACGGAAAGGAAGATACCGCTTTTACCGTCCAATATGACTTTGTCATGCCTAAACGGTTCACCCTTAATTATGTTAACGAGGAAGGGAAGGAAGAACAGGCAATTGTCATCCACCGGTCTTCAATCGGCGCCATTGAAAGAGTCATCGCTTTCCTGATCGAATTTTACGGGGGAGCCTTTCCGGCCTGGCTTGCCCCGGTACAGGCAGAAATTCTGCCCATCGCCGACCGGCACCGGGAATACAGTAAAAAGATCGAGGAAGAGCTTAAAGAGGCGGGAATCAGGGCGGAACTTGATGACCGGTCGGAAAAGTTGGGAGCGAAAATCCGCGACGCCCAGAGGCAAAAGATTCCCTACATGCTGGTCGTCGGCGACAAGGAAGCCGAAAACCTGACCGTGGCCGTCCGGAGTCGCAGCGGGCGGGATTACGGTTCATTTCCGGTGCAAAAATTTATCGAAAATCTTAAAAAAGAAATCCAAACCAAATCTCTAAAAGAAGATCTTGTTGAAAATCCTTCGCAGAAACGCTAAAATTAAGAATAAGAAAACAGCAGGTAAGAAATAGCTATTTTAAAAGGTCGTTGCAGCAGAATTACAAAATTAACAGCCAAATTTCCGCCCCTCAGGTTAGGTTAATCGGCGAAGACGGCAGGCAAATCGGGATTTTTTCCAAAGAAGAAGCGCTGGACTACGCTCTGGGACAGGGAGTTGATTTGGTTTTAATCGGAGAGAAAGCTGTCCCGCCCGTTGCCAAAGCGATCGATTACAAAAAGTTCGTGTATCAGCAGGAGAAAAAGGACCGGGAAGCGAAAAAATCACAGAAAGCGTCGGGAGTAAAGGAAATTCGGGTCGGTGGACCATTCGCCGGAGAGGCGGATGTTGCCGCCAGAATTAAGAGAACCGAAGAGTTTTTGACCGAAGGGTATAATGTCCGGGTCAGCATAAAATTTACCGGGCGGCAAATGGGCCGAACTGAATTCGGGCACCGGATTTTAAATCAGTTTAAAGTTACGCTCGGAGACAAAGCCAGGGTGGATAGGGAAATTAAAATGGAAGGGCGACAGTTAACCATAACTTTTGCCTCCAATAAACAATAAACATATGCCAAAGATGAAAATTTCCAAAACTGTCAGGGATCGGTTTAAGGTCACAGCTAACGGAAAAATCCTGCGCCGGAAGCCGGGACAACGTCACTTAAAGGCCAGTAAAAGGGCCACCTCGGTCCGACGCGGTAAAGAGCCGATTCAGGTTACCGGCCCTCTGGAGAAAAAAATAAAATCACTTTTAGGTATTTAATGCGGCGCTTTTTTGTCAATTTCAGAAAAAACAGCCGGGACCGGGCAGCAGAGATTTCAACGCGCGCCTACAATCACTACTTGAGATATCGGCCGATAGTTGATAAAATTAGGCTGAATCTGAATAAAAAATATGGCCAGAATAAAAAGGGGTAAAACCACCCACGCCAAACATAAAAAACTTTTAAAGCAGGCTGAGGGCTACTGGATGTCGCGGCATAAATTGGTCCGCAAAGCCAAAGAAGCGGTTTTACACGCCGGACAATACTCCTATGCCGGCCGCAAGGACCGCAAAAGCAATTTTCGCCGTGACTGGATTTTACATATTAACCAGGCTGTCCGGTCTTACGATATGAATTACAGCGTCTTCGTTAAAAAACTCAAGGAGGCTAAAATAGAATTGGACCGGAAAATTCTGGCCCAACTCGTTCTCGAAGAACCGGAGGCGTTTAAAGCCATTGTCGAGAAAATCAAATCCGAATAAATACAAATGCAGAATATTCAAATAGCTACAAATAACAAGGTGTTTTTCTTTAGCTTCGCGAAAGCGGGGTTAATTGATGTGAAGTAATAGGCAGCCACATCAAAAGAAATTAACCCCGCCAGTAAGCGGGGTTTTTTAATGTCTAAAAAGGGGGTGATAACAATGGAAAAAGAAAAATCTCCGGATTTAAAAGAACTGTGGACAACAGACCTTATGCCGACAGGAGAAAACGGCATGCTGATAACCGCCGCTGAGGCGTTGCCAGCCGATAGGTTGTCAGTTACAATAGAAAAAGAGACATGCAGGGAAAATTAATTGATTTAAAAAACGAGGCCCTGGCCCAGATTTTGTCGGCCGGGAATACCCGCGAGCTCGAAGAAATTCGGGTGGCTTATCTAGGCAAAAGCCGGGGAAAAATTACCAACATCATTAAAAAGTTGCCGGATCTCCCGCCTCAAGAACGGGCCATTGTCGGCCGGTTTGCCAACGAGACGAAAAAAGCGATTGAGGATGCCCTGGAAACCCAATCGACGTTTCTTTCCAAACGCCGGGCGGAAAATATCGCCCAAACCGAATGGCTGGATGTCACCGCGCCGGCTGTTTCTCTGCCGGATGGCCATCTGCACCCTTTAACCCAAACTTTGAACGAGGTCGTCAAACTGACAAATCGGCTCGGATTCCAGGTTGTGACAGGCCCGGAAATCGAAACCGATCTCTACAACTTTGAAAGGGTCAACATGCCGAAGAATGCGCCATCCAGAGACACGCAGGCGTCGTTATATTTAGATTGCCGGAACTCCAAAATTCAACCCGGAGAAATCCTTTTGCGCACCCAAACTTCCAATATGCAGGCCCGGGTTTACGAAAAAACCAAACCGCCGATGCGGGTTCTGGTTCCCGGTAAATGCTTTCGGGTCGACGACCTTGACGCAACCCATTCTTACGAATTCTGGCAATTTGAGGGTTTCGTCGTTGACCGGGGAACAAAGATGACGCACCTCTTCGGAACTTTGGACTATATTCTAAAAGGTCTCTTGCCGGGAATTGAATATAAACTCTGGTCCACAAACTTCTCGTTCGTGGAACCCGGAGTTGAGGTTGTCGCTAAAAGAACCGACGGGTCATGGATGGAGCTTTTGGGAGCGGGAATGATTCACCCTAACGTCCTGAAAATGGCGGGAATTGATCCGGCCCAGTGGTCCGGTTTTGCTTTTGGCATGGGATTGACCCGGCTGGCCATGATGCGGTTCCAAGTTGACGATATTCGCGTTTTGACCAATCCGGACTTAAGAATTCTGAAACAATTCTGAGATGCTTACCCCGATTTCCTGGCTAAAAGATTTTGTCGAGATTAAACTGCCGGTCGAAAAACTGGCAGAAGAGCTGTCGGCGGCCGGGCTGACAGTCGAGAAGTGGCTCAAGGTGGACACGGATATTGTTCTCGATCCGGAAATTACCCCCAACAGGCCGGACTGGTTAAGCGTTTACGGTATGGCCAGAGAAATTGCGGCCGTCACCAATACAAAAATCAAGAGCAAAGAATCGAGAATGAAAACTAAAGCAGCCAAGAATTTCGAAATAAAAATCAAAAACGATTTTGAACTCTGTCCGCGATATACGGCCATCATTATTAAAGGGGTTACCGTTAAACAGTCTCCCGACTGGATGAAGGAACGCCTGAAAAAAGTCGGCTTGCGCCCGATTTCCAATCTGGTTGATATCACCAATTATGTGATGTGGGAATTAGGCAATCCTCTGCATGTTTTTGACCTGGATAAAATCCGCGGCAAGCAGATGGTGATGGAAGAGGCCAAGGGAGGAGAAGACTTTCGCAGTTTAGACGGTATCAATTACAAATTGCCCAAAGGCGCCATCATTTTTAAGGACGTCGGCCGGGTCATTGATCTTTGCGGCCTTAAAGGCGGAGAAAACACGGCGGTTTCTTCGGAAACAAAAAATATTTTGATCCATATTCCGGTTTATGATTCTGTCCGGATCCGCAAAACTTCCCAGGCCTTGGGTTTAAGATCCGACGCATCGGCCATTTTTGAACGCGGAGCCGATCCGGGAAACACTGTCCGGGCTTTAGAAAGAGCCGTGGAACTGGTCCTGGAACTGGCCGGAGGGAAAATTGAAGACGGTCTGGTTGACGAAAAGAAAGGACCGTTTGAACCGTGGACAGTTGAAATGCGCCAAAGTGCCTTAGGGAAAGTTCTGGGAATCGAAATTGAACCCGAAAAAGCGGCCGACATTTTGGACAGGCTGGAATTAACGACGAAAATCGAAGGAGATAAAGGAAATGAGGTTTATCGGGTCACCGTTCCGACTTTTAGAAATGACCTTCATATTGAGGAGGATCTGATTGAAGAGGTGGGCCGGATTTATGGTTACGATAATTTCCCCAAAATATTACCAACCGGTCCGTTGCCAATCCAAAAAGTGGCCTATTTTCATGATGACGATTTTGACCTTCAAATCAAACAGATTCTCAAAGGGGAAGGCTACAGCGAAATTTACACCTACTCGCTGGTTTCCGAAGAGCAATTGGTCAAACTGGGCTTTAATCCGGAAAAGGTTCTGCGCGTCGATAATCCTCTTTCCAGAGAATACGAATACCTGCGGCCGCACCTGATCGGCAACCTGCTGGAGGCCCTGAAAGCTAATTCAGCTCTTTTTTCGCAAATCAAACTTTACGAGTTCGGAAAAATTTATCAGGGAGAGAATTTGGACAAGTTCTCCGAACGTTACCAGATAGCCGGAATTGTTTCAGGAGAAGACTTTTATCAGGTTAAGGGGGAGCTTCAGATCTTACTTGAAAATCTCGACATCACTGCCGAATTTCTTCCTCCTGAAGAAAACTTCAATCCCAACCCCTGGCTTCATCCGAGCCGGACGGCCGTCATAATGGCCGGGAGGGAACGGATCGGAGCCTTAGCGGAAGTCCATCCCCAGCTTTTAGCCAAGTTTGGTTTAAAAATGCACGTTATGGAATGGACACTAAGCCGAGACCTTCTGGAAAAATATGCTGACCATTCCCGAAAATACCGGCCAATTCCCAAATACCCACCGATTATCGAGGATTTGTCCCTGATTTTGCCGGATAAAGTTTTAGTCGGGGAAGTCGTTACGGTAATCAAAAACAGCAGCAAACTGGTGGCCGGCGTTGAGCAAATTGATGTCCATGAAAATAGCCACACATTCAGAATTACTTACCTGGATCCGGAAAAAAATTTAACCGATAAAGAGGCCGCTGAGATAAGAAGTAAGGTCCTCCGAAACCTGAAGGAAAAACTTAAGGTGTCCCCGAAGGGCTAGCCGCCGGCGCATCCCAGTTTTGGTTCACCCCGATATTGATCGTCGTTTCCCCGGAATTACCACCGGAATCCGTAGCCCGCACTTTTATTTGGTGCGGCCCGCTATCAAGATGAACCGTTTCGTCAATTGTGTCCGAAGCGTGGCTTATTTTCTGGCTACCGTCAATTTCAACCACAAAACTGGTAATGTCTCTCATTGAATAAGCGTGGGCTTTAATCGGCACGTCATTGCTGTCAATTTTTGCCCGGTCCTGGGGAGTATCAATTGTCGTCACTACCGAATTTAAATTAGCGTCGGATTTGTCCGTCGGCGGATGATATTTAGGATCGTCCTTGTGATTATCGTTCACCCACTTATCAATGGCTTCCTGCCAGCGGTTCTTCCCGTCGGTACTGACCGGATCATTTTCCGAAAAGACAATAAACTCTTTTTCGTCGTACTGGCCGGCGCGGATTTCCATCTCGTTGGCCAGTTTGCCGTTGGCTTTGGAAATTTTTAAATTTTTGTAAATTGATCCCTGAGTCACCGGCTCCGTCCCTTTGATAAAATATTCACTCCGCGTCGGATCGGAGCCATGAGGCAACCCCCCGGAGAGGGCGTCGATTGTCTGAGCTACCACATTATCCGGTTTGACAAAATCCTCATTCGGCAGGTTTTTAAGCGCCACCCGCATGATTTTGTTCCAGATTGGCGCGGCCCCGGTAACCCCGGAAGTAACCCAGGGATCCATTATCGTATTGTCGTTATTTCCTACCCAAACGCCGGCGGCGATAGAAGGTGTGTAGCCAACCGTCCAGTTATCCCTCTTTTGGTCAGTCGTTCCGGTTTTAACCGCGACGGTTTTCCCGGGAACAATTAAAAGGTTGTTTTCGCCGAAAACGGCTTTCCGGGCATTGTTGTCGGAAAGGATATGAGAAACAAGAAAACTGACATCTTCCGGAAAAACCCGTCGCCCGGTTACCGGGCGGTACTCATAGAGAACATTGCCTTTGCTGTCGGTAACCTTCAGGATGCTGACCGGTTCGTTTCGGACCCCGCCCGTCGCGAAGACACCATAGGCCGAAGTCAGGTCCAGCAGTCTAACCTCTTTGCCTCCGAGAGCCAAAGACAAACCGACGCCTTTCATATTATCCGCGGTCGGTTCCCAGGTAGAAATCCCGGCATTGTAACCGTTGGTCATAATATCCTTAAGCCCGACCAGGGCGGTCAGCTTAACGGCAACCGTGTTAATGGAATTACCCAAGGCAAACCTGAGCTGAGTAGGCCCGCGGTATTTACCGTCATAATTTTCCGGTGAGTACGTAGGATGCGCCGGGTCGCCGGACGGGTAGTCGGTCTTTACATCCATTATCAGCGAGGCCGGGGTGTAGCCTTTAGTAAAAGCAGTCGCGTAAATAAATGGCTTACCCGAAGAACCGGGCTGGCGCAGGGCAGTAGTCACGTTATAGGCTCCAATGTTTTTATCAAAATAATCGTAGGAGCCGACCATAGAGAGGATTTCTCCGGTCTTGGGGTTTAAAACTACGGCCGCACCGTTAGTAACTTTGTACTTCTTAATTTTGACGATTTCGTCATGGACGATCGACTGGACCTGGTCATTTAAGTCCCGATCAAGAGTGGTCGTGACCCGCAGGCCTCCGGATTCAACTCTCTGCTCCCCAAATTTGGCCACCAATTGATCTTTAACGTAAAAGACAAAGTGCGGGGCGGAAATTTCGCCCGAGCTGCTGGCAAACTGAACAGTATCCAGTTGTTTATCGGCATCGGACTGTTGCTGGGCAGTAATGTATCCGTCTTCGTGCATCCGCCGCAGTACATTTCTGGCCCTATCCTCGTAAGCCTTCGGATATTTGCCGAAAGGCGAGTAGTACGTCGGTGATTGCGGGAGTCCTGCCAGAATCGCGGCTTCCGTCAGAGTTAAATCCTTGGCGCTTTTACCGAAGTAAGTTCGGGCAGCCGACTCGACGCCGTAAGTCGAACCCCCGTACGGGACTTCGTTAAGATACATCTGAAGAATCTGGTCTTTGGTAAACTTTTTCTCAATCTGGTAGGCCAGGATTACCTCTCTGATTTTGCGGAAAATTGTCTGTTCCGGGGACAACAAAACATTTTTTACCAGCTGCTGGGTCAGAGTTGAACCGCCGGAAAGCCCCTGAAAGGAAATAATATTTTTAACGGCCCGCAAAATGCCGAAGATATCGTAACCGCTATGGTGGTAGAAATCTTTGTCTTCGATGGAGATTGTGGCTTCCTGCATGTACTTGGGGATCTGATTCAGCTCCAGCGGGACCCGGTTCTCTTTGTCGTAAAGATTGTACAGGGGTTTGCCGTTCCGGTCGTAAATAATGGTGGCATAGCCGTCCCGACGGATAACTTTATTGGGGTCAGGCAAAGTCAGGGAAAAAGCCGCAAAAACTATCGTCGTTAAAAGGGAAACGCCGATAATGCCGACAAAAATTGCAACCGAAAGGATACTTAGAATCCGGACCCGGCGTGTCGGAGAATACCACCAGCGCCAGTACTTGCCAGTCATAAGCAGATTAACCTTTAAAGTGTACCAGAAAGAAGCGAATATGTTAAGATAACGATAGTCATGGACAGAATTGACGAACTCTTAGCCCGCGGCGTGGAAACGATCGTCCCCAATAAAACTGAATTGGAAAAAGTTTTACGCTCCGGTAAAAAACTGAATATCTACAATGGCGTCGACCCTACCGCGGTACGAATCCATTTAGGCCATGCTGTCCCTTTAAGGAAGCTCCAACTTTTGGTGGAATTGGGGCACAATGTCATCTTTTTAATTGGGGACTTCACCGCTTTCATCGGCGATACTTCTGACAAAAATTCCGAAAGGCCGCAGCTTTCGGAGGGGCAAATAGAAGAGAACTGGCAAACTTATAAAAAGCAGGCGGAAAAAATCCTTGATTTTTCCAAAGTCAGAATCGTCAGAAACAGCGAGTGGTTAGACAAACTGACATTTCGCGATGCGATTAAAATGGCACGCCATTTTTCCCTGAATGATTTTATTGGCCGGGAATTGATAAAAAAACGTCTTACCGAAGGAGGAAGCGTGAATCTGGCAGAAGTTTTATATCCGCTCGCCCAAGGCTATGACAGTTACCATCTGGAGACAGATCTGCAAATTGGCGGCACCGAACAGATTTTTAATATTCAAGCCGGGCGGACTTTGATAAAAGATCTAAACAACAAGGAATCTTACATTATGACCCTGTCAACTCTGGAAGGTACTGACGGCCGGAAAATGAGCAAGAGCTGGGGAAATGCCCTCTGGATTGAGGACACTCCGGAGGAAATGTTCGGCAAGACAATGTCGCTACGCGACGATTTGATTGTCCAGTATTTTCTGCTGGCCACCGATTTGTCCCTGGGAAAAGTCAGCGAAGCCAAAAGGCGTCTTGAAAGCGGCGAGAACCCGATGGTTCTCAAAAAAGAACTGGCTTACGAAATTGTTTCTGAACTGCACAGCCGGGAAGCCGCCGATAAAGCCCGGGAAGAGTTCGAAACTACTTTCCAGAAGAAAAAGCCCGAAGAAGCAAAT
>JAJYKY010000004.1:0-13856 GCA_021788195.1 bacterium | reverse complement strand
CAGGAAGGGGAGACGGTAACCGTCCAGGGGAAAGTTCTGGAAATTAAGAACGAGTACACTCGGGGCGGATTTGTTTTACAAAGAGCGATTGTCGAAGATTTTTCAGGAACGGCCGAGGCCCTTTGGTTTAACCAACGCTTTCTAACCCGAACAATCCACAGGGGAGATCTCTTAAGTTTATCTGGTAAAGTTGAGCGAAACGGCCGGAAACTTCTTCTCAAAAGCCCGGACTACGAGGTAATTAATAACGGTCTCGCCAGGCATACGGGAAGAATTGTTCCGGTTTACCCTGAAACTTATGGCCTTTCTTCCAAGTGGCTGCGGAACCGGATTTATTTTTTGCTTTCAGAAATTAAAAACGGCGGCCTGGCAATTTCTGATCATCTGGATGAAAGTATCCGGGAAAAATACCATCTTTTGGACTTAAGAACAGCTTTCTACCAGGTTCACTTCCCGGACAGCTTAAAAGAAGCGCAGGAAGCCAGGCAGCGATTAGCTTTTGACGAGCTATTGCTTTCTCAACTGGAAGCTAATATCCGACGAAAGGAGTTGCAAAGCCAAAAAGTCGGGAACAAATTTAAAATTGTGGAGATTCGGGACAAACTTAAAAAACTGGTTGACAGCCTGCCTTTCACCTTAACGACCGCCCAGAAGCGGGTAATCGGGGAAATTTACCGGGACCTCTCAGGGGAAACACCCATGAACCGCCTTCTTCAGGGTGATGTTGGCTCCGGAAAGACCGTAGTAGCCGCTTTAGCGATGCTGGCGGCCTATCTTAACGGGTACCAGACAGTTTTAATGGCTCCGACGGAAATTTTAGCCGAACAGCACTTTACCACGCTTAGAAATCTGTTAAGCCCCTTAAAAATCGGGGTTAGTATTGCTACCGGTAATCACAAGGACTATTCCGGCCTGGACGTGGTTGTCGGCACTCAGGCTTTACTTTCCGACAAACTAAACTTTAAAAAGCTGGGGCTGGTAGTTATTGATGAACAGCACCGTTTCGGCGTTTCCCAGAGAAACAAACTGGCCGAAAAGGGAATTAACCCGCATCTTCTTACCATGACGGCCACCCCCATCCCCCGAACGATTGCTTTAACTCTTTACGGCGATCTGGATATCTCCGTCCTTGACGAAATGCCCAAAGAAAGGCTGCCGGTAAAAACCTGGGTAATCCCTTCCCAAAAGAGAAACGCTGCTTACGGCTGGATTAGAAACCAGAGAACCCAGACTTTTATAATTTGCCCCTTAATTGAAGAATCTGAAACGGAAACCCTCGCCGATGTCAAATCAGTCAAAGCCGAATACGAAAAACTGTCAAAAACTGTTTTCCCCGATCTTAGACTGGGACTTCTGCACGGCCGAATGAAGCCGAAAGAAAAAGATAAGGTTCTGGCAGATTTCCGCAATAAAAAACTCGATATCCTTGTAGCCACCCCAGTGGTCGAAGTCGGGATTGATATTCCCGAAGCTACGATTATGCTGATCGAAGCTGCCGACCGTTTCGGTCTGGCCCAGCTGCACCAGCTTCGCGGCCGGGTCGGAAGAGGGACAAAGCAGTCTTATTGTCTCCTGTTTACTCAAAATGACGGGACCCCGGCCCTTTCCCGCCTGAAATTTCTGGAAAAGTTAAACTCCGGCTTAAAACTTGCGGAGATTGACCTCAAATTTCGGGGTCCGGGACAGCGTTTTGGGACGGCCCAGCACGGCAGATGGGACCTCAAAATTGCCACTTTTGAAGACCTTCAGTTGGTCTCGGAGACAAACAATCTGTCTAAAGAGATCACCTCCCATCCCGATCTTTTTCCAACCTTGCGGAAAACCTTTCTGGAAGGTAAAATTAAGACAGTCCTAAACTGATTATGACGCCATTACCTAAACGAAAATTGTCCCATAAGAGACAGGGCCGGAGACGGGCCTCGCTTAGCCTTTCCGTCAAAGCTCTAACTAAGTGTTCTCATTGCGGAAAGCCGGTTTTGCCTCACAGTGTTTGCCGCTCCTGTGGCTTCTATGCGGGCAAAATGGTCTACCTCGCACACGAAAATGGTCACAAAAAATGACCCGCGCCACCAGTTGCGCCAAAAAATAGTCAGCGACCTATTTGCCTGGAATTTCCATCCCCAACCGGTAAGTTCGGAGGCCCAGGAAGTCGTTGACGCCCTGCCTAATATAGATAAAATAATCGAAAGCTGCGCTCCGGAATTTCCTAAAGACAAAATTAATCACCTGGATCTGGCAATTCTTCGATTAGCGGTTTATGAACTGACGATAAAAAAAACCGAACCGTTAAAAGTCATTATTGATGAAGCTGTGGAACTGGCTAAGGAATTCGGCGGTGAATCCAGTCCCGCTTTTGTCAACGGAGTTTTAGGAGCGGTAGTTAAAAATTATGTCGAACCTGAGCGAGCTTGAAGATATCCTCAAAATCCGGTTCAAAGATAAGGATCTTCTTTTAACGGCCGTAACCCACCGGTCATTTTTAAACGAAAGCACCGCTCCGGAGTCTAACGAACGTCTCGAATTTTTGGGGGACAGCATCCTGGGTCTTCTTACCTCCGTTTTCCTCTACCAAAGATTTCCGAAAGCTCCGGAAGGCGAGTTGACGGCGATCCGGTCGCTGCTGGTCCGGACTACGACCCTGGCAGAAGTCGCCCGGGAAATAAACTTAGGTGATTACCTGCGAATGAGCCGGGGAGAAAGACAATCCGGCGGCGCTGAAAACGACGCCCTTCTGGCCGACGGGACCGAGGCTCTTATCGGCGCAATCTTTTTGGATCAGGGCCCACAGAGTGTTGAAGGGTTTCTTAGAACTTACCTGTTCCCGAAAGTTTCGGAAATCGAAAAGTCCGGCAGTATTGCTGATTTCAAAAACCAGCTTCAGGAATCGATTCAGGAAAAATACAAAGAGCTTCCCGTTTATAAAGTTATCAAGACTTCCGGTCCGGAACACAAAAGAATTTTTATCGTCGGCGTCTGGGTTAAGGGCGCTCTGTTGGGACAGGGCGAGGGAAGCAGCAAAAGGGAAGCCCAGCAAAACGCTGCCAAAGAAGCCTTGAAGAAAGCTCTCTAGTGCTCTATAATTAACATCGTATGGCCGTAAAAATCCGTTTAGCCAGAATGGGGAAGTTGAGCAAGCCCGTATACCGGGTTATTGCTATTGACGAGCACAAGAAAAGAAACGGCAAGGCCATTGAAATTCTCGGCACTTATGAACCGCTTTTTAACCCGGCTAAGGTAACCCTAAAAAAAGACCGGGTCGAATATTGGCTTTCCGTGGGCGCAACACCGACAAAAACCGTTGCTCATCTTCTGAAATGAAAGACGCTTTAACTTATCTTTTAAAACAAATTGTGGCCAAAGAAGACGAGTTAAGTGTTTCTGAAGAAGACTTAGGCAACGGCAATGTGGCTTTATCGGTCAGTGTGGCTGCGGAAGATATGGGTAAAGTTATCGGCCGGGGGGGAAAGATAATTAAATCTTTAAGAAACCTGATAAGAATCATCGCCGTCAAACAACAGAAAAGAGTAGAAATAATTCTTAACGAATCTACTGGCCAAAAGGGTTAGTTTTTCCTGCCGGAAGAAGAGGCGGCTCCTGGGTTACTTCAGAAAATTCCGCAACCTTATTTAGTAATGTCTGTTGTTTTGCCGTCAGCTCGCTTAAGGGAGAGTCTATCGGGCCCAGATCGGAAAGGACCGGCTGGTAGTAAACATAGAGAACCAGCTGGGTCAGACCAGCCCCGGAGGTGACGCCGCCTGTTTTATAATTAATCCCCGCAACATTAACCAGCCGGTTAACCCCGGACAATTGGGCTAAATAACTTTCCAGGCCGTTTAAGTCTCCTCTTAAACCTAATTCAAAAGTCAGCCGGTAAAGGTTTTTCGGGAGGGGCTTTTCCGAGAGATTCGGCAGATTTTTGGCAGACGGGGTAGCGTTGGCTGAGGGTGTCGACAACTTACCCGGAGAAATGGAAAAGGTACTCACAGAGGAAGAAGCGCTGATCGCCAACCTTTCAAGCCCGGTAAGAATCCCGGTTGCGGCCTTATCGTCGGGTATCGCCGAAACCGCTGTCGCCAGTTGCGACCGAACCGCAGCTTCATCCATTCTCTTAAGAAGAGACTCTTTGGCGGATAATTTTGCTACCTCGGTCCGAATTTCCGTATTTTGTTGTTGGATAGTCATAACCGTATTGATTGAAGGCGCCAGCCCGAAGCCAAGCAGCCCAAAAGACGCCAAAACCAGAAGAATCGGCCATTTAAGCGGCCAGATAACGGGTTTGATTGTTTCTTTCCATTCTTTTCGTAATTCCTTTTCCATAATGATTACCACTTCGGACTCATCGTCAGATCCATTTTATATGTCAGAGCGTTAACGTCAGAGATTTTGGTGATAACCACCTTGCTGAATTTTTTTTGCCCTGAAGACGGATTTGTCAGATTGTTAACAAAAGCCTGCATTCCAGCAGAGTCGGCTGCCATCGCCGTCAGGGAGATATTCCCGGCTTCGTCCATTGACAGCTTACTGATATTAATCGAAGGGTTTGAAGCCGTTTCGATATTGGCCAAAGCGCCGGCAAAATCTTTCCTCTCATTAAAAATGTATTCAATCCCCCAGGCTTTGTCGGCCAGGAGCTTAAACAATCCCTCTCTGTCCCGGTAATTTCTTATCTCGCTCGTAAGAGTATTTTTCTGGGTTAGCATTAATTGGTTCTGCCACAAAAGTGCGCCGGAATAGGCCAAAAGCGGTATGGTCGCTAAAACGGAAAAACCGGCGATGGCCAGACTCATTATCTTTGCCTTTCTAATCTGGGCGTGGCTGATTTTTTCGTAATCCTTTTTTTCCGGAAGCAGGTTAATTTCCTTAGCCATTTTAAATCTGTTTTAACGCTAAACCGACAGCAACGGTATAGAGGGGTGCTGACTCCAAAAGAGCCCGGGCCTGCTGTTCGGTTTTAGACAGGCCGGCGAGAGAATTGCCAACCTGGACCTCCATAGTTAATCCTTGCGCCAGAAAATCTACCAGCCCCGGCATCTGGGCCATTCCTCCGGAAAGGACCACTCTCCTGACGACATCATCCGGCTGTTTTGTCTGGTAATAAACCAGACCTTTTTTCACCTCCGCGGTAATTATATCGATAACCGTTTTTATGGAATTAAAAACCTTGCCGTCCAACTTAGATTTATCCAAGCCGTACGCCCGTTTATATTCTTCCGCCTGGACCGGATCCAAATTTAAATCGGTTGACATCGCCCGGGTTACGGCATCACCCCCGGTAGGCAGGGACCGGGCAAAAGACAAAATACCCTTGTTAACTACGGAAATGTCCGTTGTTGCTGCTCCCAGATTAATAATCAACGTCGGCGGAGAGGCCGGATCATTAAACATCAGGGCCCGGGAAATAGCCAGAATCTCGGTTTCAATCCCGCCCAGTTCCAACCCGGCGAGCTCTATGATCTTCATATAGCGGTTGATGACCGTATTGGGAGCGGCCACAATCAGAACCGTCATTTTCCCGTTGGGATCATTTTTTTCGGGAGTAGTTAAAATCTGGTGACGAAGCAGAACATCAGATAACGGAACCGGGACATACTGTTCGGCTTCCCAGTTGATAGCACTGTCCAGTTCGGTATCCGTCAGGAACGGTGTCTCAATTACCCTCGTAAAGACCTGAGACTCCGGAAGGGCAATCACCGCGCGGCGGGAATTGATCCCGGCATCTCTGAGAAGCTGCCGGATATTGTCCGCCAGTTTCTGCTGGTCAGCCAGATTTTCCGAAGCGGAGCCGCCGGCCGGAGTCGCGACGGATCCGAAAGCCACCAGTTTAAATTTATCTCCTTCAGGCGTTAAATAAACTGCCTTGACTTCGTTTGTCCCGATATCCAG
Organism: bacterium; assembly: GCA_021788195.1. Taxonomy (GTDB): domain Bacteria; phylum Patescibacteriota; class Microgenomatia; order JAMCZE01; family JAMCZE01; genus JAJYKY01. Next base: position 7,973 of record JAJYKY010000004.1, on the reverse strand, counting down.
ACCGATGTGCTCCGTTATTTTCATAAGTTAATTGGGAAGACTTCCGCTTTTAGCGTAGAGAACATAGTCAAAGAAGGGCGGGAGCGATCCCGATGTCGAAGAAACCTGGACGGCCCGGGAAACACCGCCGACGGTTTGGGCCGTCGAAGTAACAGTGTACCCCTGAGCCGGAAGACTGCCGCTTCCCGCCTCAACCTTAATCGAAGTATTGTTATAAATAGGCCGGATGCGTAAAAGCTTGGTATCGGCCGGAACAGTCAGACTCTTCCCCGCCTTATAGACGGAGTCTCCGGAGTCCGCCGAGTCGAAATAGTTAAATGTGGAGGAAGTGCTGTTGCAGTCAGCCAAAGAACAGGACGGGGGATTATAGGCGTATTTAACCACCGAATAATTGGCCGAGCTGTCAACGGTATAGAAGCTGAGCACTAAAGAAGCGTCAGCCTCTCCGCTCTTACCCCAGAAAATTTTGATAGTGCCGCCGGTATATCCGTCCAAATTTACGGAAATGACCTCGCCGTTAGCTACGGGACCATTAGAGGCAAAGCTGGTTCCGGTAGTCGGAGTGACGGAATAGTTAACCTGGGAAATTCCGGAAATCCCGGCCAAATCCTGTTGAGACAGCGACCCGGTCCTAAGTGTTTCCAGTCCCTTTTCCAAACCGGCCTCCGCCGCCGAGAAAGCCCGGCCCGACTGGTCGGTTACCGCCGTCTGCTTTAAGTCCTGAATCGTCCGGGAAACAACCGCCAGACCGATCGTTAAACCGATCAGCATAATCAGAAGAATAAAAACGGCAATCTGGCCGGAATTTTTTCTCACTCTTATTCCATCGTAAAAGACATTCATAAACTTGTCAAGCTAAAACTGCCTTAAAGAAACGCTCTGGGTTGCAATCTGGGTTCCGGCGGAATCAGACCTCTCTGCTCCGGTTATGTTCAGCTTCAGATTAATCCTGACAGTCTGCGGGTTTAGTGAAACAAAAGGAGTAATAAACTGAAGTGAATTGATATCGACATAGACTTTGTCAGAAATTATTTTCGTGGTGATACCGCCAACCGTTTGGGTCAGACCATAAGGAGAGACTTGCTGAACCGCATATATGGCCAAGGGCGGCGTCGAAAGGCAGAGGTCATCAGAATACAAATTCAAGGTTAATCCGTTGTTTCCTACTGACAGGCAACGGGCCTTACGCACACTTCGGGAAATAGTGTCCATTGCGACTGACATATTCTGTCGCAATTCCATTTCTGCGGCCGCTTTGTTGGAAGAATTTATAACCTGAATCAGTAAATCGGTCCCGATTAAAAGTAGGACACCGAAAAGTCCGACAACGACCGCTAATTCGACCAGAGTAAAGCCGAATTTTACTTTTCTCATAGAATTATAATTTCCATCGGCTGACATAAGTCGTAAAATTGACGCAATCTGTTTTGGGCGGGCAGCCAACAGGAGTAGTTGTATCCGGCCAGGACACGATAATATTGACAGAAACTGAGGTGGTATCTTTGTTCGGAGCCGCCGGCGACAAAGTCACCCTTCGGGTAAAAAAATTATAATTGCTCCCGGAAGTCGTATATTGTCCGCCTAAAGGCAGGGTTTCGGGGGACCCTGCCAGAGCGATTATCGTTGACCAGTCACCGTTTTGGATCGACAGGCGGTTTGCCGATTCGGCCGCTTTTACCTGTTCAACTTTCTGGTCTGCATAGTCGGTCGCAGTTGACCGGATTTTGGATGTATTGGAAAGCGAAATTGCCGCAGCCGCAAAAGAGATCAGCGCGGTTCCTATAATCATAACTAAAGCCACGGCAACTACGACTTCAATTAAGGTAATCCCCCGGCTTTTCATATAAGTTTACGGAACATAAATACGATTAATAAAAAGACCCGATCCGTCAATGGCGACTTGTTTTGACGGTGACCCGGAACCTGAGAGAGTAATAATGACCGGCGAAAGCGAATTGGCGCAGGTTCCTGTACCCGTATCGACGCAGGCAAAGCTGTTACAGGTGCAAACGTCACTACAACCGGAACCGAAAGTGGAAAGATTGGGATTGCCAAAGCAAAGAAGAACCGGATGGGAAAGAGCCGTCATGGTGACTCCTTCCGGAAGATCGTATATTTGGCCGTTAATAATATATTGGGTCTTGTTGGCCGGATTAAAGACCGCGGTTTTTATCGGTGTGGTTCCGGCATCCAGACCCGATTCGACCTGATTCTGCACCGTGCGTAGGCGCGAAATAAGAACATTCTGGGCATCAACCAGTTTTTCTCCTTTATCGGACGAGGAAAGCCCGACATAGGCGATAATGGCGATAACCGCCATAATGGCCAAAACCACTGCCAATTCAATTAAAGTATAGCCGGTTAACCGTAGCGAGGATTTGTGATCCATAAAAAAGGGCAGTTAACGCCGCGATAACCAAAAACGGCCCTAAGGGTATTGTGGCACCAATTTTTTTTCTCTTCAAGAGGAGAAGCGCGCCGGCGACAATTCCGCCGGAAACAAACGCCAGCCAGAGGGCAAACACAAAGTTCTGCCACCCCAGTAAAACCCCCATGGCTAAAAATAATTTGACATCTCCCAAACCCATGGCCTTACCCCGGCTAAGAATTATTAACAAAGTAAATCCGCCGGCCACTAACAAACCTGAAAGCAATCCCAGTCCCAGATCCGGCCAGCGGCCAAACCAGACCGCTACGCCCAAAGCCGCCAGGCCTATGTTCGCCTCATCCGGAATCAGACCATAAAGCATATCGGAAAAAAAGATTACCAGAAGAAGCGAAGCCGCCAGACTATAAAGTCCGGCTGCCAATCCTGACGGGAAAACGGTGGCCGCCAATAACCAAAGGACAGTATTAATAGCTTCGACCAGCGGGTACTGCCAACTGATAGCTTTATGACAATAGCGGCACTTCCCGTTAAGAAGAAAAAAAGAGAGGAGGGGAATATTGTCCGACCAGGAAAGCTGGTGTTTGCATTTGGGACAAAAGGACCTTCCCCAAACGGGCGACGGGGAGCCTTCCGTATTCAATCTGTAGATTAATACGTTTAAAAAGCTCCCCGTAATCAGTCCCAAGATCCCAAAAATCAAAAGATTTTCCACAACCATTATAACGCTCCGTCACATGTGCCGTTAGTATATCCTCCGGTGTTCGACGTATTAACATTCCAAATAGCAGCCGGTGCCTCAAGGTCAACACATAAACCATAGATATTCCCTCCATTGCCGATACTATAACTGTAAACCGTGTATGACCCACCGGCCGGCGGTGTCGGAAGCGACGGAAGGTAAGTCGACACTAAAGTCGAAAGGGCAGCCGGATAAGAATTGTTTTCCGTATAGTAAGCCTGCAAGGATGTTGCCAGTGTCTGCATATCTCCCTTTCTCTTAGTGTCCCGAGCTTGTTTCTGCACCCGGGTAAAGGAGGCCACCGCGATGGTGGCCAAAATAGCGATAACTGTAATAACAATCATCAATTCGACCAGAGTAAAACCACTTCGTCCTTTTTTGAGCAGGTTAATCAACATTAATTTTTCACCCCCTTCGCAAAAACATTGCTGTATCCAGTGTGAAATAAAAAAAATGCCTTGTCAAGACCCTGGGCAATCAGCTGCTCAGGGGCAGCAGTGACGAAGATAAACTGAATCATAACTGAAAATAAAACAACCAATCCGAAGGCCAGGCGCCAGGAGGTTTGGCGCGTTTTCAAAATAAATCTGAAAGCCAATAAAACAAGAAAGGGGACTGCGGTCAGAACCAAACGGGAAGCGTAACTGTATCCGCCGTACCAGCGGTCCCAGAAAGCAAAGATGGTTACAATCCCGGCCGAAATTTCCGGAAGAACAACTTCTCTCTCATAAAGTCCCTTAAAAGCCAACAGCAAGAGCGGTGAGAAGATAAACAGGCCGTGATCGAGAGAAAAAAGCGGCCCGGAAGGGCGTATCAACCAGGTTGCTGGGCCGCCGGTGAGCCCGGTCAGGGGATTAGAACCGAAGACAGGAATATAAAACAAATGGCCGTAAACCATCAAACTAATGGCGACAAAAACTAAGCCGAAAACCAAACTCCCAAAAAATGAATTTCTGATTGCTTCCCATTCCCTCTCGGTTACCAGATAAAGAAAGAGTCTCAGGGGGACAACCAAAAAGGATATCTTTTTGCCGTCCAGGAAAGCCGACAGTATGCCTATTAGAAAATAATTTTGGTGGGAAAAATAAATAAACAGATAGGAGTAAGACTGCCGTCATGAGAATTTCCGGATAAAGAGTTCGGCTGTAAAACCAGAAAGGAGTGGTAAAAAGGCATAAAGCAAATAAAATTTCCGTAACCGCCAAGGCAGCTACTTCCCAGGAAAACACTAATAAGAATTGAGCATGGCATACCTCCGGGCAAATGATTAAAATCAGTGGGTGTCCGGTATCTTGGCCGTCATTATCTCTCTGCTTCCGGTTTGGAATTTGTTAACCAATCAGACCTTCCCCACTCAGGACGGAACTTTGCATCTGGAAAGAATCGCCGAATTCGCCGCCGCCATCAAAGACGGCCAGATTATTCCCCGGTGGGCAGGGGATAGTTCCTTCGGTTTTGGCTCCCCGGCCCTAATGTATTACGGCCAGCTGCCATACTTTATAAGTGTAGTTTTACTCCGGGCCGGAGCCAATCTGCCTTTAGCTATGAATTTGGGTACCGTCCTGTCTTTTTTCCTCTCCGGTATCTTTTATTATCTCTGGGCGAAAAAGCATTTCGGCCGGCTTCCGGCCCTAGTCGGTACCGCCGTTTATGTCTGGTCACCGTACCGGTTTCTGGATGCTTTTATCCGGGGAGCTTATCCGGAGTGTTTCGCTCTAATTTTTCCCCCGGCAATTTTATGGTCAGCAGATCATTTAGTAGGAAAGCGGGGTAAACTCTGGTCGACCGTTACAGCTCTTTTTTTGGCTGGACTGATTCTCAGCCATAATGTCATGGCCCTGTTTTTTATCGGTGTCTATCTGGTCTATTGCCTTCTTTTTTTCCCGAGAAACTGGCTATCGATCCGGAGTTATTTTTGGCCCTTACTTCTAAGTCTCGGACTAAGCGCCTTTTTCTGGATACCAGCTATTTTGGAAAAACAATTTGTCAATATTGATCTTTTGAGTCAATCCGGCCAGTTTACCTTAAACTTTATCGACCCTCTTAAATTGATTTATTCTCCTTGGGGATTTTATGCCGTCTTCCTGCCTAACCCGATGTCCACTCAGTTAGGACTGATTCCGGTAGTCATCCTTGTTATTTCTCTGATTATCAGAAAAAAAATCCTTTCCACAAATAAATTTTATCTTCCCGCTTTGATTCTGCTTCTGGTTTCCGCCTTTCTTATGACTCCGTATTCCCGGTTTCTCTGGGATCACCTCAGCCTGCTCTCTCTTGTCATTTACCCCTGGCGGTTTTTAGCCTTAGCCTTTTTTAGCTTAGCAGTTATCGGTGCCGCCACCGCCAAAGCAATTAAAAACCCCTGGTTCTCATATCTGCTGATTATCCTGACTATCGGTTTCAGTTTTAATTTTCTAAAACCGCAAAATGTTCCGGATCCGCATGTTTTTAACCTTAAGGACACGGGGGATGTCGGCGGAGAATTTCTTCCGCGCGTCGCCAACCTGAAAATGGTCCGCTATTGCCAACTTAATTCCTGCCAATTCCCCCGGTACGAAATTTCTCCGACCGCTACCGTAACCTCAACGGTTTCTCAAAGCAATTTTTTAAGCTTTAACTACCAAAGCACTCATTCCGCTGTCGCCCGGATAAATATTTTTGCTTTCCCCGGCTGGCACGCGTATCTCGATAAAACCAAAATCAGTAATTTTTCTGTCAATGAATTGGGGGGAGTAGATATTCTCCTACCACCGGGAGAACACTCCTTAACTTACCGCTTTGAAAATACCATCGTCCGCACTCTGTCAGGGATTACCTCTCTTGTCAGCTTAGTCCTTTCTGTGGGGTTGTTTTTTAAATATGTTTTGGATACCCGATTTCGGTTTAAGTGACCTTTGGCACCAGAATTTTGCCTTTAAATTTCTCTATTCTTCAGCCTTAAAAGCAGGTTTCTTGCCGTTTTGGTCTAAGGACATCGGCACCGGCTTTCCTCTCCTTGGAGAAGGGCAAACAGGGATGTTTAATTTGGCTAACCTTATCCTGTTTCGTTTTTTTGACACAGTCACAGCCTTCAATCTTAGTTACCTGGTTTTTTTTGCCACCATTTTTCTCGGGGCTTTTCTTTATGCCCGGATTATGAAACTCTCCCGGCTTTCTGCCATTTATCTCGGAACTATTACCGCCTTTTCCGGCTTTTACGTTACTAATATTGCCCATTTTAATACGCTGCAATCAGCCTCGTTCCTGCCCCTCGAGTTTTTTTTGACAGAAAAAATTCTTCAATCAAAAAAGCTTCGCTGGCCAATAATTCTTGGTCTTATCCTGTCACAACAAATCTTTGCCGGCCATCCTCATACGGTTTTTATCTCTCTGTTTGGGGTAACCGGATATGCCTTCCTCCGAATTTATTCCGACCGCCGATTTAAAAAGCTTTTCCTTTTTTTTGGCGGTCTGACTCTCGGAGCTATTTTGTCCCTGCCTCAACTTCTGCCGACTCTGGAACTGACAAGGCAATCCGTCCGGCAAGGGGGAGTCGGTCTTTCCGAAATGATCCGGTTTCCTTATCCGCCGATTCACCTGCTTTCGTTTTTTTACCCTTTTCTTTTTGGCAATCCGAAATTCGGAACTTATCCGCCGTTTGGCGCCGACTGGGGAATCTTCTGGGAGTCGACCGGCTATTTTGGCTTAATACCGTTTCTCCTGGTTATCTGGAAAATAATCGACCGGACCAAAAAACAACCCCTATTCAAAATATCTTTAGTTATCGGGGGGGTAGCCCTGATTCTTATGCTGGGAAAATATACCCCGGTCTTTTTTGTTTTCCAACTTCCGCCATTCTCTTTTTTCCGGGTTCCGGCAAGATTTATCGTTCTTTTTGTCTGGGCCCTGACGGTTATTTCCGCCTTGAAGTTCAACGAGATTAAAAACTATCGCTGGCAATTAGCCATTCTTGTCCTTTCCGCAATCGACGTTCTCAACTTTTTTGTCAACTATAATACTCCGCTCGTTTCACCTAAGAAATGGCTCTCGCCACCGAACACCGTTTTAGAACTTCAAAAAGATAAAGGCTGGTTTCGGATTTTTTCGGTTCCGGATCCGACCGCCTGGAATAAAGTTTATCTTACCTCCGGATGGCAATCCCTGAAGCCATATTTTGAGCAAAGAAATTCTTTACAGCCCGACGAAAACCTCTACTGGCAAATTCCCGAGGCCGGAGTCTACGCCGGATTGCTACCCGAAAGATTAAATATTTGGTTATCCCTGGTAAATTCGGGCTTTTCCGGCAGTCAAATTTCTTCCGCGTCCGCTAAACTTCTCGGCTGGTCCGGGGTCAAATATGTGATCAGGGACGGTCAGATCAGCTCCGTTTCTGCCTTCCGGCCCCATGCTTATTTAACGCGAAATTATGTTCTCGCTGGCGGTACCTCAGAGATTATTGAAAAAATAACCGATCCTCAAAACGATTCGGTAGTTTTGGAGCAGCCGGTAGGTTTTCCCAGTCAAAAAGACAGTCCCACCATCGCTTACGTTGTTTCCGAAACCGATCTTAGCGTCCGGATTGACGCCGTAGCAACTGCCTCTGCCTTGTTAGTCCTTTCCGATAGTTTTTACCCTGGCTGGTATGCATTTATTGATGGTAAGCCCACAAAAATTTATCCGGCTAATTTAAATCAGCGGGCGGTAATTTTTCCGGCAGGGGAGCACGAGGTAATTTTCCACTACGAGCCGTTTAAAAACCTTTTAACGAATTGGCATCTTTAGAGGCTTTACCCAGCTTCTCGTAATAAGCTGACTTGACCGGGTCACGGAAACAGTCTTTATAAAGTTCGGCCATGGGCTGGTAAA
>JAJYKY010000031.1 GCA_021788195.1 bacterium | reverse complement strand
CCGGCCACTTCATTCTTTCCATCCGCGACGGCAAAGATTTTGGCGAGCACCTTAATTTTACTTATGCCCGGATGCGGGTGTTTCAGTTTTTCTTCAGGTTACTCCTTTAAGCTTATTTCAACAGCTCTCCTTGCACTTCGGGAGAGCTGTTTTTAATGGCATGATTTCTAAGTGAAACAAAGAATTGCCTTTACGAGCGAGCACTTCGGCAAGCCCAGTTTTTTGAGTATTTCAGAGTTGCGCCCTTTTTACGCTTATGATAATCTCTGCCTGAATGATGAGGGAACTAATTGCAAAAATTGTTGTCCCGAGTTTTGAAGAAATAGAAGCACAACGGCAGTTTATTACTGACCAGATAGAAGTAATTGGGTCCGAAAGAATTAACCAGCTGGCCAAAGAAGCGGCCAGGGTAAGACTGAACGCTTACGAACCTTATTCTCATTACAAAGTTGGAGCGGCCCTGTTAACCAGGTCGGGCGGGATTTTTACCGGTTGTAATTCCGAGGCCATATCCTGGACACAAACCGACCACGCCGAAACCAGTTCGGTTACTGCCGCGGTTAAGAGTGGCGAAATTAAGCGATCAGGAAGAACTTTTATTACGGCCTTAGCCATTGCTGTTGAGTACAATGAAAACAATAAAGCAATGGGCCCGTGCGGAAACTGTTTGCAGCGGATTGCCGAACACGCAGATAACTGTATTCTGATCGACGCCGACGATAAAGCTAAAATTCACCGAATTACTTCACTACGAACTTTATTCCCTTATGGGTTTAGTCCGGAGACAACAAAAATATAGAGGGAAACCGGCACGGCTTATATTTCTCCCCGACCAGAGGATGCCCCGTAGGCCACAGCGGATCCCGTTGTTCAAATTGCGGGAAGGAAACGGGCGATGGTGTTGAAGTTGCGAGGAAGGCAACGCCTTCCCTTTGTGGGGCCATTTGGATCCTCCAGGCAGAGATGGCTGCAATTGAAAGTGTGCTGGGAAAAGCCACTAAAGATCTGATGACTCGGGAGGAAATTAAAGCCCTATCTCTCCGATTTAAACCAGATAGTCCTTCTTTGAAGAAGGCTATCCAATTGTCTGTCTCCCGGCGTCTTTGCGGATTTGGGAGTCGATGACCCGCCGGCCGACGATCAGATCCTGTTTTGTTTGGGGCAATAGGGGCAGTTTGGAGATTTCTTTGGCCGTAAACCATTTGTAAACAGTAGTTTTGCCGTCCGAAAAATGTTTGGCGGTTTTCACTTCGGCATAGGACACCACACATTTTTTGCCTTTTGCCACATAGTCATAGACGGGCAGAATTCCTTTGGACACAAACTTGGATAAATCTTCCAAAAGCTCCCAATTTTTTGGCTCTTCATTAATTTTTTGCTGCAAAAGAATTTGTTGGGAGCCGGGGTGATAAAGAAACCCAAAAAGTTTATTTTTATTCAATGCGGCCACAGTATACTCCGATTCGGTTGACTTTTCCAGAGATAGCTGGATTCAGAAAAGGCTTCAGCCCAAACATTGAAGTCCACCCGAAAACGACCAGTTACTTACGGCACGGTGGTTATTGTGCCGGCTAAAGCCCATATTAGATCTTTGACTAAAAAATGTTGCACCCCGTACCAATCTTCGGAAACGGTTTGCTCATGAGATAGCCAAGCGGGAAAGTTTCCCAAAAAATACCGGGGAGAACTGCAAAGGAAGAAAGATTTCCCTGACAGGCTTAAAGATTTAGAAAAAAGTCCGGCACGGTCACTTTGCTTTGCGGCGCCGAAGACATTACTCATAATGAGGCGAAGGGTTTGGCCGAAGTATTTCAATAACCCGCCCTTCCTTTTTGTATATCATGATATTGTGAGCAAACAGACCAAATCCGCTCTTGACGGTCTATAGTTCTACAATAAATATAAACGAAACAGTTTTTTGACTCCCGGTATGGCTTTTGGCTGTTCTGCTATACTTTTAAGATGAAACCCTTAGTTATTTTGCTGGGAGTATTGGCATTTCTGGTGGTTATATCCCTGATAGGTGTCAAGTTCTGGTTTAAAAGGGCCATAGCGTCACTTGATAGATGCCAAGCAGAAATTGCTTCAAAATATAAACTAAATACTTTTACAGGAGAAGACTTTGTTAACAGAGACAACAAGCGTCTTATAACCAAAGAAGAATTTGATAGGATTAGGTCGTCGATTGTTAATGAAGACGAGAAATGTTTTAAGACTGTTTCAAGCACTTATCATCTCCCCGTTAAAATTCTGCACGAAGATCACGATACGGTAATCCATAGTTCTCCTCCTCCGCTCGTCCCCACGCTTCCGGTTCCCTAATGTTTAATAAACAAAAGCTCCAAAGTGGTTATTGTCACTGCAATTAAGCTTCTGTTGAGGAGTCGGAGAATTCGTTGATAATCTCCGTTGTTCCCTGCAAAACCTGCGGGGGAGGATCATTAGCGAAAACCGTTCGCAACCCTTCAATTATTTGACTCGGGTTTCTAAGCGGAAGCTGCCAGGATACATAAGGCGCGCCTTCTTCCTCGCTTTTTTGCAGGCCGGGAAATTCAATTGCTACCCCCCGGTAGCCTAAGTCTATCCTTACCCCGGCCACAATTTTTCCGGGTTCAATTTGCTCCAGGGTTACCCGATATGGGGTTTCGCCAAACTTTCCTTCTTTTGTGGTAGATCGCATAAGATAATTATACCAAAAATAATTATTAAAGATATAATTGGGCATATGGGAGAAACCAACTTTGATATTAAAGATAATAGAGAAGTGCCGGGATCTACGAAGGGAATTATGTTTGTTTGTCACCAGGGCATCGAAAGAAGTCGCAGAGCTTCTCAATTGTTGGAAGATGAGGGATACGCAGCGGAAACCTTCAGCGGAGGAATGCACAAAATGAAGGGGCTTACCGTTGAAGAAATTCGCCGCCAGATTCCGAACGGAATAGATCTGGTTCTTATTTATGACCACAGAGTTGGAAACGGAAATAAACCCTCCGAGCAACAAGTGGCTATTGATGAATGCGAAGCCCTTCTTAGGAAAGCGGGGATAAATTATCGGGAAATGACCACCACACAACTTAAAATTTTTTTGTCCGGTTTAGGCGTCCAGAATATCGGATGGAAGTTCAACGCCCCATGACAAGGAAAGATATTTCCGGCGGAGTTGTGCATCCGTTACCGGCGGATTTACGGGAAGCTTTGACTGCGGACGCAAAAGTGCTGGCCATTTGGAAAGATCTGACATCGTTAGCCCGCAACGAGTGGATTTGCTGGACAATCTCCGTTAAAAAGCCGGAAACCAGAAAGAAACACGTGGAAGGGGTGGTTTCGGAACTAAAAGAAGGCATGCGCCGGCCGTGTTGCTGGCCGGGCTGCATTCACCGTACCGATTAACCTCAAAAATATTCAGGTTCCAACCCATTCTTCTTTGGGAATGGCCGGTCTTTTTCCGGTAAAGACGCAAACAATTTCCCAAAACAGTTTGCAGGCCGTCTGAAGTCCAATCGCTCTGACCGAAAATTACCTGTCGTCGTATTCTTTCCCCCAGGGAACCAGCGCGACTTATTAAGCCACGGTCTATAACTGCACCGGACAGACACAAGAATTTTAACCGGTGGTAATGGTCTTTACGGCGGGAACAAACCAGATGGTCGCCGAACAAAATTTCAACCTTACCCGGCTTCAGGCGGGAGGCTCTTCCAACGACACCCTTTTTGACTTTCTTTCCTGTCTATGCCACTCTTAGATTATGGAGAGCAAGCGGGGGAATATTGCTGTAATTATACTTTTGGGATTAGTGATAATTGCGGGCAGCGTCATTGGAGTTTATACCCTTCGGCAAACCGAGCAGACAAAAAAACAACCCGTTGAAACTTTGGGTCCCGGTCCTAAAAGCGTGACAGCTGATTATAAAAACTGTTTTACAACGGGAACCGGACTGAACGGCCAAAAAATACCGACAACCCCAACCCTAAAATCCGTTTCCAGCCGATGCCCGGTTTATTTTCTCAAAAGTTTAGAAAGTACGCCCACAAACAATATTTTTGAGGACGGGTCCAGGGTAACCATATTTCAACCCGGGGTAACCTACGTTTTATATAAAAATAAACCGGTTTATGATTTTAAGGTGTTAAAACAATCACAAAATCAGGAAAGTCTTACCAAGAACTTCATCTCCGGCGAATTCCGAACTGTTATGTTGGGAAATTCACCGGTAAGAGCCGAGGTTGTTTCGTCCAGGTTCTGCCGGCAAAAGATAGACAGCACCTGCACGGAGTTTGATAAATTGCTTTTGGTGAATCTTCCATCAAATTACTGGCTGGAAGTAACGGGTGGCCGGATCGATTCTTATTTTAAAGATAATGACGGCAGCCGTCTGGAGCTGGTTCAAATCATTAATAAAGATGACGGTGTTAACCGGGTACCACCTGCCGGAAACTGATATCCTTAAGAAGAAAAGAAGGGGAAGCTTTAATGAAATTAGTCCTCCGTTTCTTTTTGCCAATCTTCCTGGCCTATTTTGTCTTCGGCTTTATTTTTAGCGTGTTAATCTATTCTACAAATGTCCCCGATAATTACCCGGTTGTTGTTTTCCCGACCAAGTATTAACTTCAGGTTCTAACCAAAACGAAGGTAGACAACATCTCGATATATAATGGGTTTGTGGGGAAACAGACCATTTTTTTCATAATTGTCTTTTTAGCCGGGGGAATTCTTGCCGGCGGAACATATTTTTTCCTCCACCGGCCCCTATCCCGATCGGCCTTCTTGTCGCCGCTATCTCAAAACCAGCTTCCGCCGCCGACGGCTTTTTCTTTGGAAAATGCGCCCCGCGACTCGCTTCGGGGGCAAATCGCGACGATGTCCGGAGAAATTTTTTGGCAATCCAGAACCGCCACCGAGCCCGCCAAACTTTTGACTCCGATTATTTTGCAGCAGGGAGAAAACTTAATTGCCAGCGACGGGGGAAAAATGGTGGTGAACTTTCCCGCTGACCTGACAATTTCTCTAACGCCGAGATCCCAAATAAACATTATCCAGACTCTGCCGGTCAATTTAGTTTTTGAACAACCGGCAGGGACAATAACTTACGAAGCTTCCCAAAGCGGGACGATTTCCGTCCGCAGCCGGCGGCTCTTGGTGAACTTTACCGATGGTCAGGTTCAGGTAAACACCGACAGCGATAACCACGTGGTTACCGTCGGGGTTTTCAAGGGAGAAGGGAAACTCTCTTACAACGACCGGAATTTTACCAGCCAGGTGGTAAATCTACCGGCCGGGCGGATTTTTATTTTTAATGACGATCGCCGGACCGGAAGAATATCCAGGCTACTTTAAGGTGTGTTTGTAATTCCTTAGAGGATCAAGGATCGTGTCTCCGTCATAGCCCAGGGCCCAGAGAGCTACGCCGGATAGGTCGTATTTTTGAGCTAACTGAATTTTTTGAGCCGTCGCGTTTTGGTCAGGGAAGAAAATCTGGTGAAAAGTCCCCGTGTCTGCGTCTTTATAAATTAAATATTTTTCCTGCGCTTCCGTATCCAGCTTCGCGCTGCAGGTAGCGCAGTCAGCTAAGAATTTTTCCATCCGCCGGTTGCTGGCAACCTGGCCGGAACCGGGCATCACGGCCGACCGCGGAAAGTCGGTTAAAGTTTCCCATTCGTAGCCGTACAGGGGGACGCCTAAAAGAATTTTATCCTTAGGCAAAACTTCTAAAGCTTTCTGGACGGCGGTCTCACTGTCAAACTCCGCATCCTTCCCGGCCCCGCCGATTGGGCCGACCGGACCGGTGACAAACGAACCCTGATAATGGTAGTCGTAAGTCATCAGCACCACCTTGTCGACAAATGGCCCAACATCGGCCAAATTTATCAGGCGGTCTTTGACCAAATCGGTCGGACTGGAGTCGAGAGTTAAAGTTCCTAAACTTAGAGGTGTCATCTGGTTTTTTACTTCCCGGACAAAGGCCGTAAATTTCGCCCGGGCTTCGGGAGTGGCATCCTCGACGCTTTCGATATCCAAATTCAAATCGGTAAAATGGTACTGCTTCATAATCGGGGCCGCCTCGCTTACTAAAACGGCGGCGCTGGAAGCCGGGTTATCGAGCATTTTCATGATCGCGTCCTGGTCGCCGCTGAAAACCAACAAAGACAATTTGAGGTCGTTATTTCTCGCCTGAGTGAAGAAGCTGTCGATCTTTCCGGAATGCAAATCGTACCAGCCGGGTTCCTCCTGGCCGGGGGCGGCCAGTTTTTGGATTGTCCCGTCCGGGGCGACGGTCAGGCCGAAATAGGTCAGGGTGGTCAGGTAAGGCGCGTAGTCTTTATCGGCGTGGCCTAACAGCCAGTAGGGCAAAAAGCCGACAATTTCCGGGCGCTTAAGCCCGACGGTTTCGGCGCCTTGCCTGACAAGATCGGCCGGCCGGGAAGTAGCGTGGAAGGCATACTGAAGAGCAACGTAGACCAAAGTAAATCCAAGGATAAAAAACAAAACGGAGATGGCAAATTTCTTAACCGCCACTGTTTGTATTATAGCTGATGATTTATTTTTTCTGGGGCGCGGTGCAGAATTTGCAGCGTTTGGCTTTGACCGGAATCAAGCTTAGACATTCCGGACAGGTTTTTTCCGCCGGATCGACCTTTTCGCCCCGGCGTAGTTTGATCATAACCCGATTAGTCGGCATGACGATTAGAAAATAAATCACGGCCGAAATAATAGCAAAGGAAATGACGGCGCTTAGAAAATCCCCGACTAAGAATTTACTTTTCCCCAAAGAGAAATAAATTCCAGAAAGATTGGGTTTCCCGCCGGCAACGCCGATTAACGGATTGATCAAATCAGCGACCAGGGAAGTCACAATGGCGCTGAAAGCCTGACCGACCACCACGGCGACGGCCAGATCGATAACGTTTCCCCGCAGTAAAAAATCCCGAAAACCTTTAAACATAAAGAGTCACGGGTGATTTTACCATACCACAGCTGATACACTAAGAAGTATGTGGGTCTGGTCGCACGTGATGGTTTCGACGATCGTTTTTGGTCCCAACCCGGAAGCCGTTTTAGGGGCGATTCTGCCGGACCTTTTTAACATTCCTAACTGGTTCTTAAAGTTTGAAACCAGGAAAGTCAGTTTCAAACTGATGTTAAAGAGCGAAAAAAGATTTGATAAAAAACTTAACTCCGGCCTCGTCTGGGACACGGACCAGATTTTTCATTCGTTTTCCTGCACGGCCGTGGCTTTGCTGCTGACGGCGCATTTTTATAACCAAAACCCGGTCCTGTTTCGTTTTTTCGGTTCCTGGGCCCTTCATGTTTTGATTGATTACCTGACGCACAAAGATCAG
>JAJYKY010000030.1 GCA_021788195.1 bacterium | reverse complement strand
TTTTTTTTGCGTTGAACCGGGAAAGAAATTGATTTCCGCGTGGTATTCCGCCCGCTGGAAGAAATTCCGGGCGCTTACGGATTCCCCAAAACCGGCAACTTCCACCGGACCGACGGCGGCTAAAAGTCTTTGGACGGTAAATAAATCAAGACTCACTACCCCGTCAACCGTCTGGCCGGTTTCCTTTTCTAAAAACCAGGCCGCCCGTTTAGCCGACAGCGGAAAATCCGGCGACCAATTGGAGTCCCGCAGGTACCAATTGGTCTGGCCCAGAAAATGTAGAATCTCGTCCGGTGGGGTTACTTTGCCTCTCAATTGGCCGTCGGCATCATAAACATCGCTGATTTTATAGTCCAGAAGCTGGCCTTTATCAAAGGTCACTAAAGCATATGAGCCGATAAAGCCACCGGCCGGGCGCAGTTCAGTACTGTTTTGTAATAAAACAAGATAGGTCTTACGGGTGGAAAGACCGATAAGATCAGGCAGGATCCCGGAGATCTCACTCCCCCAGACCGACCATTGCCGGAAGGTAGAAATTTGGGAAAGATAACCAGAAAGAGGTAAAAAACCGGGAAACGACAAAACTTTAGTGTTAGCGGTAATAAAATCCAGATCCTGGGTGACGAGATCCAATTCCATTTTGGCCCGCAAAGCATTAAAAGCGAAACTGCTATGAGAAGGGGCTTCGCCGTTAAGAACCTTTTGCGCCAGACCGGAAAGATAAACAGCGGCCGTTCCCGCGTGGTATCCGGTTTCTCCGGCTTCCCGCCCCAGGTCGGCCAACCGGTAAATGTTATCGATCTGCCGGCGGAAGCCCAAAATCGACGGCAACCAACTTAGATCCCGGATAAACCCTTGGCCGTTATCAAAGTAATTCCGGGCAGAAAGGGCACTTTGGGCACCTTCAGTAAATTGACCGGTTGTCAGGTCGTCTTTGGCCGTTCTTAACGCCTGAACACCTAAGAACAAATTGGTTCCCAATGATAAAGCCGGTAAAAACACCAGGCCGAAAATGACCAGAAGTGACAAAAAGAAAACTATGGTCCGTAAATTAAACCGGGGAAAAGAAAACTTTTTAGGCCCCGGTGGCAGAACGGCCAAAGCGGCCACTTTTTGGTCATTGTCAGGCCCCGTTTTAACGGTTACCGGGGTATCCGCATTTTTATCCTCCGCCGTCACCTGCTTTGAACGATTCTCCCAAAGTTTCTTAATCCCCGTCTCATAATCCACTTCCGGTTGCCAACCCAACTCATCTTTTGTCCGGCTGGCCTCCCAGGAAATATCCGTCGGAGCATTTGTTTCCCGAAGGTCGGTAAAATTCAATTGTTTCCCGACCGGGAAAAGTTCCTGGAATTTATGAACAAAGAACAAAGCCGTTACCCCGATCGGATTCACCACGGTGAAAGTCTTCCCGTTGGTATCAGGCCGGAACATCGCTTTTAAAAGTGCCGCTACGGCATCACTGATAAAGGTCGGCCTCAGCTCGACTAAGCCATCACCCGGCAGCCGGACCTTGTCCCCCTCTAAGATTTCCCCGGCCAGCCGGGATAAAATCTGCCCGTCATTAAAGCGCATTCCCGGCCCAAAAATATCCGCCAGTCGAACCACAACCGCTGAGGACGGCAGGTGACTGAAATTCTGCCCGAGAGCCGCGGTCACTACCAGTTTGGCCCCAAAACGGTCCGCAAAGTCCGAAAGATTCTTTTTGTCTCCCGTACCGGTCAGGTCAAAAATATATTCGGCCGGGGGAATATCCGGTGGCAGGTTCTGGGTAATGTCATGCTCAATAAATTGGAAGCCCGGTAAAGAAAAAAAAAGGGCAATATTTTCCCGTCGCCCGGTCTTGAGGCTATCTACGCAGATTACCCGCAGATTTTTTGTCAAAAGTTCGCCGCATAAGAAGCTGCCGATAAAGCCCGCACCCCCGGCAACTACCACCACGGGTAAATCCAGTTTCTCTTCGGGTTTTGCAACAACTTTGGGCAGGTCCACGCCTCTAATTATGAATTAAAAGTCGAAAGTTCGCAACGGAGTAAAACCCAAAAACTAATTCAAGTGCTCATCTAAGGTGGTGTTAACCAGGGCGTCGGCCGCCTGGTTTTTTTCCCGCGGAACATAAGAGTAGTTTATCGCCAAGCCGTTTTCCAATTCGTGCACCCGGAAAACCAATTCCCGAAGCGTGTTATCCTTAATTTTCCACAGACCTGACAACTGGTTGACAACCAGTTGGGAGTCCAGAAAAAACCGGACCAATTCCCGGTTTTCCGGAAAATTTTCCCTCAGATAAGTCAGCGCCTCTAAAACCGCCCGATATTCGGCCACATTGTTGGTCGTTTCCCCTAGATACTTACCCTTTTTTCCCACAATTTCCCCGGCTTCGTTATAAACCACAAACGCACTGGCAGCCGGGCCGGGGTTGCCGCGAGCTCCCCCATCGCAAAAAATTTTAAGCCACATTAAAAATCTGCCCTTTCTTTAAAATTAAATCCCGGGTAACCGGAAAAACGTCACCTAATTTTGGCCGGACGCCTAAAATTCGCCGGATTAGAACCAGGCTTAACAAGACTACAATTCCCTCGGTAAGAAAGGTAATAAAAGCGGCGGCGTTGTAGGAAAAAATCGGAATAAAAATCATATTTAAGGCGACGTTGATAACCAAAGCCACGATGCCAATATAAAATGAATACCACTGCCGCCCAAGGGCAATTAATGTGTAGCCGTTCAGATGGTTAAAATACGAGACAATCAAAGCCAGCGACAAGATCCGCAGGGCGGTCACGGACCCGGCAAAGGCCGGCCCGGCCAAAATTGCGATCCAGATCGGAGCAAAAAGAAAATTCACCACCGCCACTCCAGCCCCCATTAAAAATAAGACCACAAAAGCCTGGCGGAATATCAGTTTCATTTTTTCCCGGTCCTCCCGGGCTAAAAGGGAAATTAAAGGCAGAATCGAATTGGCAAAGTAGGCGGCCCCCAAAACCAGGACCTCGTAAATCCGGTAGGCGGCGCCGTATAGCCCGACGGCGGTATTCCCTTTATCTAACGACAAAATAACCGTGTCAATACGGTTGTAAACGGTAAACAAAACCAGAATCGAACCCATGGGTAAGGCTTCCAAAAGCAGAAAGCGGGTGGATTTTTTAACGAGGGAAAATCTTAAGGGAATTAACCGGAAGGCTAAAAACCCGGCCACGATTGCCGCCAGAGTGTTTCCGGCCAGGTAGGCTAAAATTACCTGGAGCAAACTCCCCTTCTGAAAAATAATTCCCAAAACCAAAAGCAGGGTCAGGCCATTGGCGGCAATTTCGGAAACGGCCCAGTTTTGCATCTTTAGCTTGACATTAAAAATAATCTGAAAGGAAGTTTTAATTGAAAGGGCAATGAGCATTACTGCCCCGACACCGGTTAAAAAGCGGATGTCCGGGCTATAAGGGAGAAAATTAATGGCGATAACCGCCACCAGGGCGGCTAAAAAAGCCAAAACCAGCCGGATAACCAAAACATTGCCGACAATCTCCGCGGCTTCCTTGGCGTTTCTTGCCGCTTCCCGGATGGTAATTAAGGTCAAACCCCAGTCAGCCAGGGTCCCGAACATGGTGACAAACACTAAAACGAAGGTCAAGGTACCGTAACCGGCCGGCCCAAGATAACGGGTCAAAAGAATGGTAATCACGACCCCAAGAACGGTAGAAAAGGACTTCCCCAATACCTGGGCTATCGTGTTCCAGACAATTTGGGTGGATAGTGTCACGGTTCAATTATACCTGAACCGCCCGCGACCAGGCGAGTCCAAAAAAGACGGCAATTAAAAGACTCCCCTGCTGGGAGGTTAACCAATAATGATCAATAAGCCCTAGAAGTAAAATTGTCAGAAACAGGAAGGTTAAGGAAATATTTTTTTTAATTTTTTTCCAGCTTTCCCATAAAATTACTATCATTATCCCCCACCCAATAATTCCCGCTTCCTCTAAAAGGAGAAGATAAGCATTGTGAACCGGCTGAAAAGACAGGGCAAAATTAGTGGCCTTGATTCCCGCCCGGGCGGTAATTACCGGAGCCGTTCCTAGTCCCCGACCCAAAAACGGCGTGGCTAAAAAATTCTTCACGGCTAAAAAAGCTGTCTGTTCCCGAAAGCCGAAAGACTCAGTATTTTCTGCGCCCCGAAACCCGAAGATAAGAATCAAACCGGTAATTACAACCGCAAAGAGACCCGGAGTAATTCCCAAAAACGCTCTTTGCATCCCCTTACACTTTCCCCAAAAGATGCCTAAAGAGATTGCCGGTATCAGAAATACTCCGGCAATCAATCCGGAACGTGAAACTGTGGAAAGAAGCCCAAGAAAAACAAGAGCCACTCCCCCAAGACCAACCACCAGCCGTTTTTTCTCCTGACGCCGATTTTGTAAAAAATAAAAAGCAAACGGCAGGGTAAAAACTAAAAAGGCGGCTAAAACATTGGGGTGGGAAAAAGTCCCGTAAGCCCGAAGGAAAAGTTGACCAGAAACCTCAGCGTTGGCAATTCCCGGGGTACTGCCGCTAAAAGCCCGTTCGCCTAAAAAATAGAGAGGTCCACCAAGGGACCGTTGGTTATAAAACTGGACCAGGGCCAAAACCGCTTCTCCGATCCCGTCCAAAAACAGGATTCCGGAAACCGTCGTGAACATTTTTTTATCCAGATGCCGGGCCACCCAAAAAGCTAAAAAAACTATTTCTAAAATCCTGGCCCATTTGTAAACAGAAACCAGCGGGGAAAGAGAAAAGAAAATATTAAGACAGACATAACAGACAAACAAGAGACATAATAGATATTTGACAGATACTTGCCAGACGATTGCCTGTCGGCAGAGATGTCTAAAAACTTCTTGGTCCCGTCTGATCTTCGCCAGGTACCCGTCTGTTATTTCTAAGACCAGAAGTCCGCCGATTAATAGATCGGTAAAATACAAAGTGGGTGAGAGGTAATCGATCCGTAATCCGTTGATAAAAGCAAAATCCGGCCAAAAATGTTTTCCCAACTGGGTCGGGAGAAACAAGATGAGAAGATAAAAAATTAACCGCCGGATTTTTTCTGCCCGGGTCATTAGGCAAATAGTACTACAAATTACGGGAAGTTGGTTTGTTGAAAGGAGGGGAAAAATCAGCTGGCCCGGGGTTTGATCGTAATCCGGCGGTTTTCGCCTTCGCCGACCGATTCCGACTCCAATTCTTTGTCATCCTGAAAATAAAGATGGATAATCCGCCGGTCAGCCGCCGAGAGGTAGGGGAGAGTCTGGGGCTCACCGGTGGCTTTTACCCGAGCCGCGTAACTTTCAGCCATGTTTCTTAACTGGACTTCGCGCTTTGCCCGGTAGTCGCCGACCTCGACAGTAATTCTTACCCACTCGTCCAGTTTCTTATGTACCATTAAAGAGAGAATCAATTGAAAAGAGGCTAAGGTGTCCCCATGAAAACCAATCAGCAGTCCGGACTCCGGAGTTTCAATATCTACCCGGTAAGTCGCATCTTCCAGCTCGGTTGCTTCTATTGATCCTTCTATTTGTAAAACTTTTAATAAATCCTCGGCAACAGTTTTAATAGTTTTGTCAGTTTTAAGTTTAGCGGCCATACTTTTTCAATTTTACAACATATTGTTCCAATCCGCCAAGTCCCGCGATTTGGTACTGCTGAATAATCATAAGGAGAGAGCTGACCGACCAGTAAAGAGCCAGACCCGAAGGCCACCGGGTTCCCAAAAAAAGAAACATTAAGGGAAACATCCAAATCATGGAGGATTGGGCTTCGGCAAACTCGCTCATAAAGTCCGCCTTTTCTTCCTTCTCCGCCGGTTTATCCTCTTTGTGAATTTTCGGGGCTGCCGGCATCATCATTTTAGTCTGGACAAACTGGGTTAGCGCCGCCAGAATAACCAGGATTCCCGGCAGAGGAAAAGAGAGGCCGGTTAAGAAAAAGGTGTCCGGTTTAGCCATATTCCAGATTCCGAAATTCAAATTAATATTACTCATTCTTAAAATACTATTAAGAGCACCTAAAAGTCCGAACAAAACCACGATTTGAACGATTGAAGGTAAACAGCCTGCTGCAGGATTAACCCCGTTCTCTTTAAAGAGTTCCATTTGGGCCGCTGCGTATGCCTGTTGGTTGCCTTTATGTTTTTCTTTAAGCGCGTTAAGGTGGGGCTGCAGTTCCGCCATCTTTTTAGAGTAGTGAGTTTGCTGTTTAATAAACGGATAAAAAATCAGCCGGGTTAAGATGGCGATTTCAATAATCGCCACCCCCAGATTCTGGAATCCGACAGTACGGTAAATCCACAAGATAAGTTGCAAAAATAAGTTAGTCATGGTACCGGATCATACCCGCCTTCGGACCAGGGGTGACACCGAAGTATGCGACCAAGGCCTAAAGCAAGCCCCCGAATTGTACCATATTTCTTAACAGCGAGGTATGCGTACTCACTGCAGGTGGGGGAGTAGCGGCAGGAAGAAAACAAACCAATCGGCAGATATTTTTTATAAAACCGGAGTAACCAGAGAATAATTCTTTGCACAGGATTTCATTTTTTAATTAATTTGGCCCGGTCCAAAACCAGGGCAATTTCCGCCCGCAGGTCTTCGGGAGAACTATTAATGGCTTTCTGTTTCGCCAGAAAAACGATCTGGGCGCTTTTGGGCAGTTGCCCAAGAAATTCCCTGACAGCGTCGGCCAGTTTTCGTTTGACCTCATGACGGACAACCGAACGTTTATCAATTTTTTTGCTGACCACAAACGCCACTTGAGCCGACTCGGGAATCTCGCCTTCGTGATAGGAAAGGAGAAAACCAAAAGAGAGGGAGTCGTAAAGTTTACCGGTCTTTTTAATCCGCCTGAACTCTTTTCGTAGGGGCAGTAATTTTTTTCGGGAGAGCATAAGAACTAAACGGTCACTAACCGTTTCCGTCCTTTAAGGACCCGTCTTTTTAAGACTTTCCGGCCACCGGCGGTTTCCATTCGTTTCCGGAAACCGTGTTTTTTCTGTCTTTTCAGCTTTTTAGGCTGCCAAACTCTTTTCGGCATAACATTCATATTTTATCTAAAATTTCCAAGGATAACAAGACTTAGACATACCGGACGGACACCAGACGAAGATCTGATGACTGCCGATCGTCTGTTCTCTCAACTCTTTTCCCTCTTGAATTCTTGTGGATAACTAATACACTACGGGCGTATGGACAGAGTCGCTGATTTAAACTTAATCTGGAAAAACACACTCTCCGATATTGAAATTGACCTTGGAAAAAACACCACTAAAATCAACTTTGCCAACAGCCGCCTTTCGGAATTAAAAGACGGGGTGGCCAAAATCACTCTGGCGACGGCAATTGCCAAGGAAACTGTCGATAAAAGATATTACACCATCATTCAAAAAGCTTTAGAAAGGCAGACCAAAGACAAGGTTTCTCTGCTTTTTGAAGTGGCCCCGGCGATACCCAGCGTTTCTCCGGGTCCGCTGTTTGACACCCCGGAAACAAAAACTTCACCAACGGCCACAACTCCGGCCGTTTTTCAAAATGACCATTACCCCCGGACCCGGCTTAACCCCCGGTACACCTTTGCCAATTTGATCGTGGGTGCCAGCAATAACTTTGCCCACGCCGCCGCCGTAACCATCAGTAAAAATCCCGGCAAGGAGTACAACCCGTTTTTTATTTACGGCGGGGTCGGAGTCGGGAAGACCCACATGATGCAGGCGGTCGGCAACGAGCTGTTTCACCTTCACCCGGAGTTTCAGATTCTTTACATCACGGCGGAAAACTTTATGAATGATC
>JAJYKY010000003.1 GCA_021788195.1 bacterium | reverse complement strand
GATTTATCCGGCCCATATCGTCAATCTCTGTTACCTTGACTTTGACTTTATCGCCGATCTTAACCACTTCTTCCGGATTGGCGATATACTTCGGCGACATTTTGGAAACGTGAACCATGCCTTCCTTACCCGGTAAGAATTCCACAAACGCCCCGAACGGCAAAATCCTTTTTACTTCGCCCTCAAATTCCTCTCCGACCTGAATTTCCCGGGTCATCCCGGTTATCCAGTCCGAGGCTTTCTGGACGGCTTCAGCATCAACCGATGTAATCGTTACCGTTCCGTCGTCTTCAATATCGACCGAAGCCGTCGTCATGGCAATAATGTTTCTGATATTCCGGCCGCCCGGGCCGATAACCTCGCCGATCTTTTCCGTCGGGATCTTTAGCGTCACGACTTTCGGCGCGTACTGGCTGACTTTCTTCCGGCTTTCCGGAATTACGGCCAGCATTTTTTCGAGAATAAACATCCGGCCATCCCGCGCCTGGGTAAAAATCTTTTCGATCATTTCCACCGTCAGCCCCCGAAAATCTTCGTTCAACTTCACGTCCAATTGGAGAGCGGTAATTCCTTTTTCGGTTCCGGCCACTTTGAAATCCATGTTGCCGTAAAAATCCTCAAAGGCAGCAATGTCGGTTAAGATAAGGTAATCTTTGGCGCTGTCGGCAATTATCCCCATCGCTACTCCCGAAACCGGAGCCAGAATCGGAACTCCGGCATCCATTAAAGACAAAGTGGAACCACAGGTTGAACCCATGGAAGTCGAACCGTTGCTGGACAAGACTTCGGACACTACCCGGATGGTGTAAGGGAAAGTTTCCTGGGACGGAATAACTGCCCGCAACGCCCGTTCCGCTAAGGCCCCGTGACCGATTTCCCGGCGCCCGGGAGTCCCGATCCGGCCGGTTTCGCCGACGGCGTACGGCGGATCACTGTAGTGGTGCAAATAGCGTTTTTCTTCCGTCCCTTCGGCTGTTTCAATCCATTGTTCCAAAGACGGCCCGGCTAAAGTGGCGACGGAAAGAATCTGGGTTAAGCCCCGCTGAAAAAGCGCCGACCCGTGGGTCCGCGGCAAAATCCCTACCTCAGCCGAAATCGGCCGGACTTCAGTCGGTTTGCGGCCGTCAGTCCGGGCCTTCTTTTTTAAGATCGCTTCCCGGACATGCTTTTTGATAATTTGCTCTACCAGTTCCGAAATCTGGCCTTTATCCTTATTGTCAGCGTATTCTTCCATGAAAGCCGCTTTCGATTCGTCAATCAGGTGAGTCTTGGGTTTGGACATCGGATCACCGGTAAAAACCAGGGGTTCAAGGTCTTTCCAATGGTCTTTTTCGATTTGCGCCAAAAGATCCTTGTTGATCGCTTTACCTTCATACGGATACTTTTCCTGGCCGACCTCTTCACGCAGTTCGTCCAAAGCCTTGATAATTTTTTTAATCTCCTCAAAAGCAAAACCGGCTCCTTGGGTCATCTTGTCTTCCGGCAGCTGCTTGGCTCCGGCTTCGACCATAATGATGCCATCGGTAATTCCGGAAACCACTAAATCCAGATCGGAAAATTCCATTTCGGAAACCAAAGGATTAGCCACCAGGCTCTCTTCGCCGGTAGTCGGACGAACGTAGCCGACCCGGACCGCCCCGACCGGACCTTTCCAGGGAATGTTGGAAACATGCAAGACAGCCGAAGCGGCAATAATGGACAAAACATCGTAGTCGTTTTGGCCGTCAGTCGAAAGAAGCGTCACTGTTACCTGGACTTCATCCATAAAGTCCTTGGGGAAAAGCGGCCGGATGGAGCGGTCGATTAAACGCCCGGTCAGGATCGCTTCGTCGGTCGGCCGGCCTTCCCGTTTGACCCAGCGCGAGCCTTTGATAATCCCGCCGGCGTAAAGCCGTTCAACAAAATCGACTGTTAACGGGAAAAACCCCTGGCCCGGCTTGGCTCCGGCCGAAACAACCGTAGCTAAAACTTCGGTATCCCCATAGCGGGCGATAACGGAAGCATTGGCCTGAAAGGCCATCTTATTGATTTCGAGAGTCAGGGTTCGCCCGGCAATCTCAATTTCTTTTTTAATCGTTTTCTTTGCCATTTAAATTTCTATCGAGGATCGCCAACGAGGAAAAATTTTTCTTTCTCCCACAATCCTTCGAGGTTTATTTGGCCAATCCTAAATCGGCCACTAATTTCTGGTATCTCTCTCCGGCTTTTTTCTGCAGGTAGTTTAACAGTCTTCGACGCTTGGACACAATAGTCAAAAGTCCCCGGCGGGAATGGACGTCGTGCGGGTGCTTTTTCAAATGGTCAGTCAGGTTCTTGATCCGTTCGGAAAGTAAGGCTACCTGAACCTCAGGGCTGCCGGTATCCCCTTTGCCCTGGGAAAACTGTTCGATGACCTTTTTCTTTGCGTCAGATTGCAATGCCATAAATAACGGTTGTTATTATACTTCGATTCCTTATTTTTTGAAAGAGGCTAAACGTTTCCCCCGCCGCGGTAGATTTTCGGCCCGATCCAGTCGGCCGGGACCTCATCCTTGACCGGACTCTGGGTCTGGTTGTTTTGGGGCATACTCTGTTGCGGTTGTTCTGACTGTTCCGGTTGCTGGTCGGTTTTTGGTTTCGGGACTTGCGGCTGTGGTTTCTGTTTGACCCGCAGGCAGATAGCGGCCGCTTCGAAAGTCGCCGGATTGATTTTTTCGGAGGTAAAATTATTGGTGGCCGCCCGCAGACCCCGGGACAAATTGCCGGCAATGTCTTCGTCCATCTGAATCCCGATTGCCCGCAGGAAAAAGGTGGTAATTTCTGAAACGGACGCCGCGTCCGGCTCAACTAAATTATACCGGCCGTAATCTTTGTTTTCGTCGTGGTTGTCAATATTAATAACCTGGGTCCCGCTAAAAAGATTCGGGTCGTAAAGCTTCCCTAAATTCTCCGGCGCCGTCACTTCAACGGTGTAAATTAAATCAAAACTGCCGCCGGAAGAAGACAGGGAGACGTTTTTCGCGTCCAAAACTACCCCGCTTTTCGGGACCAGCGTCACGTTAAATTTTCCGCCTTCCAGATCTTCGGTTGCCGAAACTCGTTCCACCTCGCCGGTATTGTAGTTACTTAAGGTCACGACTATATTACTGCCGCCCAGTTGTGTCTGGACTTTATTGATTCCGACCAGGTCAGCAATTTCGACCAGTGGTTCGGATTCCATGGCGACAACGGCATCCTTCCCCGATCTAATCGAGGCCAAATATAAAGAAAGGGCCGAAGCCATAGTGTCAAAGGAAGGATTTTTGTGAGTAATCACCAGAACCCTTTTAGCCCCGGTGACTATACTTTGAATTTGTTGCAGATCCTGAGCGGTCATAGCTTAAATTTTATGGGATGCTATCACATCACCCGGCCGGAAGTCAATTTGCGGCTCCAAAAGGACCCCGCATTCCTTTCCGGCCTCCACTTTATTGATATCATCTTTGCCGACGCGCAGGGATTTAATCCGGCTTTGCCCGACCGTTTCTTCACCTCCGGCTCCGTGGCGCAAAATCTTGACCGTGTCGCCCCGGGCCAGTCGCCCTTCCAAAATGCGGCTGCCGGCAACCAGCATTTTTTCGTACGGAAAACTGGCTAAAATCTGGGCCCGGCCTAAGATCTCTTCCGGCTCCGGCTCCAAAACTCCCCTGGCCGCATCACGGACTTCATCCAGAAGCTCATAAATAATTTTGTAAGTCCGGACCAAAACTCTCTCCGTCTCCGCCAGCTTCAGGGCGCTGGGACCGGCCTTAATATTAAAACCCAGAACTATGGCTCCGGTAGATTTCGCCAATAAAATATCGGCTTCGGTAATCTCCCCGGATCCGAGATCGATGAGATGGACATTGTCCGGAAGAACCGCCGTTATGGCTTCCAAAGAACCGGCGTTGTCGCCCTTAAGAATCAGTTTCAGCTCTCCTCCCGAAGCTAAAGTTTGGCTGGCAGTCTTAGGAGTTTTTACCGGAGTAGCGGTCCGGCTGACGGTCGATCCGACCGCCGGGACTTCCTTCAAACCTAAAATTTCCGCCGGGGTACCCGGGCCGGCTTTTGCCATCGGCTTGCCCTGAAAATCAATAAGGGCCCGGATTTTGCTTTTGGTCCCGTCAATATAGATTTCCTGACCGGTGGAAAGGCTGCCGTTGCGGACTACTACCGTAGCTACCGGACCGCGGTTTTTGTCCAGTTTCGCTTCAATAACCGTCGCATCCAACGGATCTGCTTCTTCTCCCGTCACTCCGCTTACTTCCGCTAATAATTCGATTAAATCCAGAAGTTCTTTGAGGCCGTCTTTTTTCCTGGCGGAGATTTTCAGGAAAGGAACATCGCCGCCGTAATTTTCGAGAAGCACGTTGTACCGCAGCAAATCCTGAATCACCTTATCGATATTGGCCTCCGGAAGGTCAATTTTATTTATGGCGACAACATAAGGAATTTTAGCTGCCTGAATAATTTTTATCGACTCGGCCGTCTGCGGCATGACCGAATCGTTGGCAGCCACCACCAGAACGGCAATATCGGCTACCCCGGCTCCCCGGCTGCGCATTTTCGTGAAAGCTTCGTGGCCGGGAGTATCAATAAACGTAATCTTTTTTTTATCCGGAAGAGAAATCTGGTAGGCCCCGATACTTTGGGTAATCCCGCCGTATTCTCGGGAAGCTACATCGGTTTGGCGAATCGCATCCAGAAGGGTGGTTTTTCCGTGGTCAACGTGGCCTAAAACTACAACGACCGGCGGCCTTTCGGCCGCGATATTACTTTCAGGCTGGATCGCTGTTTTTTGTATTTCCATAAAGATCGGAAAGCGCTACTCGGTTTCATTTTTCGTCGCCTTTTTCGCGCTCTTACGTTTAGGTTTTTCTTCTTTGGTTTCTTCTGTTTTTTCCGAAGTCGGTTGCGTAACTTCCGGGGCCGGAGTTTCAACCGCCTGAGTTTTCCCCCGGATATCAATTTTCCACCCGGTTAACTTGACCGCTAACCGGACATTTTGTCCGTCCCGGCCGATTGCCAGGCTTAGTTGGTCGTCAGGAACAACCGCCACCGCTTCCCTGGTTTCTTCGTTTAAGGTCACGGTAATATCTTTAGCTGGCGCCAAAGCCTGGGAAATAAGAAGGGTCGCATCATCGCTGTATTGGATAATATCCACTTTTTCCGAGCCGCCCAGTTCGTTAATCACTGCCTGGACCCGGACACCCTTTTGGCCGACGCAGGCTCCGACCGGATCGACCCCGGATTGGGTCGAGGCCACAGCTAATTTTGTCCGGCCGCCGGCTTCCCGGGCAATCAGCTTAATTTCCACGGCGTTATTTTGAATTTCCGGGACTTCCCGTCTAAACAGCCCGGTAACCAGCCCGACATTGGAACGGGAGACCACTACCTCGCTGCCTTTGGCGCTTTCCCGAATACCTTCAATGTAAAAGGTCAGCCGTTGGTTGGCGTAATAACGCTCATTGGCCACCTGCTCGGCCGGCGGCATCACCGCTTCGGCTTTGTTAATGTCGACAATAATATTCGGGCCGTCAAACCGGAGAATCATCCCGTTGGTAATGGTCCCGACCCGGGTCGTAAAATCGGAGATAATGGCTTTCTTTTCGGCTTCACGGATCCGCTGAATAATCACCTGTTTGGCTGTCTGGGCAGCAATCCGGCCAAAACCCGGAGGAGTAACATCCTTACCTTTGCTGCCGTCTTCAAGTCTTTCAAAAATCTGGGCTTCGCCCGTCGCCGGGTCCAGTTCGGCCAGGAAATTAGTCACCTCGACCGATTCCCCGATAGTGAGTAACCGGTCCTTGCGGTAAGCCATAAGAATCGCCTGACGGATGGTCTCCAAAACCACTTCCGGGTCCAGGCCCCGTTCAGAGCAAACCTGGTTTAAAGCTAAAGCAAATTCACTACGGACAACTGCCGGCATAATCGTTAATAAAAAAGGCGGGATTTATCCCACCCAAACTTTATCCTCATTAATTGTAACACTAAGAACTCCGGCGGGTCAAGGACGAGCCGGAATTTACGGGTAATAATTCAAAAAGGATAAATTTTCGTGAAGGCAAAAAGCAGCTTAAAACCAGCCGGATTTTTTGCCCGTCTGGGAGCGGCGGAACTCTTCCAGAAGTTGTTTTTGCTCCGAGGTCAGCCGGCTGGGAATTTTAATTTTTACCCGGATGTATTCGTCGCCGGACTGGTTGGACTGGGGGATTTTTACTCCCCGGCCGCGAAGGCGAACGACCGTTCCCGGCTGGGTCCCGGCCGGAACTTTCAATGGGACGGTTCCTTCCAGGGTGGGGACTTCCATGGTCCCACCTAAAGTGGCCGTCACAAAATCCACTTCCTGGTCAACGATAAGATTGGCCCCCTCGCGCTGGAAAGTTTTATCCGGCGTGACCGAAACGATCACGTCAAAATCCCCGAACCGGACCCGCATCCCTTCGTCCACTCCGGCGGGAATTTTGATTTTCATCTGCTTGCCTTCGACATCAACCGTTTTCTCCATTCCCCGAACCGCTTCCATAAAACTTATGCTGATGGCATAAGTCTTGCGCCGGGCCCGCCCCTGTCGGCCACCAGTAAAACCGCCGCCAAAAAACTGCTCAAATATCTCGAAGGGATCGGAAAAACCGCCGAAGCCCTCAAACGGGTTTTCCCCGCCGGCACCATAAGTCCGGTAAGTGTAGCTAAACGGTCCCTGCTGGTAGCTCCCACCGCCAAACGGTCCCTGCTGCCCGCCGCCGAAACCGCCCGGACCGCCCTGCTCAAAAGCGGCGCTGCCAAACTGGTCGTAAGCCGCCCGTTTTTCACCATTGGACAAAACCTCGTAGGCCTGATTGACTTCCTTGAATTTTTCCGCCGCCTGGGGGCTTTTGTTCCGGTCCGGATGCCACTCCAAAGCTTTTTTTCGGTACGCCGCCTTAATTTCCGCATCCGTCGCTTTTTTCCCGACCCCCAAAATTTCGTAATAATCTTTGTTTGCCGCCATATGAAGCTCTTATTATATTATATAGTACCCCTTAAATTACTAAAAATGGCGGAATCCTTTCCGCCAATTGAGAATTGACCCCGTTTTATCGGGGTTAAAATTAAAAACTTACGACACCACTTCGCCTTCCACCGGTTCCTCTCCGTGATCCTCGCCGCCGGGAGCCTGGCCCGGCTGTCCCCCCGGTTGACCTTCACCACCCGGCGCTCCACCCGGAGCTCCCCCGGGTTGCCCCTGGCTGCCGCCGTACATCGCCTGGCCAATTTTCGAAAGTTCGTCGGAAAGTTCTTTAGTCTTGGCTTCAATATTCGCTTTGTCATCCCCTTTAGCCGTTTCCCGCAGAGCCGCGATCTTGTCTTCCACGCTCTTTTTGACGTCAGCCGGTACCTTGTCGCCGGCATCCTTTAAGGATTTTTCCGCCGTAAAAATCAGGGAATCCGCGACGTTTTTGGCATCCACCAGTTCTTTTTTAGCCGAATCTTCGGCAGCATGAGCTTCCGCCTCCCGGGTCATCTTCTCTACTTCGTCCTTGGAGAGCCCCGTCGAACCGGTAATCTTAATGCTTTGTTCCCGGCCGGTCGCCTTGTCTTTGGCTTTGACATTTAAAATCCCGTTTGCGTCGATATCAAAAGTCACTTCCACTTGAGGCATGCCGCGCGGCGCCGGGGGAATTCCGTCGAGGATAAACCGGCCCAGGGATTTATTGTCAGCCGCCATCGGCCGTTCACCCTGCAGAACGTTAATTTCTACCTGCGTCTGGTTATCCGCCGCCGTTGAAAAAACCTGTGACTTACTTGTCGGGATAGTCGCGTTGCGGGAAATAAGGGGAGTAGAAACGCTGCCCAAAGTTTCGATTCCCAAGGTCAGAGGAGTGACATCTAAAAGCAGGACATCCCGGACCTCGCCGCCTAAAACCCCGCCCTGGACCGCCGCTCCGACGGCCACCACTTCGTCCGGGTTCACGCTCCGGTTCGGTTCCTTGCCGAAAAAGTTGGTCACCGTTTCGACGACTTTCGGCATCCGGGTCATCCCGCCAACCATCACAATCTCATCAATGTCTTTGACGGTCAGTTTCGCATCGGAGAGAGCTTTTTTAACCGGGTCGATCGTTTTCTCGATCAGGTCGCCGACAATCTGTTCCAGTTTGGCCCGGGTCAACTTCATCGTCAAATGAAGAGGCCCTTCTTTGCCCTGGGTAATAAACGGCTGGTTAATCTCCGCTTCGGTCGCGCTGGAAAGTTCGATCTTGGCTTTTTCCGCCGCCTCACGAAGCCGTTGCAGGGCCTGCGGGTCTTTGCGCAAATCGACGCCGTGTTCTTTTTTAAACTCGTCGGCAAGGTAATCTAAAATCTTTTTGTCAAAATCGTCGCCGCCTAAATGGGTGTCGCCGTTAGTGGATTTGACCTGATAAACGCCTTCGCCCAGTTCCAGAATAGAGATATCAAATGTCCCGCCGCCTAAATCGTAAACGGCAATAGTATGGGCGTTTTTCTTGTCCAGACCGTAAGCTAAAGCTGCGGCCGTCGGTTCGTTAATAATCCGTAAAACTTCCAGCCCGGCAATTTCCCCGGCCTGTTTAGTCGCTTGCCTTTGGGAATCGTCAAAGTACGCCGGGACGGTAATGACAGCCTGGGTGACTTTGCTGCCCAGATAGCTTTCGGCATCGGCTTTAATCTTTTGCAGGATCATAGCGGAAATTTCCTGAGGAGTAAAAGTTTTGCCGGCTACCTCCACGACGGCCATATTGTCCCGGCCTGCTTTAACCGTATAGGGCAGCCATTTCAGGTCGTACTGGACCGAAGGTTCGCTAAACTTACGGCCCATTAAGCGCTTGATGGAAAAGATTGTTTCCTGGGGTTTGAGAACCATCTGCCTTTTAGCCACATCGCCGACCACGTGGGTAATCGGATCGACCACCGACGGAATGACATTCCGGCCTTCGGCGGAGTGAATCACTTTCGGTGAACCGCCTTCCATAACGGCCACGCAGCTGTTGGTAGTTCCTAAATCAATCCCGATAATTTTTGCCATATGTTTTTAGTTTAACTTTTTTTACTGACTTTTACTCTGGCCGGTCGTATAACCCGCCCGTTTAATTTATATCCTTTTCTTAAAACTTCAACAACTTTGTGGTCTTCCTCTCCGGGAACGACCTCGATTACTTCCGCCAGGTTCGGGTCAAACTCCGAGCCGGCAACCGCAACCTCCTCCAATCCACTATTTTTCAAAACACTTAAGAATTTGTCAAGAATGATTTTTAACCCCGGATCGTTTAAATGGTCCCGGGCTTTCTCCAAATCGTCAATGACATCCAAAAGCTGAACAATCAGATTCTGACCGGCGTACTTCACAAATTCCTCCCGCCAGTTTTGCGTTTGCCGCTCCAGATTCTGGTAATCGGCCAACGATCTTAAGTATTTATTTT
Organism: bacterium; assembly: GCA_021788195.1. Taxonomy (GTDB): domain Bacteria; phylum Patescibacteriota; class Microgenomatia; order JAMCZE01; family JAMCZE01; genus JAJYKY01. Next base: position 28,358 of record JAJYKY010000003.1, on the reverse strand, counting down.
TCAAATCTTCAACCTCGGTTTTCAGCTCCTCAACCTCAGTCTCAATTTTGTCTTCTCTTTTATCGTCACTTTTTTTCATTTTCCTACCAGTTACCTACTAACTCATCAATCAAACCCCCAAAGTACCGAATTGTCGGAATCAAAACCGGGTAGTTAAACCGGTACGGGCCGATCACTCCGATCGCTCCGTTGAACTTTTTGCCTTCCCCGAACCGGGCGTAAACCAGACCACAGGGCTGCAGATAATCTATCCCCAGCTCGTCGCCCATTAAAATATGAATATCTTCGTCGCCGACTCCCCGGGCAAAAAGCTTGTTAATATAATCAATCCGGTCCAAAAGGGACAAAACGGTTTTGGTCAGGTCGATATCGTAAAACTCCGGCATATCTAAAATATTCGCTGTCCCCGCGTAGTAAACATTGTCCTGATTGTCCATAGCGACAGCCAGACTCTTGGTCCGCCGGGCCAGCTCCCGGGTCGCTTCGCTTAAAGTCTTGTTAAATTCTGTCCGGTAGTTCCAGAGCTTTTCCTTGACGGCGACCTCTTCGGACACCGACAAATCCTTGGGTTTCATCAAGTTGCGGACGTAATATTTTAGGGCCATCGGGGTCGGGACCCGGCCGGCGGAAGTGTGGGGCTGTTTGAAATAACCCAGGCGGGTCAGTTCGGCCATCTCGTTGCGGATCGTAGCCGGAGAAACACCAAGATTGTATTTTTTCTCCAAAACTTCGCTACCGACAGCCGCCGCAGTCTCGATATACTCCTCAATAAGAGACTGAAGAATTTTGTTTTGCCGGTCACTCAAGTCCGCCATAATTGGCACTAATCTACCATGAGTGCTAACCCTTGTCAAGAGACCATTTCTCTTTCTCCCCATTGACATTCCCCTTATCTTTTCTTTACAATACCTCCACCTTGCCCGACAATATTCCGGCCATCCACGTTTTCTGTTTCCTCATTTTTACCGGTTTTGCCGGTCTGCTTTTTAGCCAGTACGCCGCAACTTTTAACCCGTTCCAGCTCTTCCGCCTAATCGTGGCTTTTGCCACCGGAACCGGCTTTGTCGTCGTCTCCAAGATCTAATTCGCCCATCAGGGTTAATATAAATATAATATAATAGGAACGATGGTGACCTTTATTCTTCCCGGCGGATCAGTTCATAACAAGGAGTGGGCAGAGGCTTCGGCCAAGAAGCTTTCCCCAGACCTTCACCCGCGACCGATTTTTTGGCAACGCTGGGAAACCGGCGTAAAAGAAGACGACTGGATTCAGAAGGAAGCCGACCGGATTATCGCGCTGATGGCTGACCAGGAAACATCTATCGTCGCCAAGTCCATCGGGACTGCCGTAGCGATGACGGTTTTAGCCCAGAAACCCGCCCCCGTTAAAAAACTTATCCTCTGCGGCCTACCTTTAAATGATTTGGAAGAAAGCGACGAGAAACTTTACGAAGCTCTTTCTTATTTTCCGGCCCAAAACCTTTTGGTTTTTCAAAACGAAGCCGATCCGCACGGTGATCTTTTGGCCGTTAAACAGCTTTTGGAAGGGATTAATCCGGAAATAAAAGTAATTTCCAAACCGCGCCGCGATCACGAGTACCCGTATTTTTCCGACTTTTCCGATTTCTTAAAGCAGTCTCAATTTACCTCTTGACAAGAAGCAGGAATTTTTTTTAAAATCGCAATCGATATTAATGAGTGCTAACTATGGCAAAAACAGCAAATAACAACAGCTCTAACATCACGCCGCTTTTTGATTTTGTTCTGGTCAAACCGCTCTCTGAAGAAACCACTCTGCCTTCCGGAATTGTCTTACCGGATACTGCTAAAGAAAAACCCCAGATGGGGGAAGTTAAAGCTGTTGGCCAGGGCGGGATTACCGAAGACGGCAAAAAGATCCCCATGCAGGTCAAAGTCGGCCAGAAGGTCGTTTACAAAAAATGGGGCGGCAACGAAATTAAAGTCGGCAGCGAAGAATGGTTATTGGTCGAACAAAAAGATATTATGGCGATAGTTTCCTGATATGGCTAAACAACTTAAATTCGGCGATGAAGCCCGGCAGTCGTTATTAAAAGGGGTCAATACTTTGGCCTCGGCCGTGGTGACCACTTTGGGTCCCAAAGGGCGAAACGTCGCTTTGGACAAAAAATGGGGCGCGCCGGCTATTGTTCACGACGGTGTCTCTGTAGCCAAAGAAATTGAACTGGCCGATCCTTTTGAAAATATGGGTGCGCAGTTGGTTAAGGAAGCCGCCAGCAAAACCAACGACGTGGCCGGTGACGGAACCACGACGGCCACTTTAATTGCCCAGGCGGTCGTCAATGCCGGGATGAAAAACATTACGGCCGGTGCTAACCCGATGATATTAAAGAACGGGATTTTAGCCGCCGCCGACGCCGTCGTTTCCGAAGTCGGGAAAATGAGCAAGCCGGTCAAAGGCAAGGAGATTGCCCAGGTAGCCACTATTTCAGCCGCTGACGCCCAAATCGGCAATTTGATTGCCGAAGCTCTGGAAAAAGTCGGCAAAGACGGGGTGGTTACCGTCGAAGAGTCCAAAGGCACGGCGATGGAAATCGAATACACTGAAGGGATGGAGTTTGATAAAGGCTATGCTTCCGCCTATTTTGTGACCAACCCGGAAAAGATGGAAGCGGAAATTGAAGATCCCTACATTTTAATTACCGATAAAAAAATCTCCGCTATTGCCGAACTTTTGCCATTTTTGGAAAATCTGGTTAAGGTTTCTAAAAATCTGGTCATTATCGCCGACGAAATTGAAGGCGAAGCTTTAGCCGTCCTGGTAGTTAACAAACTTAAAGGCACGTTTAACGCCGTCGCCGTCAAGGCCCCGGGCTTCGGCGACCGGAGAAAAGACATACTGGCCGATATCGCCGCTCTTACCGGCGGAACGGTGGTTTCCGAAGACACCGGCCGGAAGCTGGAGAACATCACCCTTGATGACTGCGGCCGGGCGAAGAAAGTCTGGGCCAACAAAGACAACACCAGAATTATCGGCGGCCTGGGCAACAAAGCGGCCATCGACGCCCGGATCCGGCAAATTAAGGCCGAAATGGAAAAAAGCACTTCCGACTACGACAAGGAAAAACTTCAGGAAAGACTGGCCAAACTCTCCGGCGGGGTAGCCGTAATTAACGTCGGAGCGGCGACGGAAGTCGAACTTAAAGAGAAAAAGGAGCGGGTCATTGACGCGGTCGCGGCAACCAAAGCGGCCATCGAAGAAGGTATCGTTCCCGGCGGCGGTGTGGCCCTGATCCATGCCCGAAAGGCGATCAAAGACATTGTCGCGAAACTGGAAGAAAGCGACGAAAAAACCGGAGCGGAAATTCTCTACGAGGCCCTATCCATGCCTCTTAGAATGATCGCCAAGAATGCCGGTGCTGACGACGGCTGGGTCTTAAAAGAAATTGAAACTTCAAAAGAGGAAAATTACGGTTTTAACGCTCTGATTGGAAAGTTTGATTCGATGACCGCCGCGGGAATTATCGATCCGGCAAAAGTTACCCGTTCGGCTATCCAAAACGGGGCCAGCGTCGCCGCCATGATCTTAACCACGGATTGCCTGGTCACTGATCTTCCCGAGAAAAATCCCCCGGCCTTACCCGGCGGTATGCCCGGCGCCATGGGCGGAGGGATGGACTACTAAGAAATTTATTTCGGATTTAGCGCAATCGTTTCCGTATCCGGCAGGTATTCTGACGGATCGGTCGGCTGATTGTTGATGCGAACTTCCAAATGAACGTGCGGACCGGTCGAAAAGCCGGTGGTTCCCACTTCCCCGATCTGGGTATTGACGGTCACATGTTGACCGACCTGAACATCAATTTTAGAAAAATGGCCGTAAAGGGAGGTAAAGCCGCCGCCGTGATCAACAATGACGTGTTTGCCGTAGCCAAACCAGTCCGTCGGCGTAGCAATCACTACCCCGTCCATAATCGGATAAACCGGCGCTCCGTAGTGAGCCACCAAATCCATCCCGCTGTGATACCAGCTGAAACCCCGGGAAATATAAATTGTGTCCACCGGGATCCGGGCGGAAACCCGGGTCAAGGTATCCACTCTCGGGGCAGCCGGAACAGTATTAATTCCCAGCGTGCCACCCATGTTGGCTCCCAGAGACCAGCGGGGAAAAGTTACGGTCACGGCAAAAGCGGTTACAAGGAAGAGACCGACCAACCGGCGCAACTTCTGACTGACGGACGCGCGCTGCAGATAAGCACCCAGAAGACTCCGGTGCTGACCCTCAAACCCGGCCAGAAGTTTCAGCCAGGAAGAAACCACGGAAAGTTTTAGGCGAAGAAAAAAAACATGGCCGGAAATTTGCTTAAGAAAATATTTCTTAATTTTAGCCATAAAAAAATTCTCGCATGATTTCGCGCGAGAATGCGCTAATATTACCATAAAGAACCTATAAAAGTCAAATCTCGGCCCCCGGGGAGAGCAAACCGGTATAATTAGCGCCATGACCAAAAAGCAAAAAAAGGCCAATTCCGAGCGTATTTGCGGTCTGGACGAGGCCGGGCGGGGCGCTGTGGCCGGGCCCTTAGTGGCCGCTGCCGTAATCCTCGCTTCTCCTCCGGCCAAGATTGCCCATCTGAGCGAAACTCCCTTAAAAGACAGTAAACTTCTAAAAAGCGGTCAGAGAGAAAAGCTTTGCCGGGCCCTTTTAAGAACCGGGGCCGAAGTTTCTCTTGAGGTAATTTCTGCCCGGCAGATTAATAACCGCGGGGTCGGCTGGGCCAACCGGGAAATTTTTAAAAGACTGATCCGAAAGGTTACCGCCGACAAATATATTGTTGACGGCAATTTAAAAATTAAAGTTCAGGGAAAATCAGAAAGAATCCGCTCCCAAGTCGCGGCTGACGCTACTATCCCGGAAGTGATTCTGGCCGGAAATGTTGCCAAGGTCGAACGGGATAAAATCATGAGTGATCTTCACAAGGATTTCCGCCGCTACCACTGGAAAATCAATAAAGGCTACGGTACAAAAAAACATCTGGGAGCTATCCGGCAATACGGGACTTGCCGCTATCACCGGACGGTCTTTGTTACGACCGCATTGAAAAAAGGAGAGCCACTGCCGAAAGAAACATGAGAATAAAAGCTACCCCGGCTAAAAAATTGGACGGCAAATTATTTCTATAGCTGCCCATAATTTTTCGGTTGTTGGCAATAAGGATTATCACGGCAATCAAAACCGGGGCGATAAGCCCGTTGAGAACTGCCGAATATAAAAGATATTTGATCGGGTTCAGGCCCGCCAGATTAAGCAAAAATCCCACTGCGGTTGAGAGAATTATGACCAGATAGAAAGCTTTTGCCCGACGAAACGGCTTATTTAATCCTTCGGAAAAACTAAAGGTCTCCGCGACAGCATAAGCGGCCGAACCGGCTAAAACCGGGATAGCCAATACCCCTGTCCCGAAAATTCCGACGGCAAAAAGGAGAAAAGCCAGATTTCCGGCCAGTGGGCGAAGAGCCGACGCCGCCTCGGCGGCCGTATTGATATTAGTAAGCCCGGCAGTAAAAAGGGTTGCCCCGGTGGTGGCGATAATGAAAAAGGTTACGATATTGGAAAGGACCATTCCGGAAACAGTGTCTTCGGCTTCGTTGCGCAGTTCATGTTTAGTAACAATTTTATGGCTGATTTTTTCTTCCTCCACTTCCTCACTGGCCTGCCAGAAAAAGAGATAAGGCGAAATCGTCGTTCCTAAAACTCCCACCAACATCAAAAGGTAGGCCGGCCGGGTAAAAAGCGACAGGGCCGGAAGAAAAGTTCCCGCCAAAAGTCCTTGGTAATTTTTCTCTACGATAAAAAAGGTTATGACATAGGCAAAAAGCGGCAGGGTCAGCCACTTGAAAACATTGGCAATTTTCCGGTACGGAAGCTGGATTAACAAAACCACTAAAAACACCGTCAGGAAAAAAGCACTTAAAAGTTCGTGGACGGGGAACAACAATCTTAAGGCTGCTGCCATCCCGGATAAGTCGGCCCCGATATTAAAGACGTTAGCGGCAATAAGAAGGACGGTCACCAGCCACAAAAGCGGTCTTGGGTAATGGTCTTTGATTACCCGGGCCAGGCCGGCCCCGGTTACCAAACCGATCCGGCCGCAAATTTCCTGGACAGCCGCCATTAGAGGTAAAGTCAGCCAGGCCGTCCACAAAAGACCGTAACCAAATTGCGCTCCGGCTAAACTGTAGGTCCCGATACCTGACGGATCATCGTCGGCCGCGCCGGTAATTAAACCCGGGCCCAAAATTTTCAGGAAGCGCTTAAACCGCGGCGGGATTTTTGGCATCGTAGAGGATTTTTATAGATAGACCAAAAAGAGTAAGCATTACCAGTTGGCAGGCCAGACAAACCGGACAGAGGGAGTGAAGAGTAAAGACCTCGATATAAGTGATCCTTAAACAGAAAAACAGGCCGAAAGTGACCGTTCCCAAAAGCAGCTTCGGCCATTTTTTAAGGGCTGACAGCAGTATGACAATATAGCCAGCCAGACCATACAGAGCGGTCGGAATTCCCAAAGTGTTTGCCAAAGGACCTTTGGTCGAGGCTTCGCAATTAATGGTGGAGTTAACAAAGCAGAGCGACCGGTGCGGCGGTGTCAGATATTCGTAAAACAGATAGACGGCCAGACCGATTCCGAAAACAGCCAGCAAGGCCACTACTTTGTACCAGTTAAAACTTCCCATCTAAGTTCATCCTAAATCGTTTTTCCTCATAAATCAATCCCGAAGGAATCTTGACAATCCCCAAAATAGTCCCTAAGATAGATTTAATGACTTCCAAACCACGCGGCTTTGTCCATATTTTAGTAATTGTCGTTCTTATGGCTGCCGCGGCCATTATCCTCGGCACCAGCCTTAGAAAGACCATTTTCCCGCCAGCCGAAAACCAGATCCTGGGCGAAAGCCAGGTAAAAACAACTGTTGCCCCAAGCGTTGTCGAACCACCGCTATCAATTAAAGACAGTGACGAAACTTCTCAACAAACCCAGGTAGGGGAGGCCGAAAAACCAGAACCGAAAGAACTGCACGAGCAGGAGAAAAACCGGGAAAGAAACAAAGAAACCGTTCAGGAACGAACTACAGAAACGAAATACGAACAGGAAACGGAGAATCTGAAAATCTCCACCAGTTCCGGAGAAACGGAAATTAAGTCGAATAACATCCGGGCCAATATTCACTTTCCCTTAAGCATTAATGCTACCACCGGCGCCTTGATTGTGACCACCCCTGCCGGAACCAAAACCGTCGCCATCCTTCCGGATAAAGCCGTGGAAAACATGATCCGGAAGAAATTTATAACCGTGATCGATAACTCCCAGCCGATTGAGGTAGCTACGGTGGAAGGCCAATTGGCTTATGAAATCCAAGGCCGGAAAAACTATAAATTCCTCGGCTTGTTTGACGTATCCCGACCGGTCACCACCGATGTCTCTACTGAAAACGGAACGGTTCTTTCCGTTACCCAGTCCCCCCTCGACAGCCTGCTCAATCTCCTCTCTTTTTAGATCCCTTGATTACTACCTGCCGTGCCGCTTTGAGTTCCGGTTTTTTTCGGACCCTTTCTGGTAGGAGCGCTTTTTCCCTTCCCCGCTCTGGCCGCGATCAACATCCTCTGTCAGATCATCATCGGGAGTAAAATTGACCGGACTGTTCATATCGTCAGGTCCCGTAGTTTTATCTTCATCCGCCATTTTTCTTCACCTCATCTCTAAATAGACTGCCGACAAGGATAACAAACAAAAATCAAGAAAGATTGGCAGTTGGGTATGAAAAAGAAAAGCTATTTTTCCAGAATTTCGTCAATCAGGCCGTGTTTGCCGAAAGACAGGGCTTCCTGCGGAGTAAGGTACTTGCGGGGGTTGTAAATTCTTTCAAATTCTTCCCGGCTCATACCCGATCTTTCAATCGAAAGACGGATAAACAGTTCGTGATTTTTCTTATACTGGTCGACAATGGAAATAAATTCCGGATAGGCTTTTTCCTCAAGAGAAGTAATGCTCGGGTGAACCATAAAGACGGTGTTAGGGCGGGAAATCCTTTTCCGGGCCGCCTGCAGAATCATCACGCCGGCCGACATACAGGCGCCTTCGACAATTATGTCCACCGGCTTGGCCGAAGCCTGGATATGGTCATAAAGGGCAAAAGCGTAAAGCAGATCGCCGCCGTAGGTAACCAGAGTCAACCGGACTTCTTTAACATACTCTTTGGAATTGGCGATATTTAAATCTTCAATCACCTTCTTTATCGTGTCATCCTCAATGTTGCCGATTAACTGAGTATAAAACACATTGGAGGTGCTGCTTTCGCGGGAACTTTTTTCAGCCATGAGATTCTCGAAGGCGCCGAATAGTAATTCCTATAAGGACCAGTCCGGGAAGGATAATTAAGAGCCAGGCCAAATTGACGGTTATCAGGCGCGGGTTTTTCGGAACCAGCAAACCCAGATCGGGGGCCACAGCAGAATCAGCCGCAGCCAAAACTGAAGTCGGAACCATCGGGGCGTCTCCCCAAGACGGCCGGAAAGCCGGGCTCTTGCTTTCAGAAACAGCCGGCGCGCCGGAAGTTTGTTCCGACTGCTGGGAATTAGTTGACGACGGCTGGCTCACCTCAGTTCCGGTTGAAGAATCAGTCGTTGCCGTTTGGGAATTTTCCGCCGGGTTGTTGTCTACCGGTTTTGGGTCCGGAGTTTGCCCCGGCGGAACAAAATCCCCGATCCAGCTGCCAAAGACGTTTATCACCGTTACCACCAGCCGGCCGTCCGCGGAGATATTGTTATTAACAAAATTAAGGATGTTGGCGATAACCGTCGCATCTCCGGTTTTAATGGTCGAATCGCCGCCGGTGTTATCTGAGGCCATATTAGAGCCCGTATTGGCGGTCAAAAGCAATTTATTCATAATTTTTGCCAGGTTACTTTGGGACACGGTGGCGTTAGTCTGACTGTTATTTTGGGCCAGGTTATTACTGTCAGCCCCGTTTCCGGTATTGGTTGCCGAAACATTGCCGTTGGGCGCGACGGATAAAGTTGTCCCTTCCGATCCGGCGCTGGTCGCTCCGGCCGGAGCTCCTAAAATTTGCCCTACCCAATGGCCGGCCTCGTTTATCAAAACCAGCCAGACAGTCCCGTTGCTCACATTAGTGTTAGCTACCGTCAGGGATTTGGCAAGAACATTGGCGGTGCCGCTTTGGACGGCAGCGTCGCCGTTCGTGTTGCCGGAAGTATTATTGGTCCCGGTGTTAGCCGAAAGAACCATATTGTTGCCGATATCCGCCGCGTTAGCTTGAAAAGTCCGGCTGTTATCCGCCGTAGTTACCCCGGCAGTCTTTTGACTCCCGGTTCCGTTTCCGATGTTGGCTGCCCCGCTCGCGGCCGGGGTGGTCTGCCCCGAGCCGGTCGCCACCGCCGAAGGAGGCAGGATAATATCGCCGATCAGGTTGCCGTAAATATTGACCACGTTGTACAGCACCCCGCCGGCAAGATTATTGTTGAGAAAGTTAACGGCGCTGCCGGAGACATTAGCGTCACCGGTAGTGATAGTGCTGTCGCCGCCGGTGTTTTTATTCGTCTGGTTGCTTCCGGAATCAGCCGTTAAAATCAGCGTCGACCCAACGTCAGCCGTGTTGGCCTGAAAGGTATTGGGGTTAGTGATTGCTGAAACTGAAGCCGTATTCGTCGAATCCGCCCCGTTTCCGCTATCGGCAGCAGACCCGGCCCCACAGCCGGAAGGACAGACAGAGGAAGCGGACTGGGGAGCAAGAATAATGTCCCCGGTGTGGTTATCGGCTACATTAAAGGTTGCCACTACCGCCTCGTCAACATTAGTATTCACCGCCGTGACCACCGTTCCGTTAACGTTGGCGTCGCCGGTAGTTACCTGGGTATCGCCGACATTTTTAGAAGAGATATTGCTTCCCGTTACCGTTGCTAAATTTAATCCTGTCTGGACGTTGGCCGTATTGGTTTGGACGGTATTATCACGATTGGTGCTCGTAGTCCCAGCCGTATTTATTGACTCCGAACCGTTGCCGGTATTAGCCCCGTTAGATAAGGCCCCCGATCCGCTGGCTTCGTTTGTCATATTGCTGTTGGCCGTGGTGATTACCGTTCCCGAAGAAAGCCCGGAGCCGGTTTTAACGGTGGTGTTGCCGACATTGCCGCTGTTAATTACCCCGCCGGTAGCCGTGCTATCAGGGGAAAGGACCGAAGATCCGGTTGTTCCCGTTGTAGTTTGTGTTTGAGCCGAGGTTCCGGTTGTCGTTGGTCCGGAATCGGTTTGAGTCTTGGCCGTAGCGCTGTTTTCGGTCGGATTGGCAGTCCCGGTTGCCGGACTTTCCGTCGTTGTGGTGGCCGGCAAAGTAGCCGGAGGCGGGGCTGACAAAGTCGGGCTTTTCGGAGCTGTCGGCGCGGCAGGAGCCGCCGGGGTTGAAGGTTCAGTCGGGGCCGCCGGGGCAGACGGGGCCACCGGGGTGGCGGAAGGTGAGGCGTCCTCCGCTAAAACCAGCCAGTCCCGATTAAATCGGGGCCAGTTGGCCGGACCGAATAGCATAACCGTAATCAGAAAGATTACCGCTGTTTGTTTAATTTTATTTAAACCTTTTCTCATTTTGCTGGTTCAATATTTATTATTTTCCCCTTTCGTTTCCGGGCCCTTTGGGGCGCCCTTCCGAAGTGCAGGAAAGACGCCCCGCCAAGAACAAGCCTCCTTGTCCTTAAAACCCGAACAGGCTTCCAAAATCAAAATTGAAAGCCAAATCAAACCCACCCGGCAAACTGGTTGTGCCGAACAGATTCTCGTTGGCCCGATTTGTGACGTTGGTTAAACTTCCGGAATTGCCTGTCGCGACATAAACGGGATCCACTACCGGCCCGGTATTTTTCCCGGCCCCGTTTGAACCCGACTGGGCGAATGGACTGAGGTTATTGGTCAGATGAAGTGCGTTTCCGCTCTCTTCACCGCCGCCCTGGAAAAGTTCCAATCCGCCCGTAAGGTTTGAGGTAACGGTACTGTGGCTATCGCTACCGTTTTCGCCTATCTTGGCGTTAAGATTCGTCAGACAACCGCAATCGACGGCCGCACTGTTAAAGTTCACCGCGTTATCGACGTTAGTCGTGACGCTCGACATCCCGGTATCAATCGTCGTATTATTCCCGGTATTCTTACTGGCCGTGTTGTCTCCCGACTCGGCATAGATGTCCACGTTGTTATGAAGCCAGGCCGCATTACCTTGAACGATCATATTGGTCAGATTATGGTTCAGGGTGACAATATTATTACTGTCAGCTCCGTTTCCGGTATCTGCCAGATTAATCGTCCCGCCGGCAGTTCCTCCGGTTGTCCCGATTTGCGCCAAATTCGCGTTTGCCCGATTGGTAATGTTCACCTGCCCCAGCGAGTCGCCAGTCATAATAGTCACGTTTCCTCCGGCTGTACCGCCGGTATTCTTACTGGCCGTGTTATCCCCGCTTTCCAAGTGCGCGTTGACGTTGTTGGTCAGCGTCGCATCATTATTCTGGAAAACCGAATTCGTGTTTACCGAGTTCAGGGTCGTCGTGTTCTGACTGTCAGCTCCGTTTCCGCTGGTCGCCAAATTTGTGTCTCCGCTATTACAGGTTTCACAACCGGTAACCAAGGCCTTATTGACATTGGCCGCCGTCAATAAGTTAACCACAGCCACCGAATCCCCGGTGCTAATTGTCGTGTTGCCGCCGGTATTCTTACTGGCCGTGTTATCACCTGATTCCGTATTCACGGAAATATCATTGGTAATGTTGGCCGTATTGCTTTGCACCACACTGGTGGTGGTGTTGACGTTTTGCGTAAGAATATTTGTGGAGTCGGCCCCGTTACCGGTATCGGTCAGGTTCGTGGTGGCCCAGGCAAGGGGAACGACGGAATTAAAGGCTAAAGCGAAAGTGGAAATGGCCGCCGCAATTTTTCTCTTATTAATCATTATCTTATTTCACCCCCCTCCCTTTTAAACTTCTTCCAAAAATCGGAAGAGCACTTCACAAAATACATTAAAGACCGGTAGTGAGAGGCAGATGAAAGAAATGTAAGAGGTAAGTAACAGGAAAACAATCTGCGGAAGGAAAGCAAGGGCTAATGTAATTTTTTAAGGGACAATTCTTACACGAAGAATTATAGGTATAAGCCTGTAGGATTCTTTAAAGAAGGCCCCGGTCAAAAATTTACCTCAAAAGTGGTTTTGTCGCCCTTGATTTCTCCGACCTGCAGTTTAAAGTCAGTCGCGGTTTGGTTAATCGGAAAACCTAACCTGGTAAGTTTGGTCGAAATCGCCTGGACAATAACCGGATCGTTATTAATTTCCGGCGCCAGCCAGTCCTGGCCATTATTCGTGTTTAACCGAACGTAGTCGCCGGTAGCCAACTGTACCGGTTGGCTGGAGTCGTTGCGCAGCCGGATATTAAAAATAAGAAAGACCCGCCCGGGAGCAGCCGTAGCTGTCTGGCCGTTTAAAATTATTTCGTTACGCAGTTCCGCCGAGTCCACCCCGTAGGAAATTTGGGTAACTTCCGAACCGCTATTGTCCCGCATCGGAAAAGTAAACCAGCGGTTAATCAGGGTTTTTTTAAGAAGTCCGGGGTCGGGAGCGGAAGTTAAGACCGGAGAGGCAACGGTTTTATTGACCCGGCCGAAGGGGCGAAAATACCATCCGGCCGCCAGGCCCGCCGCCGCAAGGGGTAGAACAAGTAAGCCTATCGGAAGCTTCCGCTTCATATTTTAAGTTTTAAGAAGAAACCACCCGGATCCTGGCAACCGGATCCCCGCTGGTTTTAGTGATTTCCACACTCCACTGACTGCTTCCTTTAGCGCCTATTAGTTTGTTAAGAATATTGCCGTTCGTGTTGGTTTGAATAAACGAGGTGGCCGGCATCCCCAAACTTTCTATTTTGCGGCGGTACCAGTTGGTGATTGTCTGGGGGTCGTCCGGGCTTTCGTACGAGGTGGAACCGGCACTTTTTTCCACCACGCGGCTGCCGGGGTACTGGAAATCAGAAGAGGAATCGGGGGCAGGACCGGAGGGTTTAGAGGGTGCCGGCGAGGGATCTTGATGATTAAACTTGTAAACTTCAACCGGGCTGACAATTTGGGGCCGGATAATTTTTGCTGCAGGAAAATTTTTTACCAAAGCTACGGTCGCGGCTAAAGTGAGAGCGAGCATTAAAAGAACGAGGTTTGTTCCGAATGTTGTCATACGGATAATCTAAGTTGGGGGCTTGTGAAATCAATTAATGAATTGTAAGAAGACGGCAAATCCGGTTTAAGAACCGGGCAGCACCGGAGGCTGGTAATATTTTTTAACGACAGCCTTTAAGATTTCAATGTCAAATGGTTTAGGCAGAAAGGCGTCCGCTTTCGCTGATCTAGCCTCTTCTTTTAAATGTTCCGGTGAGTGAGCAGAGAGTAAAACGACAGGAATTTTCTTTGTCTTCGGATTCTGTTTCAATTTCCGGCAAATGTTTCCCCCGCTTTCACCTAAAAGTGACAGGTCCAGAAGAATTAAATTCGGAAAGTGGTCTTTCCGGGCAAAAAGTCTTTTGGCATCAGGGGTTGTCTCCACGTCGTAACCTTCCGGCTCCAGAATAAACCGCAGCACCTCCAGAATACTGTGATCATCGTCAATAATCAGGATCTTTGGTTTAATCAAATCGGCAAACTAAAATAAAAATTTGACCCCAGGCCTTTCCGGCTTTTCACTCCGATTTTTCCGCCGTGTCGGTTAATTATATCCCTGGCTAAATACAGGCCTATTCCCAACCCGGGATAAGGATTGTTGTTGCTTTGCGCGCGGTAATATTTCTCAAAAACTTTTTTCTGGTCACCCTGCGAAATTCCAATCCCGTAATCCCGGATATTTACCTGCACGTGGTGGTCAGCAGCCGAAAGGTTAACCCGGACATTTTTGCCGTAAGGCGAATACTTTATCGCGTTAGTCAGGAGGTTAACCAGAACTTCCTGGATTCTTTCCCTGTCGGCCAGCAAGGTTTCCCCTGTCCGACCGCTAAGAACAATCTTATGTTGAGCCGTAGTAACCTGAATATCCTCCACTGTCGTCCGGACCAGATTGTCGAAATCAAACTTCGACGGGACCAGTTCCAACTTGCCTTCTTCGATCCGGGAGACATTTAAGAGTTCGGTAATCAGCCGTGTCAGCCGGTCAATCTGGCCTTCTGCCTTTTTTAAAATCAGGGCCGCCTGGCTGTTTCTGACCTCCGGAAAATTCTGCAAAGCCTGGTTGTAAGCTTTGATCGTCGTAATCGGAGTTTTCAGTTCGTGGCTGGCCAGACCGAGAAACTCGTCCCGCCTTTTTTCCAGTTCCACCCGCCGGGTGATGTTCCGGGCAATGCTGGATATGCCTAAGGTTTTCCCTTGGGAATTTTTGATCAGAGAAACCGTCAGCGAAACATTAATAAGATCGCCGTTTTTCTTGCGCCGGATGGTTTCAAGAGTATCCGTTCTTTGCCCCCGTCGCAGACAGGCCATCATCGCCTCCCACTCGGCAATTTTTTCCTCCGGTACCGTTACCTTAATACATTTTCCAACAATTTCCATTGCTTTAAAACCATAGAGGTGTTCTGCTCCCTTGTTCCAACTGGTGACGATTCCGTTAAGGTCTTTGCTGAAGATTGCCTCTTCGGCGGACTCGACGATGGCTCCGAGATACGACAATTGTTTTTCCGCCAGCCGGTTTTTTCTGTCCGACCGTCTGTGCCACTCCACAATCAGACTGACCAGAAGCCCCTGGGCGATGTAGGTCACCAGTTGAATGTCCACCTTCCGGTCTACTATCAGTTCACCGGTAGGGAAAATAAAATAAATGTTGACCAAGGCTGCCGTCAAAAAGGTAGCCAGTAAACTCGGCCCCAAACCACCGTAAAGCGCGCTGATAACGACGGCCACAAAAAGCAGCAAATAGGGAGCTTCAAAGGTCAGACCTAAAAGGTACTTGACAACTAAAACCATCAGGCTGACTAAAACTGCAAAACCGTAACCATAAATCCGCTGCCAGGGAAATTTCATCGTGGGCATATATTTATTATTGTTGCGAATACTAACGATTATAAAGCCGCCTTCCCCGCATGCAAGCCGAAAAGGTTCCCCTTACAAATCCCATACCGTCTCTTTAAAATTATTTCTCTAAGCGAATGATGGCAGAAAACCTAAGAATCAGTGGCTTGGGGCTTCTGGGCTACTCTCTGGGGATTTATCCGGGCCGGACGGAATTACGGACGAAGGCTTTTGGCAAAAAGATCTCTTAACGCACCCCGATTGGGTTAGAACCGTCCCGGGTTTCTCCGGGTCGGACAAAAGAGATCAATATGGTTAAAGTGATTAGGCGGTTGCGCCGTCTGCAGAGGTAGCCACCGGGCCCAAGAGAGTTTGGGGTTCTAACAGGTGGTTTCGGCCGTCAACTAGACAGCCGGCCGGATTGGCCGGGCAAAGACAAATGCCTTCCTTGGTATCAAGGTCGAGAGTAAACACCCGCCCGTCTTTGTCCGGACAAGGCGCTATAAATATTTCTCTTTCGTTTTTTGCCATGGGCGGAGTATATCACAAACTGCCGTGAAGAAGCGACATTGCCACCCCGATGATTACTGCCAATACCAAAAGTGTCTGGAACCCGGTGATCACCAAAATCCCCACAACAGTCAGAAGCCACAAGACGACCGCCGCCCAAAAAATTTCCCGAAACGGGCTGGGAGCAATACCGGCAATCCAGAGAATTAAAATAAAGACCAGAATATCCCACAAAGTCACCGGATGAACGCCAAGATAAAACAGAGGAAACCGGGGCACGGTTAAGCCGGGAACGGAAAGATAGCCTAAGATCCAGAGAATTATCAACAACAGTAAAATTATGCCGGCCATTTTCCTATTCTATGGGGAAGAATGCGGAAAAATCTTGTGAGACCGGTATCAAATCGGCCAGCCGCTTTTTCAGCTTACTTTCAGGGAACTTCCCTATATTGGGGTATAATTGGCAACAAGATATGAGAATTCTGGTCGTCGAAGATGAGCACCTAATCGCCAACTCCATCAAAAAAGGCCTGGAACAGGAGCGTTACGCCGTCGATGTGGCTTATTCCGGTGATGCCGGCTTTGACTTAGCTTCCACCGAAGATTACGACCTTTTAATTTTAGACCTGATGCTGCCGGGAATGGACGGGCTGTCGATCTGCCGGGAACTGCGGAAAAAAGGTATCCACACGCCGATTCTAATTCTGACTGCCCGGGGACAAACGTCGGACAAAGTCCAAGGACTGGATTCGGGAGCCGACGATTACCTGACCAAACCGTTCTCTTTTGAAGAATTTCTGGCCCGGATCCGGGCCCTTTCCCGCCGGCCGAAAACCGCGATTGATTCTGTCCTGACAGTTAACGATCTGACTTTAGACACCAAAACTTACCAGGTCGAACGCGCCCGGCAAAACATTAATCTGTCCAGCAAAGAATTTTCCCTTCTTGAATACCTGATGCGCCACGCCGGGAAGATTCTCACTAAAGAGCAGATTATTGGCCACGTCTGGAACTATGATGCCGACATCCTTCCGAATACTGTTGAGGTTTATATCCGCAATCTCCGCCAAAAAATTGACCTGCCTTTCCCGAACCAGAAATCGCTGATTGCCACCGTCCGGGGTTTCGGCTATAAAATCGGCGAAAACACTCATGTTTAACTCCGCCCGGCTGAAGCTGACTGCCTGGTACTTATTACTTATTATGCTGATAAGCGCCGCCTTCAGCGTGGTTATTTATGAAGTTCAGACATCGGAACTGGAAAGATTTGTCCTCTCCCAAAGGTTTCGCATTGAAAGACGTCTGCGCGACGCCGACCCCACTCTTCCTCCGCCGACCATCATTGACCCGGAACTGGTGGCCGAAACCGAATACCGGCTGGCTTTATTTTTAATCGTCATTAACGGTGGAATTCTGGTCCTTTCCGGCGGCGTCGGTTTTTTTCTGGCCGGCCGGACTTTGCAGCCGATTGCCGAAATGATGGAAGAGCAAAACCGGTTTATCAGCGACGCTTCCCACGAACTGCGCACCCCCTTAACCTCCCTTAAAAGCGCCCTGGAAGTTCATCTGCGGGATAAACATCCGACTCTTAGTGACAGCCGGAAACTGATTAATGACAGTCTCGGAGAGGTCAATAAATTACAGCTGCTCTCCGAAGGTCTTCTCAAGTTGACGCAGTACCAGAAACCCCAGCCGATAAAATTCACCTCCTTGACTTTGCTCGAAATTGCCGACGAAGCCGTCCGGCAAATCGAACCCCTGGCCCGGCAAAAACAAATCCGGATTGAAAACAACGCGGAAAACTTTAAACTGGCCGGCGACCGGTACGCCCTGATTAACCTGACAACGACACTTCTGGATAACGCTGTCAAGTACAGCCCGGCTAAAAGCCAAATCACTCTCGACTGTCAAAAAACCGACGGCCGGATAATTTTGAAGATTGCCGACCAGGGACCGGGGATTGATCCCAAAGACCTCCCCCATATTTTTGACCGGTTTTACCGTTCCGACACTGCCCGGGCTAAATCGGGGACCGGGGGTTTCGGGCTGGGGCTGTCCATTGCCAAAAAAATCGTCGATTTACATCACGGGACAATCGGCGTCAACAGCCGACCGGGCGCCGGTACGATCTTTACCGTTGAGCTTCCGCAAAGCCAACCGGAGTAAATTCTGCCTCTTTTCAGCAGAATTTCAGCCTATATAATTACACTCGCCTGGTATATATAAATATATGAGTTTTGTCACCTGGTTTAAAAGACGATCCCGCCGGGCCAAATTGGCCCTAATTGCCGTGATTCTTGCCGTCGGTTATCTATCCTATGCCCGGTTTTTCGGCCCTAAGGGATCCCCCACCCAATACCAGACGGCCACGGTAACACGCGGCACGATTGTTTCTTCTGTTTCCGAATCCGGTCAGGTGGCTTCTGCAAACCGCCTGCCGATTACCACTCAGGCCTCCGGCCAGATTAAAAATGTTTTTGTCAAAAATGGCGATCCTGTTTCCGCCGGACAGAATATTTTGGAAATTAACCTGGACCAAACCGGCGCTCAGCGGGCCGCCGCGGCCTGGTCTTCCTATTTGTCCGCCCAAAATTCCTTAACTAACGCCAACACCCAGCTTTGGACTTTGCAAAACACTCTCTTTACCACCAATCAGAAATTCATGAACGATGCGGTCCTGCACAATCTCCCCGCTTCCGACCCGGTTTACATCGAAGAAAACGATTCCTGGTTGGCCGCCGAAGCTGACTACAAAGACCAGAGCAACGTTATTGCCCAAGCCCAGGCCGCCGTCAATTCTACCTGGCTTTCCTACCAGGCCGATTCGCCGATTATTACCGCCCCGATTTCCGGAACCGTCTCGGATCTGGTTTTAACTCCGGGTATGGCTATTTCCAGCGCCGTCTCCAGCAGCAATGTTCCCCAGGCACAAACTCTCGGCAATATTGTGACTAACAATTTACCTACAGCCACTTTCAGTCTTTCGGAAATGGATGTCACTAAAGTCAAAGAAGGCCAGAAGGCTACTCTGACTTTGGATGCCCAGCCTGGTAAGACTTTTACCGGTACCGTCGTCGGGATTAACCGCAGCGGCGTGGTTACCTCCGGGGTGACTAATTACCCGGTGACAATTCAGTTTGACACCTCGCCGGAGGGCGTTCTGCCCAATATGTCGGTTAACGCCGAAATTATTACCCAGACAAAAGACAACGTTCTTTCGGTCCCATCAGCTGCGGTTTTGACCCGGGGCGGGCAGACAACCGTCCAGGTAAAAAGCGGCAACACGATTACTTCTGTTCCTGTCCAAACCGGCCTGACTTCCGACACTCAGACGGAAATTATCTCCGGGCTGACGGAAGGACAAACCGTCGTTATCGGTGCAACCACCCCGGCCTCCGGAACAACGGGCACCTCTCCCTTCGGCGGCGGCTTTAGGTTCGGTGGCGGGGGCGGCGGAGCGGTTTTCCGCGGGGGTCGAGGGGGATAGTTCATCTTTTCCCATGACAGCAATTATTGAAGCCTCCCATCTTTCCAAAATCTACGAAAGCGGGGCCGTTAAGACCCAGGCTTTAGCCGACGTTTCCTTCTCCATTAAAAAAGGAGAATTTGTCGCCATTATGGGACCATCCGGCTCCGGTAAATCCACCTTAATGCATATTATCGGCGCTCTGGACAAACCAACATCCGGTAGTTACAGCGTTGACGGCGTGACTGTCGGTCACCTGTCGGAAGACAATTTAGCGCAGCTCCGCAACAAAAAAATCGGCTTTGTCTTTCAGGCTTTTAACCTTCTGCCCCGAACGTCCGCGTTAAAAAACGTCATGCTGCCGATGACCTATGCCGGGATTCCCAAAGAAGAGCGGGTGGCCCGGGCCACAAAATTTCTGCAAATGGTAGGTTTAGGCGACCGGCTGGACCACACCGCCAGTCAGCTCTCCGGCGGCCAGATGCAGCGGGTAGCAATCGCCCGGGCTTTGGTTATGGACCCGGCCATTATTTTAGCCGATGAACCGACGGGAAATATTTCGACCGTCCAGGCCGAAGAAATTATGAAGATTTTCGAAGAGTTACATAAAAAAGGCCACACTATTATCATGATTACTCATGAACCGGACATTGCCGCTTATGCCGAGCGAATTATTACCCTAAAAGACGGCCGGATAATAAGCGATAAACCGGACGGACACAAATTATGGAAATAACCGAACTTTTATCGTCAGCCGTTGAAGCCTTATCTTTAAACAAAATGCGGACATTTTTGGCCGCTTTGGGAATTGTGATTGGGATCGGCGCCGTGATCGCCCTTATTTCCCTGGGCGAAGCTTCCCAATTATCCGTCCAGTCTTCCATCCAGGCTTTAGGATCCAATCTTTTAACCATTGTCCCGGGGTCGCAAAGCCAAAACGGAGTCCGGGGCGGGTTGGGAAGCTCCACCAGTTTAACTTATGAGGACGCCAAAGCTATCCAGGCCTCACCGCAAATTACGACCGTCGCCTACGTTTCGCCGGAATTTTCCCGCCGGGCCCAGGTTTCGACCGCCGGCACTAATACTAACACCCAGATTATCGGCGTCACCCCGGCCTACCAGGACGTCCATAACGTCACCCTTTCTTCCGGCCGCTTTATTTCTGCTGATGACGTAAACTCCATAAACAAGGTCGCGGTTATCGGCCCGACCGCGGCCGCCAATTTATTCGGCGACGGGAATGATCCAATCGGCCAGAACGTCCGGATCAACAAAATTGCCTTTAGAATTATCGGCGTTACCGTTTCCAAAGGCGGATCCGGATTTAACAATCAGGACGACGTCGTTATGGTTCCCCTGACCTCCGCTCAGAAATTACTGTTCGGCGTCGACTATCTTTCCTCCATCGCCCTTCAGGCCAAAAACCAGAACGACATGACGGCCGCCGAAAATGAAGTGGGCTACTTTTTACTTTCCCGGCACCACCTGACCGATCCGTCGCAGGCTGACTTTACCATCATCTCCCAGGCCGACATTTTAGGCGCCGTGTCCTCGGTAACCGGAACTTTTACCGCCCTTCTTTCCGGCATCGCCGCCATCTCTCTTTTAGTCGGCGGAATTGGGATAATGAACATCATGCTGGTAACGGTTATTGAACGGACTCGGGAGATCGGCCTGCGCAAAGCCCTGGGGGCCACCAACTCTCTTATTATCACCCAGTTTTTAATTGAAGCGATTATTTTGACCTTCGGCGGCGGCGCTTTGGGGATGATTTTGGGTACCAGTCTGTCGTTTGCCGTCACCAGGATTATCAACCTGCCTTTCACGGTCTCACTCTCGTCAATCCTCATTGCTTTCGGAGTTTCGGCCGCCATCGGAATTGTCTTCGGCTGGTATCCTGCCCGCAAAGCCGCTCAACTTAGTCCTATTGAAGCCTTAAGGTATGAGTAACGCGTCTTACAAAATTATCTGTATTGTTTCAGTAGCCTACTTACTTTTAGTCAGCCTTTTTATGCTTTGGCACCGGATGTGGTTTTCCCCGGATCAGTTCTTTGCCGCCGCCATGGTCGGAGCCCTCTTTTTAGGCCGGTTTCGGGAATTTATCCGCGACTGGATTTCCCCCATTGTTGTTCTTTTAGGCTACGAGTACCTCCACGATCTCGCCCCGAAACTGACCGGCTCGGCTCACTTTTTTTCCATGATCAAATTTGACAAATTTCTTTTCGGTTCCGTCCCGACCGTCACCCTGCAGCACTGGCTTTTTACCGGCACAGTCCGCTGGTACGACTATCTAACCACTTTTCTTTATGTCTCCCACTTTATTATTCCCATGGTTCTCGGTTTTATTTTCTGGCTTTTTGCAAAAGACTCTTTCAAACTTTACTTCCTCGGGCTTTTAATCCTTTCTTACATGGCCTTTATCACCTACGCTCTTTTTCCGGCCGCTCCGCCCTGGATGGCCGCTCAGAAAGGAATTCTGCCGCCGATAGCCGATATTATGGGCCGGGTCTTTAGCCCTTTCCCCCAATCAATCCAACTTCCGACGGTTTACCGCTTTTTCGGTGCCAATCTGGTTGCCGCCGTCCCTTCGCTTCATGCCGCTTATCCCTGGCTGACTTTTTTGTTTGTCTTTCGCAAAGTCAGATTCTGGGGGCTAGCCTTACTGCCCTACGTTTTCGGCGTCTGGTTTTCCGTCATCTATTTAGGCCAGCACTATGTTTTTGATATTGTCGTCGGCTGGCTCTACGCTACCGCCGCCTACCTTTTGACGACCCATTACCAAATCCTCTGGCAATTTCTCCGAAAGGGGGTGAAAGAGAATGGGTAAAAATTTAATTATCCCCATCGTCGCAGCCGTTATCGTCGGCGGCGCCGCCTTCTTTGGCGGAATGCAGTACCAAAAATCCCAGCGCTCCGGCCAGTTTACCTTTAACGGCCAGGGAGGAACTAGGCGCCGTTTTGGCCAAAACCAGAACGGGACCCCCAACCAACTCCAGGGCATTCGGGGAAATATTTTAAGCAATAATAACGGCAGTTTAACGGTAGGACTTCCGAATGGCAGCAGCCGGATCGTCATTTTATCCGGAAGCACCGTTATCACCCAATCGGCCAGCGCCAGCGCTCAGGACTTGCAGGTCGGCAAACCGGTTTTGGTTTTGGGAACCGTCAACAGCGACGGCTCAGTCACTGCCCGGGATATCCAGCTTAACCCTCAGGGAAGATTTGGCCAAACCAATCCGGCTAACCCTTAAAAGCCGGGGAAGAAATCGGTTTTGATCCGGTCTTTGGCCACCCTTAGATCAAGCAGTATTTTTTGAAAGGAGTCCACCATGGCCCGGGGGCCGGAAAGGTAAAACAGCCGTTCTTTATAGTCCGGAATTTCCCGGCGGATCAAATCTTGGCCAAACCGGCCGGAAGAATAAACCGTTTTCAATCCCAGCAGATTTTGCGCCGCTGAAAAGATATCCCGGTACAAAAAATCGCGGCCCTCTTTTTCAGCATATACCATGACTACATTCCGCCGGTCAGCCATGTCCAAAAGAGATTTGATCATGCTCCGAAACGGGGTGATCCCGATGCCGCCGGCCAGAAAAGCCAGTTTGGTGTTTGGATCTCTGGGTAAAGTAAAATCTCCGGCCAGGGAACTGGCCGAGATTTCCCCGCCGGAGGAGAGATTTAGCAGGGCTTTCTTAAACGAACTGCCGTTTTCGGCAAACTTTACCCCCAGACGCAAGTCGTTTTCCGTCGGCGAGGAAGCCAGAGTGAAGTAGCGCCGGACGCCCCGGCTGTCCGGACTACCGTGGCCCAAAGTCCATTCAAGGTACTGGCCGGCAGTATAGTTAAATTTTCCCCGACCGGTAAAAACAAAATCGTAAACGTCGGTGCCCAGAGGAATTCTTTCTTTCAGGGTTAGCACCAGCCGGTCTTTCGAACTGACCAGAAAGGAAAAAATATTACCCAAGAGTAATGCCTGTTCCGGAAGAAAATATACCGCTCCGAAATGCAGCTGGGGGGCAAAGAGGAATCCGGTTAACGCGCCGTAAATCAGGCGCAAATTTTTGGTTAGCGGGGTAGTCAAAGGTTCGGTTAGCATCACAAAACCAAAAAACAGGAGCGGCGTTTCCAGAAAAGTTTTAGACAATAAAGTGACCAAATCCGGCCCGTTGACAAAATTAAGCGCGAGAATAGTCAAAACCGCCGCCAGAAAAAAAGCTCCGACCATTTCTTCCCGCTGAGTTTTCCGGACAATTAGCCACCCACCCAAAAGGACCGGGAAAAACATGAAGGCAGAACCCACCCACCAGGAAGCCGACCTGCCCAAAAAAACCGCCGTCAGGAAAACAGCCAGAGCCGCCGGATTAAACAAATGTTTTTTATGAAAAGCCAGAATAAATTTCCCGGCCGCCGCCCAAACTGCCGCCCAAAAGAAAAAGGGTAGATCATAAAGATTTCTGGCCGGAGTGATAATCAAAGAAAGAACCAGAGCGGAGATGATAACGGATTCATTATTGACCGCGACGTGGTAAACCCGGGCAAAGACTTCGTTCGCCGCCCAGCTGACGGCTACTAAAAACAACGCCGAAAAAAGGAGACCCAACGGGTTAAAAGACAGGCTTCCCAAAGCACTAAAGGCCACCGCCACGCCCACCAGCAAAAGCAGGTAGTCTAATACCAGCCGGTACATGGTAATGCGGTTTAAAAAGTCATCAAGACGCGACATAATGGTTAAAGCCGGAAGTAAAAGTGGCCCGGCCGTCGCGGTCAATCATGTAGCCTTCCAGTTCCGAAGAATTTTCAATAAAGGCAATTCCTTTTTGGCCCATGGCAAACGCGGCGGTGGCAAACCGATCCGCTTCACAGACATCGTCAGCAATCACCGTCAGGCTGGCAATCTCGTCAGCCATCCGTCCGGTCTGGGGAATATAAATGTGTTTTCCCCGCTCGTAGTTTCCGGAAGTGGCTACCCCCTGGCCGTTAATTTTCAAAACTTTGACAATTTGGGCTTTATTAAAGGGATTACGGATGCCGACCCGCCAGTTTTTCCCGGTCGCCTGCAAATCGCCGCCGGCTTCGACTACGAAACTTTTGTAACCGGCTTCTGTAATAATTTCGGCCGCCTGACTGATAGCCCAGCCTTTAACAATCCCCGACGGGTCAAATTTTCCCCGGAAAAAGACATTAAAGAATCCCCCGGTTTGTTCTTTGGTTTTTTCCGCCAGAGAAAGGATAGCTTGCATCTCCGGGCTGTAATTTTTCCGGGTAATTTCTCCGGTGTTTATTCGGGTTACTTCCGATTTTTCCTTAAACGGGCTGAATTTTTCGTCAACAGACCGGAAAAAATCGAAAACCCTGCCCATTATTTCTCTGACGCCAGACATACCTGTCGGCCGATCTGGCAGGTCTATCGTTACCGGCATTCCCATAATCAGCTGCGTCTGTTTCATAAAGCTTGAGTTAAGGCCGAAGACAAAGACTGGACAAAGGCCTGGCTGGTGGCTGTTGCTCCGGTTACCGTATCCACCTTTGAGCTTTGGGCCGAAATGGCTTCGGAGGTTAAAATCGGCATGGCCTGGGAATTAATTTCCACCGAGGTCCGCCGGTCGCGGGGGTAATCCAGAAATTTGATGTTGGTAATCTTTCCGCCGGAAACGGTCACCCGAACCTGGACGTGGCCGTAAAAGGCATCGGCCACACTGCCGAGGTATTGGCCGTCTTTATAACTTGTTCCGGCCGGCAAAGTTCCGGGGTCCGACAAAGGGGCCGGGGCTGACGGAACCGAAATATTCCCGACAGCGGCGTTTCCTTCCAGTTGCCGGTGGGCCGAGTAAATTAAAAAGGAGAAGATAACCAATCCGGAGAGCAAATACTTCTTCATCTGCCGATATTAGCCGGCTTTCCTTAAAATGACCTTAAGATCAGGCAAGAAGCATAAAAAAAGCCCAGTTAGTTATTTTACTTCGCATCCTGACGGATCTGGGCTTCGCGAAGAAGAGAAAATTTCTCTTAGTTAAGATTGTTGGGCACGAGGCGCTCTTGGACATTGATCATGTAGCAGGAATCGGCGCCGGTAACACCTTCAA
Source organism: bacterium (assembly GCA_021788195.1). Classification (GTDB taxonomy): domain Bacteria; phylum Patescibacteriota; class Microgenomatia; order JAMCZE01; family JAMCZE01; genus JAJYKY01. The sequence goes on along the minus strand of JAJYKY010000003.1, from coordinate 3,237 downwards.
AACCGGGGATCGGAGCGGCCAGGATGGTGTCCATATCTGCTTTGACTTCGGGCGGCATAGAAGACTGACTGATCGGACCATCCTGGTCGTCGGCCACTTTGTGCCACCAGTCGTTAAAGCGCGTCCAGGCCGCCTGCAGTTCCGGCGAGTACCCGTTGTGGGTCTCTTGCGTAATCGGGATCCCCCTGGGCAAATCAAAGTACCCCATTCCGCCGCAATCGCACATTGTGTCCTCCTTGGGAAAAGATGGGAATGTCTAAAGCGATTGTACCACGATAAACCTCATAAATCAAACTATGGGTTACGGAAAGCGGGTCAGCTCTCGGGAAACAATCCCTCCATTTTTGCTTCGGCTCCGGACAGGCAGTTTTTAACGGGAAGTTTTTTGGGAAGAAAAGCCTTTTTTCCCAGGACCGACAGATAAACTACGGCAAAAGCTGCCAGAGTGACAACAGAACTGCCCGCAAAACCGGTCGAGGGCAGAAAATTCACAGGATATAACAGAATGGCTTCCAGAGAATAAACCAGAAGCGAATCCTGACCCAAAGTCCGGATAATCCCGCCGGTCACCCGGTCAATTTGATTTTCCCGAAACCGGACTAAAAGATAAAGAGCCGCAAACCAAATCCAGGCTAAAATAAACCGGAGCGGCCCGACGGTATTTTTATCCACCAGAGGCGCCAGAAAATTAAAAACATTCTCCGGCGGGAGAATTCTTCCGAAACCAAAAACGAAATAAATGCTTAGAATTATGGTCAGCAGAGTCACGCCTGATAGGATAGCACCGGCCAGTTTTTTGTGCCGGGACGCCAGAGCGGAAAACTTTTCCTCGATGGCCAAAAGATTGCCGCCGACCAGAAGTCCGGACATAAACAATAGCTGCCAGGCGGCATGTTCGCTTTGCAGCCGGAAAAAATACCAGACCAAAACGCTAAGAACCATAACCACCCAGCCGTTAAATTTAGCAATCAGCCAGAGAGCTATGGGCGCAAAAAACATAAACACGGCGTAAAACACTAAGAAATCCGCCCAGCCGTAGACGTACTGAAAAGTCGCCGTTTTATAAAGCAGTTGGACAAGATTACCGCCCGGCCAGATTCCACTCTTAATCTTGTCTGCCGGCAAAAATTGTCCCCAGAGAGTAAACAAAAGTGTCAGGGAAACGGAAATCACATACAGCTTGGCCGCCCGGCGCCACAATTTACGGAAAATTTTTTTAAACCCCCGGGAAATTTTTGGCCGGTAAATGAAACCTACCAGGAGTCCGGAAATCATAAAAAAGCCTTCGGCCGCCGAAACCCAGAGCTGGCCCCGGCCGGTAAAAAACTGAAGTAGATTCGGAAAACGGTACAGGTGGTCGGTCAGAATCACTAAAAGGAAATAACCCCGCAAAATATCCAAAGTGAAAATCCGGCCTTTGGGCATGGTTGAGAACATAAAATTTCTTTCTGAAAATCGCCTGAGAACGGTTGCGCCTTTTCAGTCAGCCATTCATAAGATATATTGTCCTAAATTATTCCTTGATGATAATCGAACAGCGGCGGCAAAGAAACAGGCGAAAAAACTATCTTTTCTTTTTACTCTTCGGAGTGATGGTGGCTTTGGTTTTAATTTTCCGCCGCCAGCCGCAAACACTTCCCGGTCCGGTCCCTCAAAACACCGGGGCAGTGATTTCTCTGGCGACCCGGTCCGCTAAGTTGTCTTTTGTCCCGGAAATCCCCTCCTCACCTGGTTTGGTCACAGCGGTCAGCCAAACTCTGACCGGCACTCGCGGAACTTACGGCCTTGTCGTTAAAAACTTTAAAACCGGCGAAGCCTTTTTTCAAAACGACCACCAGGTTTTCGAGCCGGCCAGCGTTTACAAACTCTGGATTATGGCTGTCGTCGTAAACCAGATTCAGGCCGGTAAACTTCACGAAGATGATCAGCTTTCGGCAGAAGTTGCCGACCTGAACCGGGAGTTTTTCATCTCGGATACGGATGCCGAACAAACTTCGGGAACTGTTTCCCATTCCGTCAACGACGCCCTGACCCAAATGATTACCGTCTCCGACAATTATTCCGCCCTGCTTTTGACCCACCGGGTCGGCCTTCCGGCCGTGGACGCCTTTTTAAAAGACAACGGTTTTGTTCAATCCAAGATAGGGGTTAACGGCCAGGCCCCGACCACCACTCCGGCCGACATCGCCTTGTTTTTGGAAAAACTTTACCGCGGCCAGTTGGCTAACCCCGAGTTCACAGAAAAAATGCTCACCCTTCTTAAGCAGCAGCGGTTAAATGACGACCTGCCTAAATACTTACCTGACAAAGTGGCGGTTGCGCATAAAACCGGGGCCATGGAGCCGTTTGTTCACGACGCGGGGATTGTCTACACCGATTTTGGCGACTACCTGATCGTCGTTTTTAGTGAAACCGATTCTCGCCCGGCCGCCGAAGAAAGAATTGCCCTGGTTTCCCAGGCCGTCTACCAGTATTTTTCCGGCCAGAACGCTACTCCCTGATCTTTTTAGCTAATTCGGATAGTTTTTTATCGTCAGCCCGTTTAAAGTCATGGGAAGAAATGTACCCTTCATACTTTTCAAAATATTTACTCACCTTTGATTCGATCGGCTTCCATTTCGTCAGATCTCTGGTGCCGTGCATGGGAAAAAGCTTGGCGTGAACATGATCCACGCCGAAGCCTTCGAAAATCAGGCCCGTCCGGCCGACATCGGGAAGTTTCGCATCTAAAAGTTTGGCCACTTTTTTGGCGGCCACGATCAGGCCGGATATAACCTCATCAGGCAGGTCAAAAGCATAACTGGGGTAATGTTTCTTCGGGATAACCACGGAAAACCCCTCGGTGTTGGGAAAGATGGATAAAAAAGCCAAATAATTTTCGTCATCCCAGATTTTGTGGGCCGGCAATTTTCCGGCCGCAATTTGGCAAAAAATACAGTCTTTTCCCATGGCGGTATTTTACACCTTTACAAAGGAAGGTGGCCCAGACGAACCAGTGTCAAAGCAAAAAGAGCCAGGTCAGTCACAAGAGCCACCGCGTTTCGCGGGTTGTAGTTTATTAACCCCAACCTAAAACCAAAGCCCTCAAAAAACGGAAAGAAGGGAAAAAACTGATCTTTGTGCGTCAGGTAATCAATCAAAACATGAAGGGCCCAGGAACCGAAAAAACGAAACAGGACCGGGTTTTGGTTATAAAAATGCGCCGTCAGCAGCAAAGCCACGGCCGTGCAGGAAAAC
>JAJYKY010000029.1 GCA_021788195.1 bacterium | reverse complement strand
AAACAGGGGAGATAAGGTTACCGTCCTGGATGAAAGAAACGGCGATAAGTTTGAAAATCTGAATAAATACGATTTAATTGTCCGCAGCCCCGGCGTCTATCGGTACCGGCCGGAATTGTTGAAAACCAGGACTCCGATTACTTCCAAGACAAAACTTTTCTTTGATCTTTGTCCGGGAAAAATTATCGGCGTGACGGGAACGAAAGGAAAAGGAACAACGGCAACCTTAATCTATGAAATCCTTAAAGCGGCGGGTAAAAAAGTTTATCTCGGAGGGAACATCGGAACAGGGATCTTTGAAACGTTAGAGAAAACAGGGAAAGACGATTGGGTGGTCTTAGAATTGTCGAGTTTCCAATTAATTGATCTTCACAAGTCGCCGCATATTGCCGTAATTTTAATGACCACGGCGGAACACCAGGATTGGCACAAAAACATTCTAGAGTATGTAGAGGCCAAAAAGAATCTGGTGTGTCATCAAACGCCGACAGACTATGCCGTGGTTAACAAAGATTACCCCAATTCCGTGGAAATCGGTAAAGCGGCTACCGGTCAAATCGCTTGGGTGAGTAAGGATTTTCTCCAAAATATGGCCGATGAGGAAATCGGTTTGCGCGGTAGCCATAACCGGGAAAATGTCGTGGCGGCAGCCACCGCGGCAAAACTGGCCGGCGTTAACGAACCGACAATAAGAAAAGTGATTAAAGAGTTTAAAGGTTTGGAACACCGGCTGGAAGAGGTGGCGGCCGTTAACGGTGTTATCTACTATAACGATTCTTTTTCCACGACTCCGGAAACTGCGATAGCGGCGATCAAGACCTTCAGGGAACCGGAAATTGTAATCCTGGGAGGCAGCAGTAAAAACTCTGATTTTTCAGCATTGGGAAAAACGATTCGCGAAACCCAAAACATCAAAGCCTTGATTTTAATCGGATCTGAAGCAAAAAAGATCGAAAAAACTGTCGGGAAGGCCAGGGGCGTCAGAGTGATCAGAAATCCCGGAAACATGGCAAAAATCGTGGAAATAGCGTATAATAACGCTGTCTCTGGTGATATAGTTCTTTTGTCCCCTGCCTGTGCGAGCTTCGACATGTTCAAGAACTATAAAGATCGCGGATTACAGTTCAAAAAGGAAGTTCTGGCTTTAAATGAAAAACAAAAGCCTTAAAGTTCACTTCATGGGTATTGGGGGTTCCGGGGCCAGCGCCGCGGCGCGTCTGGCCAAAGAGACCGGATACGAAGTTTCCGGTTGCGATTTGGAAGAAAGCTCTATTACCCATCGCCTCCGCAAAGAGGGAATCGCCGTCTCTCTTGGCCACGAGGTCAGCCATTTAAAAAACCTCGATCTCCTTGTCCATACTCCGGCGGTTTTTTATCAAAGCCTTACCCATCCGGAATACCTTAAGGCAAAAGCTAAGGGTATCGCTTTAACTTGGGAAGAATTCATGGCCGAATATCTGCAGAAAGGAAAATACACGATTGCCGTAGCCGGGACGCATGGCAAAGGGACAACGACCGCGATGATCTGTCGTCTTCTGGAAACGGCAGGTTTGGATCCGACCTGCGAAGTCGGGGCCAATCTTTTGGATTGGGAAAAGAAAAATAACCGGGTTGGCAAGAGTAAATATTTTGTTTTTGAAGCCGACGAATTCCGGGACAAATTTTTAATCTATAAACCCGATCTGGCCGTAATTACTTCAATTGGGATGGAACACCCGGATTACTTTAAAGATTTCAACCAGGTACTGTCATCGTTTGTAAAGTTTGCCCGAAAAGCCAAAGTTTTGGTAATTAACGGCGAGGATGCCGGGTGTCAGAAATTAATCAAGGAAATCAGAGGAAGCAGAGGAATAAGGGTAATTAAATACAAAAAACTGACGAAAGTTCAGGCAAAATTGAGATTTCCCGGAGAACACATAAGAAGTAACGCGGCGGCGGCCTGGACAGCGGCCAAAGTCTTGGGAGTAAAAGATAAGCAAATTCGCGGGGGGCTTGAACGGTTTGGCGGGCTGGAGAGAAGGTTTGAATTTAAAGGCGAAGTGGAAGGGGCGAAGATTTATGATGATTATGCCCACCATCCGACGGCGGTAGCGGCCAATATTGCTGCCATGAGGGAACTTTTCCCAAAAAAGAAGATCTGGGTGGTTTTTCAGCCGCATATGTATTCCCGTCTGGAGAGATTTTTCCCGGAATTTACCAAAGCGCTGCAAAAAGCCGACCGAGTGGTAGTTACCGATGTTTACAGCCGGCGGGAAAACGGTCTTCCCAAACCTACCGGGAAAGAGCTAGCCCTGTCGATCGGTTTTCCCAAAGCGACTTATGTCGGCGGGGATTTAAATAATGTGGCAAATTTTGTCCGGCGAAATGTTAGCCCCGGAGATGCGGTCATTATTGTGGGGGCCGGAGATGTAATTAAGGTTTCGGAGGCCTTAACTTCCGGGCCTTCTTAACCTTAATATTTTAATGGATAAAACCATTAAAAAACGGCTGATTCAAATTGTCGGCTCAAAGAATTTTCGGGAAAACGAGCCGATGTCCCGACATACCTCTTTCCAAATCGGCGGACCGGCAGAGTCTTTTGTCGAAGTGACAAGCCTAAGGACCCTGGTAATGGTTATTACCGAAACCCGAAAGATGGGTATCCCCTCTTTCTTACTCGGCGGCGGGGCAAATATCCTTGTTGGGGATAAAGGGATTGCCGGAGTGGTGATTCACAACCAAACGGCAAAAATGTCTTTAATCGGAAAGGATCGGATTCGGGCGGAATCAGGGGCTGTTAACGCCGGCTTTGCTTCTTTTGCCGCCAGGAACGGTTTAACCGGAGCGGAGTTTCTATTAGCCATTCCGGGAACTGTCGGTTCCGCGGTTCGGCAAAACTGCCATTTTCGCAACCCGCAAAGTTTTTCCCGGTACTTCGTCGATTTTACGAAGGTCACGGATTGTTTTGTCCTAAATATTGTGGAAACGGTAGAAATTCTCACCCCGGACGGGCAAATTAAAACCGTCGGTCGGGCATATTTGGGAACGGATTATCATCAAAGCCGGCTTCGGGAGACCGGAGACCTTGTTTTGGCAGCGACCTTTCGTCTGAAAAAAACTAACCCCAAGACCATTTCTGACCTAATGAGGATCATGCTGGAGTGGCGGGCGAAACGGGAATTTATCGATCCTTCGACCGGAAGAGTGGTGGCCAGGCCTAAGGATCCCGTGACCGGTCATATTAATATTCAGCCGCAACTTCCCAGCGCCGGATGCGTGTTTTCTAATTTACCCAACGCCGATAATCATCCGGCCGGGCGCCTGATTGACCTGGCGGGGCTGCGGTGTTATAAAATCGGTAAGGCCATGTTTTCCCCGGAACACGCCAATTATATTGTTAACCTTGGCGGAGCCAAAGCTGCAGATGTTCTGGCTTTGATTAATTTGGCGAAAGAAAAGGTGGAAAAACAATTCGGCCTGAAGCTTAGAGAAGAAATTGTTCTGGTGGGGGAATTTTAACTCTTATGGCGAAGTATGTTGTTACCGGCGGGTTTCCTCTTCGCGGCCAGGTCCAAATTTTCGGAGCTAAGAATGCCGGGTTTAAGGCCATGATTGCCGCTCTACTGTGCGATTCCCCCAGTAAAATAAATAATCTCAGCCGGGTCGGGGACATCGAAACTACCCGGGAAGTAATTACCTTTCTGGGAGGAAAAGTGTTTTTTTTGGATGACCATACTGCCAAGGTAGATCCGGCCGGCCTGAAAAGGTATCAGGCTCCAATGGATTGTGGGGCCAAATCCCGGGCCGGGATGATGTTTGCCGGGCCGCTTCTCTCCCGTTTCGGAAAAGCCGTCCTGCCGCGTCCGGGCGGGGACAAAATCGGTGTCCGACCGGTGGACCGCCACCTGGCCGGACTGGCGGCCCTGGGCGTGAAAATAGCGGTCAGAGACGGATTATTTGTTCTTTCAGCCCCGAAAGGTCTTCACGGTTCCCGATTTCGTTTTCCCAAAAACAGCCATACCGGAACGGAAACTTTAATTATGGCGGCCGTTAAGGCTTTAGGAAGAACCGTTCTGGAAAATGCGGCGGCTGAACCGGAGGTAGATAATCTGATAGCTTTTTTAAACCGGGCCGGGGCCAGAATAAAAAGGGTCAGGCCCAGAACCATTGTTATTGAGGGTGTTTCCCGGATGCGCGGAATTACTCATCTGGTGATGGCCGACCGAAATGCGGCCGTCACTTTTGCCTGCGCGGCTTTGGCAACCCGCGGCGAAGTTTTGGTAAAAGGCGCGGACGCCAAGGTTTTACAGGCCTTTCTAAAAAAAGTCAGAGAAGCCGGAGGGGCTACCGAAATTCAGGAGGACGGAATTAATTTTTACCGGGAAAAACCTTTAAAGGCTACCGGTATTGTTACTGCCCCCTACCCGGGATTTATGACTGACTGGCAGACGCTCTGGACGGTTCTTATGACTCAAGCCCAGGGGCAGTCAACGGTTTGGGAAACGGTTTTTGAAAACCGGTTTGGTTACGCTCCTATTCTCGCCGATATGGGAGCTAAAATTACTCTGTTTAATCCGAAAATCCGCGATCCCGAAGAAGTTTATAATTTCGACCTGGCGGATGATTCTCCGGATTTCTGGCACGGGGCGAAAATTTCCGGACCGACAAAATTATTTGGTAGAACGGTAACCGTAAATGATGTCCGGACTGGAGCGATGATGCTCTTAGCCGGTCTTATTTCTCAGGGCGAAACCACGGTTCTGGATACGAAAAACCAAATTTCCCGGGGTTATGTGAATTTGGCTTCTGATCTTGCCTCTCTGGGTGCTAAAATTAAAGTTACCAAAGAAGCCGAAAGTAGTGTAATATTTAAGACGGCGCAGGTTAAGGCTTTGGAAACACAAAATTAATCTATGGCCCAACTTTTGGGATTATTGCTTTTGTCCTTTTTTATCACGGCTGTCCTTTTGGTCCCGTTTATCGATTTCCTTTTTAAGCTTCGGATTAACCGGACTGATGAAGACAAGCGGGTGGATACTCAAAATAAAGCGGCTCCGATTACTGCCAGGCTCCTTTCGTATAAAGGGAAAAGGCCGATTGGTGCCGGAGCTTTGGTGGTGGTGGTGACTGCCGTTTTATCGCTCTGGTCTTACGGTCTTTTAGGGGTCCGGGCCAGCTTTGCGGAACTTTTTATCCTTCTCTTTACAATGTTGTCCTTCGGCCTCTTAGGCCTTTATGATGATCTCCGGAAAAATTTTAATAAAGACCGGACAGGAATTTTTGGCTTGCGTTGGCGGCACAAACTGATTATTCAGGTTCTTTTGGGTTTGTTTATCGGTATCTATTTTTGGGTTGTTCTCGGCTACGATTTTATCAACATTCATTGGCTGGGGATCGCCCAATTGGGCGCCCTTTTTATTCCGGTCACCGCCTTTGTCGTGGTCGCTTTTACCAACGCTTACAACATTACCGACGGTTTGGACGGGTTATCGACAGGGATTCTTCTGATTTGCCTGGTAGCTTTCGTGGTTTTGGCTTCCCAGCTTTTGCACCCGTCACTGGCGGTTTTTATTACCGTCTGGATCGGATCACTAATTGCTTTCCTGTATTTTAATGTTTTTCCGGCCCGGGTAGAATTAGGAGATACCGGCGCATTAGCTTTCGGCGCAACTTTAGCCGTCGTCGGACTTCTGACCGGGAAAATTTTCGCCCTGACGGTTATCGGCGGAGTGTTTATTTTAGAAGTCGGCAGTTCTCTTCTTCAGATGCTCTCCAAACATTTTCAGAAGAAGAAACTCTTTGCCGTCGCTCCCCTGCATCTCTGGTTTATGAATCGCGGCTGGGAAGAGCCTAAGGTAGTGATGCGCTTCTGGCTGGCAGCGGCCCTGTTTGCGATCTTCGGCTTATGGCTTGGCGTCATAAAGTAACCCGGAAATTCACGCTTAACTGGAACTGGCGGCTTTTTTTTGCAGTTATTTCGTTGGTTGCTTTTGGCGTGGTGATGGTTTACGACGCCTCTTCGGCGCAGGCCCTGAATTCTTTCGGCGACAAGTATTATTTTCTTAAAGACCAGATCAAATGGGTAATTCTGGGTCTTTTGGCCATGTTGGCCGCAGCCTTTATTGATTACCGCTGGTGGTACCGAATGTCGCCGGTAATTTTAGGGGGAGCCTTGCTTCTCTTGCTTCTGGTTTTTGTTCCGGGACTGGGCGTCAGAGCGTACGGCGCCCGCCGTTGGATCGATTTACGATTTTTTGTTCTTCAGCCGTCTGAATTAGCCAAACCCGCTTTGATTATTTATCTTTCCGCCTGGTTTACCAATCGTGAGAAAGGAAGACTGGTTTCCTTTTTGCTTCTTCTGGGCATGGTTATCGGGTTAATTATGCTGGAACCGGATATGGGAACGGCGATAATTCTTTCCGGGACTGGTGTAATCATCTATTTCCTTTCCGGAGCTCCGATCGCGCAATTTTTGAGTTTAATACCGTTAGGAATTGCGGGCGGCCTGGTTTTCGCTTTAAAATCTTCCTACCGTTTAAAAAGGATTACCACCTTTCTGGACCTAAACTCAGATCCTTTAGGGGCTTCGTATCATATCCGCCAGGTTTTAATCGCTTTGGGAAGCGGCGGGCTTTTCGGTCTTGGGCTGGGAAATTCCCGGCAAAAATATTCGTATCTTCCGGAAGCCATGACCGATTCAATCTTTGCCATAGTCGGGGAGGAACTCGGTTTTTTGGGAGCCATCGTTCTTTTTCTGGTCTTTATTTTCCTTTTGTTTGAAAGTGTCAGGATCAGCCTTTTGGCTAAAGATAACTTCGGGAAACTTTTGGGAATGGGAATTGCCAGTTGGCTGACTTTACAGACCATAATTAATTTCGGCTCAATGGTAGCCCTGATGCCTTTAACCGGAGTTCCGCTTCCTTTTCTCTCCTACGGGGGGTCAGCTTTGATTGTAGAATTAATGGGGGTGGGGATTCTCTTAAATATCAGCCGATCAAAAAACTCATGAAGCGAATTTTTATCACCGGAGGTCATCTGGCCCCGGCAAAGACGGTAATAAGGGAACTGCAAAGACAGGGTGGTTGGGAAATCTTTTATGTGGGCAGAAAATATTCGATGGAAGGGGAATCGGCCCTGGCCCTGGAGTATCAGGAATTAAGCAGTTCTGGTAATTTGAAATACTTAACTATCATAACGGGAAGGCTGCAAAGGAAATTCTTTGTTAAGACTGGCCAGTCAATAAAATCGCTGTTAAAAGTTCCCGTTGGATTTATTCAAGCGCTCTACTGGGTTTTAAGATACCGGCCTCAGGCGGTTTTATCCTTCGGCGGCTATGTGGCGGTCCCGGTAGTCATGGTTGCCTGGCTCTGGGGCGTTCCGGTGGTGACTCACGAGCAAACCAAATCTGTCGGTTTAGCCAACAGAATTATCCGCTTGTTGGGAGCGAAGGTTCTTGACGTGGGAAACCCTATCCGGCAGGAGATCCTTTCACAGTCTCCAGCGGCCAGCGACAAGCCACCAATGATATACATTACCGGCGGAAATCAGGGATCACATGCGATTAACCTGGCTGTTTCGGAGATTGTTGGTAAACTGACCAAGAAATACCAGGTCATTCACCAAACGGGGGATTCCTCGTTTAATGATTACGAGAAATCGGAGAAATTAGGGATTAAAAACTACACGGTAAAAAGATTTTTGACCGGGGAAGAATCGGCCCAAACGCTGTCTTTGGCCAGAATAGTGGTCTCACGGGCGGGAGCCAATACGATTGAGGAAATAGCCTATTTGGGGAAGCCGGCAATTTTAATTCCTATCCCCTGGTCGAGCGGGGGAGAGCAACAAAAAAACGCCGAGATGTTAGCCGATTTGAAAATGGCAGAAATAATTTCCCAGGACAAATTGTCGGGAGAAACCTTACTGGCGGCGATCAATAAAATAGAAAAGAACTACCCGGCTTATTTGGAAAACGCCAAAAGAGGGAAAACTTTGGTTCATCCCGACGCTGCAGAGAAAATTGTGGCTGCCGTTAGCCGGATGTTGGAAAGACCGGAATGAAAAAGTTAATAATTCCTGCCCTGATATTAATTCTTGTTCCGGCGTTGCTGGTTTTAGGAAAATTTCGGCCTTTTAGTTTTCCGGCAGGGACTTTGCCCTTTGTTAAAACGACATTTTTAAGTCCTTTTTCGGGTACAGATTTGCCGAGTGATTTAGCCGTCCGGATGGCCAGGGTCAATATTTCTCCTGATAGTTTGCCTCTGGAAGCCCAGGATTATCTGATCGCCTCTTCGTCCGGGATTCTAATTTATTTTCCCAAAGACAAAGACCTATCGCTGACGGTTAAGGCTTTACAACTTGTTTGGCAGAGGGTTACAATGGAACAGAAAAAACCCAAGGAAATTGACCTGAGATTT
>JAJYKY010000028.1:1543-8695 GCA_021788195.1 bacterium | reverse complement strand
CTGGACGGACCAGATTGCCCAGACGGCCGAGTTTCACAAAAGCGAAGTTCTGGACTATATTGTTTCCAAATTCGGCCGGTTTACCACCAATAAGCTGATGCGAAATATGATCGGCCAATCAAAAAGCGCCATCGATTTTCGCCAGGTGATGGACGAGGGAAAAATTTTAATTATCAACCTGGCCAAGGGGCTAATCGGGGAGGAAAACAGCAACTTCCTGGGTTTGATTTTGATCCCGAAAATCCTGACGGCGGCCATGAGCCGGACGGATACCCCCGAGGACCAACGGCGGGATTTTTACCTTTACGTGGATGAGTTTCAAAACTTTGCCACCCCGGATTTTGCCGTCATTTTGTCTGAAGCCCGGAAATACCATCTCAATCTTTGTGTTGCCAACCAGTTTATTTCCCAAATGGAAGAAGAGGTGCGAAACGCGGTTTTCGGCAATGTCGGAACCAAAATTGTTTTTCGGACCGGGGTTAACGATGCCCAGTTTCTCTCCCGGGAGTTTACCCCGACTTTTTCCGAACAGGATTTATTAAAAATTGAAGCGCGAAACGCCTACGTCAAAACGATCGTTCATGGCGAGCCGGTACCGGCTTTTAGTATCGATACGACCCAGGACGTGGCCCGCCTGAAAGCGGCCCGCAACCCGAAGATGGCGACGATGCTTAAGGAGCTCTCGGCTTTAAAATTCGGCCGGGATATAAATCTGGTGGAGGCAGAGATAGCGGCAAGGTCACACCTTTAAAATTTCAAATTGGTAAAACGGGGGGTGAGAGAAGTGGTAAAAATTATTGGTATTGTGAGTCATTACTTTACCCGGATCGGGGTGGCGGCCCTGACCTTAAACGGGGCCCTCTCCGTCGGCGATACCGTAAAAATCTCCGGGCACGGAACGGAGTCCCGGCAAACGGTTAATTCCATGCAGATTAACCGTCAGCCGGTGTCTTCGGCCAAGAAAGGCGACGAGGTGGCGATCAAAGTTGATTTGCCGGTAAAAGAAGGTGACGAAGTGGCTAAAGTTTAGTCGTCTTATCAAGAAAGATATGGCGGTTACTCCTGTTTCGAGTTGGGTCTTTCTTGTTGCTATCTCAAAGTGAGTGATTTATCATGTTGGACGAACTGCCTCTAAATAACTGCGTATGGGACTTCGGGAAAGAGAGTACCGGGAGAGATTAATGGCCCATGCCCATTTTCAAAACGGGGAAGGGTGGTGCTGGCCGGCTCTCTTGGAAGCGGAATTGGCCAGTCGAGGCATCACGGAAATTGAAAAAGGCCGGGACCTTCGGGATGTTTTGGCGGAACGAACCGGGTTTGACGAAACCAACGGGTCGCGTAACGAGTATGTGGTTGACCTTTTAGAAGGTTTAGGAATTCCCTGGTATGCTGAAGAGAACTGTCCCGAGAGAAGATGGGAGCGTCTCCTGAGGTTCCTGCCGGAAAGATATACTGTCGTAGCCAGTATCTGGGATAGCCGGGACCGGGATTTGCCGCCCGGGGAAGAACCGCCGGAAGTCCATATGGTTGCCCCGATCGAGATTTTTCAGAACGGCGACGGTCATAAGCGGATTTCTTTTTACGATCCGGACACTTTTGTCGGCGGACTTTTGGGCTACCGATTCAAAGGGAGCGATGATGACTGCACTTTAGAAAAGTGGATGGAATGGTGGCACGAAGACCCGAAAGACCTGCAGTCGGGGCAAAACCGGTCGGTACCGAAAGATTGTCTGGATAATCCTCATAACCATTTCTTTGTGATAATTGGGGCCGACGCGGCTGAAGTCTATAAATATGTCGGCCCACCCGAAGCTCTGACCAATGATAAATAAAGAACGTGGCGAGATATTAAAACGCGGAGGGATAGCGGATATTTTCGAGGGGCAAAAAATTTTTGGCCGGGAATTTGCCTTGACTTCCGGCCGGAAGACTGTCTCGCCGCTGGCCTACAAAACTGCCGACCGGGTTTTCCCGTATCTTCGTTTAATCACAAAACCGCCAAAAAACCGCGGCCGGATAATTCTTCGCGGGTCAATCCACGGCGACGAAATTCCGGGAACCAACACGCTGCTTCTTTACGGATCGGAAATAGTGGAACGGGCTAACACGCTGGGGTTTAGTCTGGATATTCATTTCTGCGGCAACCCTTATGGTTTTCCCCGCGACCGCTATAACTCCCAATACACAGCGGATCTGGCCCGGGGCAAGAAATATTTAGGTAACAACGACTTTTTGCGCTACGAGTTAAGTGACGGTACCATTGTCGACGATTTGGGGAAGAGCAACGATTTTAAAAACTGGTATTGGTCAACGGACAGAAGACTAAAAGGAGTGGATTTGCCGGTAGAAACGCGGCTGGCCCAAAAATTACTGCGCTCCGAGTACCGGACAAAAGCCGACTGGCAGCAGGTAAAGGCAATAATTGATCTGCACGCCGATAAAATTTCGCCGGGGAGTATGGCTAAGGCAGCGGCGTACCACTACGCCATGGGGGATTTGTCCGTTTACCAGCCGATTGTGACAGAAATCAAAAAAATCGTGCCGGTTTGGAGTGGCATGGCCGTGGGAGTTACGGTTCCGCCGTCGGACAGCGAGATGGTTATTGACGAGAACGGGTTTATTGTCCGCCATGACGGTTCCCTTCCGGATTTGGCGTTCCGGGAAGGTGTCCGGCAGGCGATTACTACCGAAACGGCCGGAGCAACTCCTTTGGAAAAAGCCTGCGAAGTAAATTTGGTTTGGATCTTCGGAATAATGGATCTGTTGGCAAAAGAAGTTTAGAGCTCTTCGAGCTTGACCTTGTCGAGGTGAAGGTCCTTGATAAATTCGAGATACTTTTCGGTGGTGGCGATCCGCTTGTGGCCGACTAATTTATTGACCAAAACCGGGGAAGCACCGGCGGCCAGGTGGTGGGCGATAAAGGTGTGCCGCAGGTCGTTTACCTTCGCGTCTTTGATCCCGGCCAAGCGAAAATAGCGGTCAATGGCACTTCTAATGTTTCGAATTAAAAGCGGGCGGCCGGTTTTGGTAATAAACAGGGCGTCGGACTTGGCTTTAGCCCGGGCGGAAAGGTACCGGTCCAAGGCGGCCTTGGCGGCTTTGTTTAAAGGGACTTCGCGTTCCGGGTGGCCTTCAATCGGCGGGATCCGGACGGTACTGTCCTCGACGCTTTTGGTTGTCAGAGCGGCCAGTTCGCCGATCCTCATTCCGGTTTGGAGTAGAAGCTCGATAACGGCGGCGATCCGGGCATCTTCCCGGCTGGCGTCGCGCAAAGCACGGTATTCCATCGGGGTTAAAATCCGCGGCGGCTTGCTTTCAATCTTCGGGTGGGTGATCTCGGCGGCCGGATTGTGGCTGACCGCGCCCTCGGTTACTAAAAACCGAAAAAAAGTTTTCAGAGAGTTAATTTTCCGGCTGATGGATTTGGTAGTGTAATTTTGGGCGGCCAGTTCGGCTAAAAAGCCGTTCAAATCTTCCTGGGTCGCCTCGGTAAAGCTTGTAATACCCTTTTTTTTGAGGTAGTCTATGACTTGGTTAATGTCTTTGCCATAGGCAATCACTGTGGCCGACGCCCGGGATTTGCTTTTAAGGTATTCAACAAATTTCTTTTGCAGCTCGTCCATGTGATCTATCTTATAGCACTTTCTAAGTGGACAGGCGAATAATAGCAGGTCAAAGCCGATTTGTAAAGTGCTGTAGTTAATTTTATGGGACAAAGGGCTTTCCGGCTGGGGATTCTGATCGTGATTTTGCTTCTTTTAGCCTCGACCGTCCAGGCAATTGCCTCCTTTTGGCACGATGGTCAAAAAGTGACGGACAAAGAGCGGGAGGTGGCTCAGGTCCGGGCGGAAAACGACCGGTTAAAAAGAGCGATTGCCGAAGTGGAAACCCCGGAACATGTCGAAGAGGTGGCCCGGGACAAACTGAATCTGGCCAAACCCGGGGAAGTGGTCGTGATCGTGCCTTCCGAGCTGGTTTCAGCCACCGGTTCCGTCGGCCGGCAAACTTTGCCCAACTGGCAACGTTGGGCGAGGCTGTTTTGGTAGGTGCCAGGGGTGGGGATCGGACCCACGACCCCAGGTTTATGATACCTGTGCTACTGCCACTGAGCTACCCTGGCAATATGGCTATTTTACCAAAAAGATACTCTCGAGTCGAGATTGACGGGCCGGGCCGAACTTGACCGGAACGGAATTTGTGTTAAAATTTTTCCCAAGTTCCAAAACAATCAGCGGCGATTGCGCTTGGGATGGTACGTTGCAGCACAAACATCACACAAGGAGGCGCAAGGTGGCAAGGAAAGCATGTCCATTGTGCACGCCGGAAGAGGTTCAGACGGCCAAGCGGGATTTTCTCCCTTTTCTTTGGGATAATCTCGGGGATCGGCCGTTTGGCGAAGGCTGGGCCACGTTTTATGCCCGGGGGCGGGTTGACGGCAAGGTTGAAGCTGTCCGCCTGACGGTTCCGGACCTGGTTGGTCATTTGGTCCTGGTGCACGATTCTATACCGCCCGCCGAGGTTGTCGAGGCCATTCTCAGGCGGGAATTAATCTTCGACACTTCAGAGATCGGTCAAATTCAAAAAACCATCACCCTGAACCTCAAGAGTTGGCTCGCCGACGACGGACATGGTCAGAAACTGACCAGGGCAAAAAAGAGGGAGTTTGCGGCCAAGTTTTATCCGGTCATCAAAGAGGCCCGTCGTTTCGGCCTCTGGGTTCCTTACCCGCCCACGTTTTAGCGTCTTAGTTTGTGCTCTTTAGCGGAGGTGCAGAGATACCTGTTTGCTTCGTACGAATCGCTTCGACGAACCAATGCCGGGTATTTTCTGCACCTCCTTTTTTTGGATCTAAGTTAGCCTATAAGATTTGCTTTTTCCGTCATTTTGGCGTAAAATCGGACTATCCCGACAGGAGGACTTTGACTTTAATAATTCATGGACCAAGGAGGCAAAATGGGCCGGGTATTTGAAGGTAAAGCTTGGGAATTTGTGGTTTGCCCGGGATGCCATCGTGTTCACTGGGTTCGGACCGGAAGCCGAAAACGTTTGGAAGGCAAGCGGATTAAGCATAACTGCGGCCGACGGTTTACCGTCCGAATTCCGAAAGGAAGGTAGCCTTATGGATTCGTTTCCGGTTTTAACAATTTTTTCCAAGCTCAGCGCACTGGTTTATTTGGCCGCCGCGGCTTTAGCGATTACCTACGTGCCCGACAGGAACTTTGGCTTTACTTTCTGGTGGGCGATCGTTGACGCCGCTTTGGGTTTCTGGTTGACCTGCCGATTTGCCGACCGGCTGGGAAAACTTTACGGCGATCGGGAAACGGTTGAAGAAGAGAAGGAAAAATGGGACTGAAAAATGATCTGGCCGACGGCGATTATGTTGTCTCGGTCATGGCAGGCAGCAAGCTTTCCGGAATTATCACGATCGTCACTGCCCTGGGTTTTATCGTCGCCGGGATCGTTTGGCTCTTGCATTAAGAAGGAGGGAAAAGACAGTGAAGAAAGGCAAAACCCGTCCGGGAAACTTCGGAAAATTCCTTCGGGAACACGGAGTCTCCAACGACACAATCAAGAGCTTGCAGTGGCATGGTATCGCCAGTCTCGATTCTCTGGTCGAGGATTTCAGCGAGAGCGTTTTCCAGGACTGGAAGATTGATTACCCGCAGGTTACGGTCCTGAAAAAGCTTAGCGATGTTAAACCGCTGAAGAAGTAAGGGGGCTAAACGCCGATTCCCGGATAGAAATTTTCTATCTGTCGAGCCGGCGTTTTTTTGTGGGGAGGGAGCTTTCTTCACGCTCCATTTCGATTTGATTGAGGGGAGTGAAAGAAATAAGAAATTATTTCCTCACTATTTCATCTTAAACCTACCCTCTAACCTCCACCGTAGTATCCTATAATGGTTGACTTTTTGAACGGTTTTATGGTATTATTCAAAGCCGTAAACCAAGCTGATTAGGCTAATTGCAGCCTCAAACCGTGCTTGTTTATGTGTTCTATCCGCACCTTTACAATTTGCAAATCTATATAATCCGCACTACTCAAACAAGGTTGTTGCTCGTAAGCCACAAAGGAGGCTAAAATGGAAAACGCCGGAAAGCTTATTAAACTCCCCGATGATCCGAAGGAGATTGTCGAGCGTCTGACGAAAGTACTTGATGAGCACAACATCGTCGAGAAGATTTACTATATCATCGCCGAAAGTGCAGGCAGAGAACTGTATCCGCAAGGGGTCGTCATGATGTTTACCCTGGCGGCGCATGATTTCTCCCTGGATTATGGGGCGATTGCCGGCAATGTGACGCTTCGTTTCATTCCTCGCTGGATTGACGCCTTGATCGACGACAAAGACGCCGCCGAACAAGCAAAGTCTTTCCTATCTGGAGTCGAAGAAAAGGTCGAAAAAGACCGCAAAGCCAAAGAACCACCAAGGGTTCAGCCAGCAGGCCCCGTCGAGAATGACGAACTTTATACGCTTGTCCGCCGTGTCGGGGAAATTTTCTTTGAAGAGGTCGGCAAGGCGAAGCTCGACAAGTGGACAAGCATCCAACCGTGGGCAGACATCGACGAAGTCAATCCGTTCTACTGCCAGACCGATCAAGGTTTGTTCCTTGAGTACTACTACGGCTTGCCCAGCAAGGT
Source organism: bacterium (assembly GCA_021788195.1). Classification (GTDB taxonomy): domain Bacteria; phylum Patescibacteriota; class Microgenomatia; order JAMCZE01; family JAMCZE01; genus JAJYKY01. The sequence continues at coordinate 2,055 of JAJYKY010000028.1, read as the reverse complement.
CTGGACACCGTGGGGAGAGTGGGATTTTGTCGGCTCAACTTCGCATACGGCGGGCGATGAAAAGAAGTTCCTGCCCAAGTTTTTGGAACGGGTTGGAGCAGTTCTTGTTGTTGCGGAGTATAACGATCGCCAGGGAACGCACGGCCCGATCTACGCCATTCGTCACGTTGACAATACCAACCTTCCCAAGCCTCAAAATCGTGAACGGCAAAACTATCTCGAATATGAGGTATCGAAAAAGGCCTGGAAGAACATGACGAAACGATGGAAGAAATCGAACAGCAAGAAGTGATCGGAAAGATTTGCATGAAGTAAGGGTTGCGACAAGCGCCTCTGCGCAGTTTTAAATTTTCCACTTGGAAGATTTGAGACTCAACAGGGCGCTTTTTTTGTGGGGAAAAGCAAAGGCCGCAACTTATTATGATTTGCCTGTAAACACTTCTCAAGAAACTCAGTTTCAAACTAAATCATTTTTGGATCGGAATTACAAAAGCCAATTCTTGTCTCTGGAA
>JAJYKY010000028.1:0-1443 GCA_021788195.1 bacterium | reverse complement strand
TTTACGCAATGAAATTGCCTGGGGTTTCAGGTAAAATTTCATCCCCTTATTAAGGTAATATTCCCGTTATACCAGAGGCGAAATAGAAACTTTCAAGATTGACATAAGGCTGGAAACAAACTAAAATTACTTTGGAAACTATTAACGCGGGGTAGTGTAAAGTTGCATGGAAGGCTAGTAGAAGTGGGCCCCTATGGCCGAAATGCCATAGTGAAAATCCGGCCAAATCGGTGGACACCCTCCGTCGCATAATGCTTTGGAGGACAATACCGAGGAAAGACTCCAATTTTATTGGAGAATCCGTAGAGACTAAACGCCGGATCCCGTCTTAAAACGGGAATGATATAGTCCTACCCCCCGAGTAATCGGGGAAGGTGCATAATCTTCCGGTCCGGGCGCAATTCCCGGCCCCGCAACTGGGGTCATTAAAGAAAAAGAGAGCTCTCCTATGGAGAGCTCTTTTATTATCTCTTTTTCTTTCGACCTCATGGGGCTGGTGTCCAGCACGCAAGGACTGGACATAATAGCCCCAACAAGCCACAATGTTGTATTACATCTAAGTACTTCAGTCACTCAAGAAACCTGAGCGCGATTGAACTGCTCAGGACTTTCGGCCTCCCCACAACTTAGGATATTGGAGCGTGACAACGCTCTATTTCGCTTGACACATAATCTATAATTAACTATGATTCACCATAACTATGCGTAGAATTGAGGCGAGAATTAATAGCGAATTGTTTAGTGGCGATAAAAAAAGGCTAACCAGGGCTTTGGAGAAACATAATGTAGATGTATCCAGATGGGCCGAAGAACTTCTTCGTACTGGTGTAAATTTTGGCAAACCTACAAATAAAAGGCTTAACATCTGTTTACTTACCAGCGATGAATTGATGGTCTCAAGAGACAAGTTTGGTTACAAAAGCGTGTCTGAATCCGTACTTAAGCAAGGCTATAAATTTTGTCCGAGATGGACCGGTCCTTATTTAGCTTCGGCGATCAAACCTGACTCTTTAGGAGAGGATGCATATGTGTTAGTTTTGTCCGAGCCAATTGCTACCCCTCAAAAACCAAAATGGTTACAAGATCCTAACGCAGTCAAGGGGGGCTACAAGAATAATGAAATATTTCTGGTTGGTCGCGATTTCGGTCAAATTCGGTTGCATGCTACCTGGACTTGGGGGTTATGGAATCCGGAGGACAGTGGAGATTTTCTTGTCGCCTGCCTTGCTCCCGGGAAAGAATCCGACAAAACTACTGCAGATCGATAACGAACAATATTCTCTGAATGTTTAGAAGTATTTACAGTAATAACTTTTCGTAGGCACCCCTTTAAATAAAATCGAGTATGATAACGGGGCTGGGAGCACGAGAAAATAATTTCTGATTTCTTTCACTCCCCGCAACACTTCGACTCGCTTCGCTCGCTTAGTGCGAGCCAAGAAT
>JAJYKY010000027.1 GCA_021788195.1 bacterium | reverse complement strand
CTTGGGGGCAGCTGGAGCCATAAGGGGCTGATTGAGAACCAGAAAACGACTTACGATGATTGGACACTTCTTCCTGTTTTTACCGAAGATTACCAGGCACTTCTTTCGACTCTTAAAGGGGCAGGGCTGACTGAGGGCAACAATCTTTTCACTTTCGCTTATGACTGGCGCCAACCAGTCCAAAAATCCGCGGTTTCCCTAAATGATTTTATTAAAAACCGTGTTCTTTTTGGAAAGCCTCCGGGAACAAAAGTCAATTTAATCGGCCACAGTCTCGGCGGCCTTGTCGGCCGGGCCTGTCTGGAAAAAGTTTCCGGCTGTAAAGACAATGTCGATAAGTTTATTTCCGCCGGAGCGCCGCATCAGGGAGCGGTTGACGCCTATTACGTCTGGGAAGGCGGCGAAATTCCGGAAAAAGATATGCTTCGCCGGACTATGGAAAACGTTCTGCTTCGGGTGAACGGCAGGAGTTTTTCCCATCCGAAAGATATTATCCAGAATATCGCCCCGGTTTTCCGGGATATTCTCCCGACCTTTAATTATATTCATGGGAAACCATATTTTTTGATGTCCCCAGCCGGCCGAAATCCATTCCTGGAAAATATCGGTTTAACCAATTCTCTTCCGATTTTAACCGCTTTCGCCGGAACGAATAAAGATACCAGCCGTTATCTGACCGTTGCTCCGCCCTCGGCTATCGATCAGTTTTTTAAACTTTGGCCCGACGGAAAACCGACCGGAAAAACCTTTGCTCCCGGAGACGACACGGTTTTAAATCTGAGCGCCGCTGTTCCCGGAGCCGTCAATTTTGGTTTTGATACTTATCATGGCAGCCTAGTAGGAGAAGAATTACCTCAGCAAAAGATCCTGGAAATCTTCGAATTGCCCGGAACTCCTGTTACCCCGGCGCCAAAGACTTCCAGGTCGCTGATATTTTTTCTCCGCTCGCCGGCAAACTTGACCGTTCTGGATGAATCAAGAACTCCCGTTGGTATTCAAATTGACCCGAAAACCGTCTTTATTCCTGACCCGAAAAGCCAGAACTACCAGGCTCTAATCGTTGGCTCCGGAAAGGGAACTTTTGCCCTCGAGGCCGGATCATTTTCCCGGTCTGCTAATTCCTGGCAGGAAGTAAACGGCAACACTTTTCCCGGCTCGATGGCAACTTACTTTTTTACTTACGACCAGACGAAACCCGCCGAAATTAAAATCCAGGACGTTGACGGAAGTTCAAACCTTGGCCTGGCCCGGGCAAAAATCCAAACTCTTGGTAATTTTGCTCCGAAAGACTGGTCGGCAAGAACAGACAAAATCAGCTTTTATCTGACCATGTTTGACCAACTCCACGCTAAAACCGAACTGGAAACGCTTTACCAGAAAGTTTTAGCTCTTTTGGTCCGAAACCCTCAGGCTGAAAGACGGAATAACCTTGATGAAATAGCGGGTTACTTAATTAACGCTTATGAAATTATTTTGGTCAACGGCAGTCTTACTCCTACCCTGACCCGTACCGAAATTGAAATCACCCGTAATCAAACCTTGCTTAACAATAAAACTGCCGCCTTAACTTCGCCGACAAAACTCCGGGCCCAGAATCTTTTTGATGCTAACCTAAAACTCTCTCTGGCCGTGGAACAAAAAAACGCGGGAAACTATGCCCGGGCCGTCCTTCTGGCTCGGAGTATCCAATACTACCTGCAGTAGCTTTACTCAAAAAAAAGCAAAGATTGCTCCGATACCTCCGACAAACTTTTTCACCGCTGCCTGCTTACTTCAAGACGGCTTTTAAAGGAACTTCTACCTCAAATTTCACTTCTCCTCCGTTCGGGCGAGTAGACTCGGATCAAAGGGGCAAATTGTTTTCCATGCCGGATTCTAACGGTAAATGCCAGCAATAAATGGTGGACCCGGGAGGTGCCGCCCCTCCTGCCTCTCGAATGTGAATCGAGCGTTCTGCTGTTGAACTACGAGTCCAGAATAGTTCTTGCACAATTATAGCAAAAATTGCTAAACTGTAATCTGTGTTGGACATTTTAAAGCACACTTTCGGGGTAGCGTGGGAATTTGTCGAGGCCATCGTTTTTGCCCTCGCCATCTTCGTCATTGTTTATCTTTTTCTCTTCCAGCCCAACCAGGTCAAGGGCAGTTCAATGTATCCCACCTTTAAGGACGGCGAATATATTTTAACGGACAAAATTTCCTACCGGATAGGGGACCCGGCCCGTTATGATGTCGTTGTTTTCAAATCGCCGAAGGACCAGGATGTGGATTTTATTAAAAGAGTTATCGGCCTGCCCGGAGAAACTGTCCGGGTCGAAGGCGGAAAAACCTATCTCAACAATAAACTCCTGGCAGAACCATATCTTGCTTCCAATGTCTATACGGCCGGCGGACTTTTCCTGCGTGACGGCCAGACACTAACAATCCCTGAAGGCGAGTATTTTGTCATGGGAGACAACCGACCACACAGCAGTGACAGCCGTGAATGGGGGTTGGTAACGAAGGACGAATTTATTGGGAAAGTGTTTTTCCGGTACTTTCCTTTTGATCGATTTGGTCCGGCCCCGAGCTAAAGTTAGTTTCCAAAGAGCTGACCACTTTTCTGATAACTTCCGTAGTTTTCTCGATATCTCCGCGCAGACTTATTACCAATCTTGCTTGGCGCATGGATTGAGTAAATTTTGCCTTTCCGCCGAGCATATGAGATACTTTTTTACCCAATTCGTCAAGTTCCGCACTGTAAATTCTTTCTTCGGCACTCTTTGACGGTACTTTTGCCTTGGCTTTATACTCCCGGGCTAACTCTTCCGCCCGGCGGACACTGCCTTCCTCCCGTAAAATCTGCCGGAGGGCTTCCACCATTAAATTTGGGTCCTCAATAGCCGCCAAAGCCCGGATATGGCCTTCGGTGACAATCCCGCTGATTAAAGCGTCTTTAAGGGCGTCAGGAAGGGTCAAAAGGCGCAGGGAATTGGAAACATAGGACTGGGATTTTCCGACTCTCTGGGCCACTTCCGCCGTCCCCAAACCAAATTCATCCATAAGCCGTTTAAAGCCCTGGGCCCGCTCCAGAGGGTTAAGATCGACGCGCTGGATGTTTTCTACCATCGCCATTTCCAGCATTCCACGATGGCTGGTTTTTTTGACAATGCAGGGAAGAGTCGTCAATCCGACGATTTTTGAAGCCCGCCAGCGCCGTTCCCCGGCAATCAGCTGGTAACCGGCCGGCGTTTCCGCGACTACCAGCGGTTCCAAAATACCATGTTCCCGAATGGATTCAACCAGATCAGCTAAGGAATCGGGGGTAATCAGACCACGCGGTTGCAGCGGATTAGGCTGGATGAGGTTTATATCAAGATGTTGAATTTGCCCGATATCGGCCATAATTTATTCCAGGACACGCACAAAATTGACGCCCTTTTGTTTAAAGAAAGCCACCATTCCGGAGACAACGGCATAAATGGTGTCATCTTTACCGATCTTTGTTCCGACTCCAGGGCGAAACTTTGTTCCTCTCTGACGCACTAAAATATCGCCTGCCTTTACGGTCTGGCCACCATATCTTTTCACTCCCAGCCTTTTTGCAATAGAATCGCGGTTTCCTTTAGTAACACCGCCTGCCTTAATATGTGCCATATTTCTTTAAATTTTAAAAAGACAAATGTTTCGGATAATTTTTGCCTGAGCTCTGGCATATTCGATCGGACCAGCCTGTAAACTATAGCCCATAGCTATAGCTTTGTCAATAACATTTTTCACAAGCTGGCGATCCAGGCCAAATCCGGGAAGAGCGATAACCACCCGACCGCCGGGCACAAGAACCTTTTTCCAGTCAGACAGCGCGTCCAAATAAAGTTTTTCTAAATCCTCCCGTTTTTGCCCGGGAATCAGGTTGCCGGTATTTGGTCCCAAATCCGGTTCAGTTACGATCGCGTCTAACGGCCCTCTTACCGTCTCAGAAATCTTCCTTGCGTCAACCTGCAACAATTTGAAATTTGAAATTTCAAATTTAAAATTCCTCTGGAGCCACTCGATGTTTGCCCTGGTGCGCTCAACCTGAGCAAGACTGATATCACCGGCCACAACTTTATGCCCTAAAACCAGGGCTTCAGAAACGATCGTTCCCACTCCGCAAAAAGGATCCAGAAGAGTTTCTCCTTCTCCGACAGCGGCTAAATTTACCATCATGCGCGCAACCTTCGGCGGCAGCATCCCGATATGTCCTTCAGTTTCGGGACGACCATAATCCCGTTTCCCCCAATCTTCAAAATCCTGAACCGAAAGAGTCTTAGCCACGACAGTTCCATTTTTAGTCGGTAATATTTCCAGCTCCAGAAGTTTCTGTTTTTTTATAACCACACTGCTGACCTCTTGTTCCCCAGGCCGCGGCAACACGTACTTGACGCTGATATTTTCCTCCCGGAGAGTGTTCTTCAAATCCCGCGTCAGTCGGTAGAAGTTTAGATCTTTGCTTTCCTCTCCATAAAGGCTTAGGGCAAAATCGATTTTTCCATAGCCCGCTTCCTTCCGGAGTATTTCTTCCAGCTCCTCAGGAAGCACTTCCGAAGACGCAGTCTTTAGTACCTGACCGATTTTTACCGTTCCCCCGAGAAGGTCTAAGAGCAAAGCCGCCTGATCAGCTTGAATTTCCGCCGCAATTTCCAGAATCTTGTCGTTTCGGAAAATTTCTTTATAGGAGATCTTTTTTCCCGCCAGAACCGCGTTGATTTCCGCGATTGAAAGGTTAGGAGTGTTCCCTAAAATAAAAAAATACTCATTCACCGAAGTTTACCTTGACTTTAGTTTCTTCTGCTTTAAAACCCGTGACTTTCCGGTAGCGGGCTTTGGCTTTAAACTTAGCAACCCGGATTTTAGGTCCGCGCAGATGTTCGAGAACTTCCAGCGTTACCCGGGCACCGGCCACGACCGGAGTTCCCACGGTAACTTTTTGGCCATCAGCCGTTAGAAGCACCCCTTCGGCGGCAAAACTTTTGCCCTTTTCCGAAGCGACCCTGGCAATTGTCAGAATATCCCCGTTTTTAACCTTATACTGCTTTCCCGAAACCTTTATTACGGCATAATCCATAGCTTAAATTATACCCAAACAGCGCCGTGGTTTCAATCGTGAAGATTCCGGCTGACATTTTCTACCAGCCCCAGGATAATCATCGTCGAAAAAACCGAACTGCCGCCGTAGGAAACGAGAGGGAGAGTGATCCCGGTAATAGGCATTAATCCGACATTCATCCCGACATTAATAAAAACTTGGGAAAAGATAATGAAAGCCAGACCGGTCAGGAAAACGGAAGTGTACAGGTCTTCACTTTTCTGCAGAATCCGGATTATCCGAAACAAAATTACAAAGTAGGCCAGAAGGACAACTAAAACCCCGACTAAACCGAGCTCCTCCGCCAGCGAAGCAAAAACAAAATCTGTGTGTCTTTCGGGCAAAAACAAAAGGTGCGACTGGGTCCCCTGTCCCAAACCTTTCCCTAAAATCATTCCTGAACCGACGGCAATCAATGCCTGAATGGCATTGTAGGAACTTCCCAGAGGGTCGGCCGAAGGGTTAAAAAAACTCAAAATCCGGCTTTTTTGATAATTTTTCAGGAAGTGCATGGACAACGGAGCCAAAATTGTGGCCGAGGCTCCCAATCCGAACAGATAGGGTAGTTTTATTCCGGCGACAAAGACCATCGCGGCGAAGCTCAGAAAAAAAATAATCGCGCTACCCAAATCCGGCTGTTTAAGAATTAAAAAAAGAGGAATCCCTAAAAGAGGAACCAGCCCGGCAATTCTTTTTAAGGTAACAGGAGGGTATCTGGTTAAAAAAGCTGCGACACTGGCCAGTAAGAATGGTTTTAATAATTCGGACAATTGGAGCCGGAAACCGAAAATTTCCAGCCAGCGGACCGACCCGCGGGACTCTACCCCGAGAATAAAAGTAACCAGTAACGCCAGGATTGAAAAAATATAAACCGGCCACCAGAAATTGGTAAAAAGGCGGTAGTCGATATTGGCAAAAATTACTAAAATTACCAGCCCTAAAAGCAGGAAAACCAGTTGGGGCACCAAAAGATTTCCCATGACGCTGCCGATTACCGCCAAACCGAACCCGCCCAGAAGAAGAACACAGAGAATAATTACCCAGTCGAGACGGGAAAGCAATTTCATGCCCGTTTGATAGCAAGCCCGCTGCCTTTAATTAATTCGTCGGCTAAGGTTTCTTTTTTGATGTAATCAGTAAATTCCTCCGGCCAGTCCGGTAAGGTTACCGTTACCGTTTCCGAAAGCCCGCAGCCCACCTCTTTTCGCGCCTGTTGAATTTGACGTACCAATTCCCGGGCTTCCCCTTCGGCAATCAACTCCGGAGTCAGCGTGGTTTCCAATTCAACTAAAAGCTCACCCTGACCGCTGACCAGGGCTACTTCTTTGACATTTAATTCATCTTTAATCAGCGGCAAAAGTCTTTCGTCTTCTGCGCCTTTTAGTAAAGAATTGTAAACTGTTATTTTTCCGAGTGGTTGGCGGACCTTAAGGTTGGTCTCTTTTCGCCTGGCATGGCCCATTTCCACAATCCTCCGAACCGTCTGCATTTTTTCTATCAGTTGCGCCTGTGGCGCTGTCGCTTTTTTAAAGACGGGCCACGAAGTCAGATGAACGCTTCTTTCTCCTGTCAGATTGCGATACATTTCCTCGGTAGCATACGGCATGAAAGGAGCCAGGAGTTTACTCAGGGTAACCAAAACTTCATATGTCGTTAGATAAAACGCCTCATCGCGACGATCCCGGCTGCGGCGCAGATACCAGGTGGAAAGATCGGTGACGAAATCTTCCATGGCCTTAGCCGGCGTCATAGCGTCATATTTTTCCAGTCCGGCTGTCACCACTCCTGCCGTTTCGGATAATCTTGCCAGAATCCATTCGTCCAAAACCTCACGTTTGCCTTTTGCCTTTTGCCTTTTGCCTTTTGCAGGTTGCCAGTTATCCAGGATGGCATACGACACGAAAAAATTATAGACATTCCAAAGCAGAAGGAAGAACTGCCGGCGAACCTCGTCAGCTTTCTTATAACCAAAAAGCAGATTATCAGCGGGATTCTGCCTCGCAAACATCCAGCGCATAACATCCACCCCGATTTTATCCGCCCCTTCGTTAAACTCAATCGCGTTGCCCCAGCTCTTGTGCATCGGCCGGCCGTCTTCCCCTAAAAGTGTCCCGAATCCCAAAACAGTTTCAAACGGATTGGTTTTGGCCAGGACCGTTCCCATAACGATCATGGAATAAAACCAGTTTTTAAACTGACCGGGGAAAGACTCGGTAATAAAATCCGCCGGAAACCATTCTTCCCAGTATTTCCGGTTATGAAGGTAGTCCAGGGTGGAAAAAGAAATAATTCCGGCATCCAGCCAGGGGTTGCCGACATCCGGAATGCGACTGACTTCTTCTCCGCACTCGGAACATTTGATTTTTACTTCGTCGACCCACGGTTTATGGGGTGAGTGATCTTCAAATTTCTCCCAACCGACGACGGCTCTCTTTTTCAGCTCCTCTTTCCCTCCAATCATCTCAAAATGACCGCATTTTTTGCATTCATAAATTGGCAGGGCCAGTCCCCAATAGCGATTCTTTTTGGAAATCAGCCAGTCATGCATATTTTTCAGCCAATCCAGTTCCCGATCCAGACCAAAACTCGGCAGCCAGGTAATCTCTTTAGCTACTTTTACCAGTTGTTCCCGTAAGGTGTGCTTGCCGTCCGAAGCTCTGCGCGAAGGACGGTCCATGGCGATGTACCATTCATCAGCCACCTTCCAAACCAGTTCCGTTTTACACCGCCAGCAAGCCGGGTAACGGTGGGTGTAATCCTCGATTTTCCAGGCAAAACCCCGTTCGACCATTTTGTCCAAAATTACCTCAGGATGTTTCTTGGCATTCTGCCCGGATAGATATTCCAGTGTCGGTAGGTAGTCAGCGTTGTCGGCGATGACCGGAATTAGCGGCAAACCGAGTTTTTTGCCCAATTTAAAATCCTCTTCTCCGGCAGATACCGCCGTATGCACCATTCCGGTACCTTCGGTTGTAGTAATCGGCAAAAGCAATGGGTCAGTGGCCACAACCGTGTGGAATTTCGGGTTCTTGGCAGCTTTTTTGACTACTTCGAGATCATCGAAGGCCCCCTGGTACTTTAAACCCACAAGCTCTTTGCCCCTGACTTCCCTTATCACCCTCGTTCCTCTCATTAGTCTATCTTTTGCTTCTTTAACCACCCAATATTTATCCCCTTTTTCGTCTTCGACTAAAACATAAGCAAAATTTCCGTCAACGGCGACAGCGATATTAGCCGGAATGGTCCAGGGAGTGGTCGTCCAGACCAGTAAATACTCTCTCTGGCGATTTGCAATCGGAAAACGCATGTAAATTGATTTGTGAGTTAGCTCTTTATAGTCTTCGGTCAGCATCTCGTGCTGGGAAATGGCTGTTTCGCACCGTGGGCACCAGGGAACCGATTCGTGCCCTTTATAAATCCAGCCGCGCTCATAACAAACCTTTAAAAAATGCCAGATCGTGTAATTATTTTCGTCGGACATTGTGTAGTAAGAATTATCCCAGTCCATAAAGTAGCCCAGTCTTTTGCTCTGTTCCGTCTGAATCGCGGAGTATTTGTAAACCCTCTCTTTGCAACGGTTTACAAATTCCGCTACGCCGTAAACCTCGATGTCTTTCTTCGTCTTGAAACCGAGCTCCTTTTCCACTTCCACTTCCACCCACAATCCCTGACAATCAAAACCATTCTGGAACCGTTGTTTTTCCCCTTTCATCTGGTGATAGCGCTGGAAAAGGTCCTTGTAGGTTCGGCCCCAGGCGTGATGAATCCCCATAGGGTTATTGGCCGTGATCGGTCCGTCCAAAAAAGAAAAATTTTTTTTGGAACGATCGTTTTTGCGAAGATACTCGTTTACCAGGCCGGAGCGATACCACTCATCAAGAATGGCTCTTTCCATAGCCGGAAAATCCATCTGCGGATTTACGGGCTTAAACATAAGGTTAATTGTAGCACAGAGGAGGCCCTTTTAACCTATTTTCTCTGGCGAAGGAAGGCGGGGAT
>JAJYKY010000026.1 GCA_021788195.1 bacterium | reverse complement strand
TAATCAAGAAGTTCATTTTGTTTTCAGAAAGCCCACCCTGCGGACGTGGTGGAATTGGTAGACACGCAGCCTTGAGGAGGCTGTTCCCTTTAAAAAGGAGTGGAGGTTCAAGTCCTCTCGTCCGCACTAAGCTCTGATATGTGACTTAGGAAGAACGAAGCTCTTAGGGTGAAAGAGGGCGATTAGCTCAGTTGGTAGAGCACTGCGTTTACATCGCAGGTGTCGCAGGTCCGAGTCCTGCATCGCCCACGATAAAGCCTATAATTTTTTGACTTCTTTGTCTTCGAGTGCTAAAATTTGTCCTTCAAGCGGATCTTTGATAACGATAAACCATCTCAAAAAGGGGGTAAACCGTGAGAGGGAGGCAAGGATTGGAGCTGAAAAACGCTCTCGGCCTAGCTTTAAATTTCAGCAGTGTCGTGTTGCACAATGAAGACATCATTGGCTTTGAAAAGAAATGGGGGCCCGCGCAGCTTCAGTCTGCCTTGGTTGAAGGAGGACCCCAACAGGCCAACGAAACAGTTTTTCAGGAGATCTGCGCGCTTTTGCCGGTTTCCATCAGCACTTACGTGCCGGAACACCTGACAGGTATCCTGGAACGTTTTCTGTACACCCTTAATGGGGCCCAGTTCGAAGCTTTTGCGCTTCGAATCGAGCCACTGCTCCCGGGGACCCAGCCGGAAATCAGCCAGGTCGAATTACGCGAGTCTCCGGAAATCCCGGTTACAAATTTGGTATTCACCCCGGAGCGGGCCAGGATGGATCTCGGCAAGTTTTTACATCTGGAAATCGAGTATGTCATTTTGCCGCTAAAAAAGAAGTTTGCCCAGCTGGCACCGCCTAAAGATTATCAGGAATCAGGGTTTCGTCAATTATCGTTGCACTACGATTAGGGCAACGACGCAGAAGTTCAGTGCGCAGCGCCTGAGGAGAAATTTGAATTTTCAACCCATTTTTCCCAGGCGCTTTTTTTGTGGAAACTTGGGGGAAAAGGTGCTGAGGGTCAGAGTCGAACTGACATCTGAGCTTTTTCAGAGCCCCGCCGTGACCACCTTGGCTACCTCAGCGTGAGTATGATTATTATATCAGAAGGAATAAATAAGCTACAGCGAACTTCGGGTCAAGGTGTAAACTTTCGGAAAATACAAAAATAAAGCGGGTAGGTCTTCGGTGATTGCTTTCTGAAACTCTGCGTATTTATCTTTGCGAACTTCGGGATCCAGAATCTGGCGGCCTTCCTCCAAAAGCCGGTCTACTTTCGGACTTTTATAGCCGGAGATATTTTGGTCTGAGGTGGAATGCCAGAACAAGTACTGGTCCGGATCAGAGGGAATTTCCAGATAGGTTAAAAAGGCGTCATAATCGGAAGGGATCACATCGGAGACGGTAATTTTTGTCTGGACGCCGATTTTTGCCCAGTTAGCCGCTAAAATTTCAGCGACCGGCGAAAGATCGTCTGAAGTTACCAGCCGAAGGGTAGCGCTGCTTGAAGATAGTGATTTTTTTACCAATTCCTTTCCCTGAGCAAAGTCCTGGGGGTATTTCTTCAGGTTCGGATTATAGAACCAGGAGGTTGGCGGAATCGGTCCGTCTGCTTCCTGCCCCTGGGTAAAATGGTCAGGTAAACTGTAAGCTAAAGCCTGCCGGAAAGATTTATCTGCCAAATCCCCGCTTCGGGTGTTTAGCAAAACGACGGCTTCCTCCCGATAATCTGGAGCCCCGCGCGGATCGTAAACATCAATGATTTTCTGCACCTCGCCCAATTTTAAGGCGGTCGTCGCCATGGTCTTCGTCGGATAAAACCGGTAGGTTATTGTTTCTTTCCCCCCATGATTCTTAGTAATAGCCAACGACCGGAGAAACCGGCCGTTTAGTTGGACACCGGATAAACGATATTTTCCCAGACCAATAAATCCTGGTCTGAAAAGGGGCTGGCTGACAGCGGAAGGCAAAGGGGCATAAGAACTTTTCAGATGGAAAACAACCGTATTGTCTTTTCCGGGATTAATCCGAACATCGGCAAAATTGTAATTAATATCCGAAGCGAGAAATTTTTTTCCATCGTGCCAGTAAAGGTTCGGGTTCAGTTTAAAGGCGTAAAGTCTGCCTGAATCCGTCGCTTCCCAGGAGACGGCTGCCGCCGGAGTGGCCGTCTGGTCGGAAAGAACCCGGGTCAGCCCGAAACTAAGCTCCTCCTGAATAAAATACGGCAGGGTGGCTAAGGTATAATTCCCGATTACTCCGATCCGCGAATTTTTTTGCCGGGAAGGAAAAAGGCTGGAGAAATGCGTTGCCAAAAAAATAATTAAAATGCCGACGGTTAGTCCCAAGCCAAACAGGCCTTTATTTTCCCGGATTAGAGCCCAGGCAAGGCGGAAAAAATGGCCAATCATTTGACAAGAATAGAAGCCACTGAGACCAGCAGAAAAAGCACAGCCAGAACGATTGTCCCCTGAAAAATAATTTTTTCTACCCCCCGTTTGCTCTGGTAGAACTCCCCGCTGCCGCCCCAGGTGGAACCCAGGCCCGTTCCCCGGGCTTGAAGCAAGATTAACCCCAAAAGAGCTACGGACACGACGATTTGAATTAAGGTAATAATTAATCGCACAGCAGAATTATACCATCCCGAATGAGATTCAGCACCATTGCCGAAACCACGGCAACGCCGATAAGGCTTAAGGCCGTCGGGGCAATCGCGATCCCCATCCCGGTAAACCCGGGAAAAGTCCAGGGAGAAAGCCAGACTTCAGGGAAAAACAGGGTCAAACCGTACAAAATCCCGACATCAACAATAATTCCGACGAGACCAAAAGTAAAAAAGTTTAACGGACCGGTAACAGCCTGAATTACAGGTCGGATAAACAGATGGATAAAAGTCAAGCCCGCTCCAACAACCAAGAGTGATTTCAGACCCGAAGCCAAATGAAACCCACCAACATACTCGGCCAAAAGCCAGAGAGCCAGAATATTCACCAGATAGGAACGGATAAGGGACTTCATAATATGTAATTATTGTAGCATTTTCCTTTTTCGCAGGAGAAAGTGGTACTTCCGGCTGAAACGGTGTGCTTCGTCGCGGATTCTCTGCAAAAGCTGCAGACCGGGATCGGTTCGGGGAAGGGTGATAACCTTTCCGTCAGCCAGATAAATTTCCTCCTCTTTTTTTGCCAGCCCGATAACCGGAATTTTCCGGATTGCTTTCCGGGCCGCCCGAACCTGGCCTAAACCACCGTCCACTAAAATCAGGTCCGGTTTGGGCCAGTCAGTTCTTTTTGCGCGTCGGGAGAGAACTTCAGCCATCGCTGCCGTGTCGTTATTTCCGTCCACCCGCACTTTAAAGCGGCGATACTGCTTTCCGTCTTTGGCCCCGTCGGTAAAAACGACCAAAGAAGCCGTCACTTCCTTTCCTCCAAGATGGGCAATGTCAAACCCTTCAATCCTTTCGGGAATTTTTCCTGAGAGTAAAGGAATTACCGCCGCCAGTCTTGTCAGTTCTTCCCGACGCTTGTCTTCCCACAAGTTAGGGTTTACTTCGTATTCCCAGGGACGGTATTCGGAAGAAAAAAGCCGGGCCAGACCCTCCCGTTGGGCTTTAATCCGGGCTGCCGCTTCAAAGTTTTGTTCCTTAGCCAGGCGATTCATCTCTTTTTCCAATTCTCTGTCCACTTTCTGTCGCTGGCCGTTAAGAATGGCCGCCAGTTTTTTTAAACCGGCCGGATATCTTTTAATGACTTCCTCTGAAGCGCACGGACAAAGACCGAGATGTGCCCGGAAGCACTTTTCGCCGGGGTGGTGAATCTCGGTTGCGTAAGGAAAAATTTTGCGCAAGGAGTAAAGAATGGATTTTAATCCCGTCCCGGCCGGAAACGGGCCGAAATACGCGGCGTGGTCCTTTTCTTGCCGGCGAACCACTAAAAGCCTGGGGAAAGGCTGATCTTTGGTAATTTTAACCAGCGGATAGGCCTTGTTATCTTTTAACTCCACGTTGTACTTTGGCTGAAATTTCCGGATGAGGTTAGCCTCCAGAAGCAAGGCATCGTTTTCCGATTCCGTCCGGATAAAATTAATTCTGGCAATTTGTTCGACCATTACCCGGGTCCGTGGCAGGAGTCTGTTTTTGACAAAGTAGCTTTTTACCCGGTCGCGAAGAGACCGGGCCTTGCCGATATATAATAAATTACCCTCCCGGCCGGAAAAGAGGTAGATGCCGGGCAAATTTGGCAACTGCCCATACTCCGAGGCTGCCAAAGATGAGGATTGCCGCAAAACCGGCAATAAATTTGTTTTCATAGAATGGCCGGCTGATAACAACAACCTGAAAATTGTTCCCGTCCAGCGCCAGGGCAATTATACCTTTTCCGGAAAACAAAGCGTTTTTGGTCCGGAAACTAACCGGAATAGCCCTTCGGGCAAAGGGGGGCAGGTCGGGAACGGTAATTGTGGACGGAGAGAGAAAAAAGTCGGCCGAAGCCAGGGTAATTTTATTGCCACGGACAAGAACCGGCCCGGAGTTGGAAACAAGAATTTTGCCATTTACCGGCAGGCCGGAAATAACTTCTGCCGGAAAGTTGTTGCCAACCGCCAGAGAAGCGGCAGGGGCGGTTTGGTAAAGAGCCGGAGCCGGGGTGACGGTCACATCTTTTTCTTTGCCGGTTATTTTGTAACCACCGGCGGGTTCGGGTTTCGTACTGGCGATTCCCTGAACGGCAAAAGTCACATGGTCCAAGTCGAAAGTGTGAAAGTAATCAATGCCCCCGGTCGTATTTCCCCAAGTCGGATCCACCATCACCCAGTTTTGCCCGTCAAAGTATTCCGGCCAGGCATGAAGAATATCTTTTTTTAAAGAAAGCGGCTGGCGTCGGTTGTCAGCCGTAAAGGCAAAGCCATTAACCTCTCTGGCCGGGATCCCGGCCGCCCTGGCCAAAGCAATAAAAAGATCGGTAAATTCCATACAAATCGCACTTTCCGGGTGGGTAATTGCCCCCAGAGCCCCGACCCGCCCAAGGTTGTTTTCCACCCGGCCGGTGTCATAATGCAAAGTTTTGGAGACAAAGTTATAAATATTTTCCGGAGTCCGCAGTTTTTGGGCGGTCTGACGGATAAGAGGGTTGTTGGTTTCCCAATATTTCTGGCTGTAAGTATAAGCGGAAAAATTTGCCGTCGGCGCTGAGAGGTCCCGGCGGGGGAAGAGAAATGTTTGGACCTGGCCGGAAGCCTCAATATCGAGTTTCTGTCCGGCTGACAGTCGGTACTTTGCTAACCAGTTACCGTCGGGATCAACATAAACGTCAAAAGGGGCCGGATTAAGATTTTCCAGAACAACATGCTGGTATCCGGTTTCGGGCGGGAGGGCAATTTCCATGTCATCAGAAGAAAAGTTTAAGTTTGCCAGATGGTATTGCAGGATAAAATTGTAGACTTGGTAATCGCCGAAGGCCACCGAAATTCCGCTGTCCTTAATTAAATCCCGGTTCCAGAAATAAAAATCCCGGGGGGGATTTATCCCGCCGGCCGGTTCCGGTTTGGCGTAAAGAAGATTTCCGATTCCCTTCGGGACATTTAACGTTACGTTGTAATCGGTAATATTTTCCAGATTTGAAGGTTTAGGAATGTTTATTTCCCAAATCCGGCCGTTATGGAGAGCGATTTCTTTTGTTTCAAAGACCAATGTCCAGTTAAGAGTTTTTCCCCGCCCGTAAACCCGATCGTTAAAGGACACCGTAATTTTCCGGCCTTCATCGGTCCCGGTCGTGACAATTTTTAGCGGGCCGAGCCGGTCGTAAGCCCTGACGTTTTCCAAATTGGCGTTACCGAGACGACTGACATACTGGGTTGCGTAGTATTCCGAAGTCAGGTTTGTCAGGTGGGCGTTTTGCGTTACCTTAGTCAGGCCGTTTTTCTCAATTTCGTAGTTGATATCATAGGAAACGGAGAATTTAGCTGGTTCTGCCGCCAGGGCAACCCCGGCAGAATGCAAAAAAAAGAAAATTGTCAGTAAAAAAGCCGGTAATTTTTGCCGCACTGGTTCATTTTAGTATTTCCCGGAGAGCTTTGCCGGTCCAACTGCCGGGCGTTTTTGCCACCTCCTCCGGAGGGCCGCTGGCAACGATTTCTCCGCCGCCGTCGCCGCCTTCCGGCCCAAGGTCAATAAGATGGTCGGCATTTTTAATAATATCCAGGTTGTGTTCAATCACGACTACCGTATTACCCAGCGCCACTAACTTTTTAAGGACAAAGAGAAGCCGTTCGAGATCGGCAAAATGCAAACCGGTCGTCGGCTCGTCGAGAATATAGAGGGTTTTCCCGGTCGCCTTTTTGCAAAGTTCCGCCGCTAATTTTACCCGCTGGGCTTCGCCACCGGAAAGAGTCGGGGCCGGCTGGCCTAATTTTATATAACCCAGGCCCACATCTGAAAGAGTTTCCAGCTTACCGTGCAGGCCAGGAATGGCGCTGAAGAACCCGAGAGCATCTTCCACCGTCATTTCCAAAACTTCGGCAATATTCCTGTCCTTGTAAAGGATTTCCAGAGCTTCCTGGTTGTATCTTTTCCCCCGGCAAACTTCACAGTCCACATAAACGTCCGGTAGAAACTGCATTTCTATTTTTATCTGGCCTTCGCCCTGGCAGGCTTCACATCGGCCGCCTTTGACGTTAAAACTAAACCGCCCCGCTTTAAACCCTTTAATCTTGGCTTCGCGGGTCAGGGCAAAAAGTTCCCGAATGTGAGTAAAAGCTCCGGTATAAGTAGCGGGGTTGGACCGGGGTGTCCGGCCGATCGGCGACTGGTCGATTAAAATCACTTTGTCCAGAAAATCCAATCCGGAAACTCCGCCGAATTTTCCCGGTTTTTGTTTGTGAAGAGGATAAAACTCCGTTGCCAACGCGTGGTACAGAATATCGTGGACCAGTGTCGATTTTCCCGAACCGGAAACTCCGGTGACGCAGATAAATTTTCCAAGCGGAAACTCGACATTGATATTCTTCAGATTATGTTCCGCCGCTCCCAACAAAGTTAACCGGTGACCGTTTTCCGCCGCCGGATTGAAAGTCAGTTGACTGTCCGCTTTAATATCTTTTTTCCCGGAAAGATATTTTCCCGTCAAAGAATCGGGATTTTTTTTAATCTCCTCAACCGCTCCTTGAGCCACGACTTTTCCGCCATGAGCTCCGGCTCCCGGCCCGAAATCAAAAATATAATCGGACTTTTCCATCATCTCCCGGTCGTGTTCAACTACAAGGACGGTGTTTCCCAAATCCCGCAAATGTTTCAGAGTGGTAATCAGGCGGGAGTTGTCCCTCTGGTGCAAACCAATTGACGGTTCGTCTAAAACATATAAAACCCCGGACAATCCGGAACCGATTTGGCTGGCTAACCTGATCCTTTGTGCCTCGCCACCGGCTAAGGTTCCTGCGGGGCGGGCCAGCGTCAAATAATCCAAACCGACATCCACCAGGAATTTCAGCCGGGATAAAAGTTCCTTTAATATCGGTGAGGCAATCACGGCTTCCCGGCCGGACAGCGGCGAGTTTACACCCTTAAGGCTTTCGGTCCAGGATAAACTTTGCCCGATGCTTTTGGTCGTGACCTCGAAAATATTCTGGCCGTTAATGGTTATGGCCAGAGCCTCTTTTTTAAGTCGTGTTCCGCGGCACTCCGGGCAAAGCTCGTTACGCTTGTATTTTTCGATGTCCTGACGGCGCCATTCGGACTGGGTTTCCATAAATAATCGTTCCAATCTGGGGATCACTCCTTCAAAAGTTTCTGAAAAACTGGTCAGGTGGCCTTCCCGGTTTGTGCCCCGAACATAAATTTCTTCCTGCCCGGTCCCATAAAGAATCAGGTCCAGGTCTTCTTTTTTCAGGTTGCAAACGGGAATGGTCGTCGAAAAACCGTGCTTAGCTGCCACCGCCGCAATCATCCGCATAAACCAGGTGTCGTGTTCCACTTCACTGCCCAGAGGTAACAGTCCGCCTTCCATAATGGACAGTTCCGGATTGACGACTAAGTCCCTGTCTATTTTTAAGAGATATCCTAACCCGGTGCATCTCGGGCAGGCCCCCTGAGGAGAATTGAAGGAAAAGATCCGGGGTTCCACTTCGGAAAAACTTACCCCGCAAACCGGACAGGCAAACCGTTCGGAAAACAGGTGGTCGAGAAATTTTCCCGGTTTCTCCGGAAATTCCAGGCTCGGGTCCAGAACTTCACTGACGACCACTTCCCCGTTGGAGAGTTTCAGAGCGGTCTCCACCGACTCGCGAAGCCGGGAAAGATCGGGATTTTTAAGGTCAATCACAATTCGGTCAACAACGGCTTCGATATCATGTTTGTTGGTTTTAATCAGCAAAAAATCCTCATCTAACCCGAAAATCTGGCGGTCCACCCGGACCCGGGCAATCCCTTTGGCCCGCAGGGAGTTAAAAAGCTGAGAGTACTCCCCTTTCCGGCCGGAAACGAGAGGGGAGAGAATCAGAAACCTTTTCTGCTTTGTTTCACTGTTTTTGGCCATAACCATAATCTGGTCAACAATCTGGTCTAAAGTCAGACGGGTAATTTCCCGGCCGCAGGTAGGACAATGCGGATGACCCACCCGGGCAAAAAGAAGACGGAGGTAATCATAAATTTCCGTAATCGTTCCGACGGTTGAGCGCGGGTTATGGGAAGTAGACTTCTGGTCAATTGAAATCGCCGGCGAGAGCCCTTCGATAGAATCTAAATCCGGCTTGTCCATCACTCCTAAAAACTGCCGCGCGTAGGAACTGAGGGATTCCACATACCGCCTTTGTCCTTCAGCGTAAATCGTGTCAAAGGCCAAACTCGATTTACCACTCCCCGACACCCCGGTAAAAACCACCAGTTTATCTTTCGGGATTTCCACATCAATGTTTTTCAGATTGTGTTCCCGGGCCCCTTTGATCACAATTTTGTCAGAATTGCTCATATCCACGTCAAATACCGTCTCCCGACGTGACCCGGCAACTGCCGGACCATCCGCATTATACTCCTTTTAGCCTCAATTATCCCAAAAGTTTTATCTTGTCCCGGTAAAAAGCAGCCCCTTCAAAATCTAAAATCCGTGCCGCCTCTTTCATCCGCCTCTCCAGAACTTTTTTCAGTTTTTCTTTATCCTCGGGCGTCAGTTGCTCAATATCGATATCCGCCAGCTCCCGATCCAGCAAAACCGCGTAAGTTTGTTTTTTGGCTTTATCTTCCGGCACCGTTTCAATAATCGCTTCCCGAATCGGTTTAACAATGCTTTGCGGAGTAATCTGGTGTTTTTCGTTCCAGGCAAGCTGAAACTTTCGCCGCCGGTTAATTTCCTGAACCGATTCCTCCATCGCCGC
>JAJYKY010000025.1 GCA_021788195.1 bacterium | reverse complement strand
TTATTCTTATGACCTACGATCTGAAAGTAGTAATTGAGGGTATCGAATCAGGCCGAAAAATCTTTTTTAACATTGATAAGTACGTTAAACACACGATGGTCTCCAACTGGGGCAACTTTTTTGCCGTCGCCGCCGTGTCTTTTTTTACAACCACCCTCCCCCTGCTTCCGATCCAGATTTTGTTAACCGGGCTTTTGTCTGATCTGCCGCTTCTGGCCGTCGCCTTCGACAATGTTGATTCTTCCGACCTGCACCGCCCGGCCCGGTACCATTATAAAGATGTCGTTCTCCTTCCCCTTCTTTTGGGCGGGTTTACCATGCTGGTAAATTTGGCTTTCTTTTATTTATTCCGGAATCTTTCTCCGGCCCTGTTTCGGACCTTCTGGTTTGTCCTGATTACGGTTATGGACCTGGTCGTTATTTTCTCGGTCCGGAGAATCGGGCCGATGACCACCGGGGCTCATCCCAGCCGGACGCTTTTATTTGGAATTTTAGCCACGGTCGCTGCCACCATTATTCTTCCGGAGTCTCCCCTTGGGACGGCTTTCCATCTGGTAAACTTAAGCCCGAATTATCTACTAATAATTATCGCCGTGACCATCCTTTATCTTTCGGGACTGGATTTTCTTAAGGTTAATTATTATCGTTTAGTCAAACTTAAAAGATGATTAACCGGGTTGTTTTTCTTCTATCCATTATCGGCCTTCTTATTTCCGGTTACTTATTAAACCGGTATGTTACCGGCGGACCGATTGTCTGCGGAAAGACGGCCGGGTGTGAAATCGTCCGGGCCAGTTCCTTTGCCTACTTTTTTGGTCTCCCCCTACCGTTTTTCGGCCTGGTCTTTTATTTTCTAATCTTTGTCACCAGTTTTTCCCTGACTCTTGCTCCCGAAAGAAAACAGATCCTGGGCCTTTCCCTGTGGTTCCAGACGGCCGTCGGATTTATCATCTCCCTCTACCTCTTTTTTGTAGAAGTTTCCTTTATTAAAGCCATCTGCCTCTGGTGTACTGCTTCCGGAGCGGATTCTCTTCTTTTGTTTGTCTTAACATCAGTATCCGTATATAATAGTAGAAAACATGAGCTCGGAAACTAAATTATTTTTAGGCATTATCGAGGCAACCTTGATTTTTGTTGTCGGCGCGGCAATTCTTCTGGGCGGAAACAACGGTTCAACTCCGACACCATCATCGACCGTTACCGCTCCGACCGACGTTTTGGTTCGACCCGGCGCCCATAGTCTGGGCCCGGAAAACGCTAAAGTGACCATCGTCGAGTTTTCCGATTTCGAATGCCCCGCCTGTCAGGCAGCCGAACCGACGGTCGAACAGATATTGAGCGAATACAAGGCCAAAAGCGTTCGTTATATTTACCGCGAATACCCGCTGCCTTCCCACCAGTACGCCTTCCTGGCCGCCCAAGCGGCCGAAGCTGCCGGGCTTCAGGGAAAATTCTGGGAAATGCATAACCGCCTCTTTTCCGAATTTGAGAAAAATCCGAATCTGGTCTTAACCAAAGACGTCGTCACCGGCTACGCCAAAGATCTCGGTCTGGACACGACGAAATTCGCAGCGGATCTGGATTCCGACGCTGTCCGCCAGATTATCTTAAATAACCAGGCTGACGGCAACAAGGTCGGCCTCAGCGCCACTCCGACATTTTTTATTAACGGCAAGGAATTTATAGGCGGCCTTTCCCTCTCCGATTTTGAGACACAGATCAACTCCCGCTTGAAGTAACTCCCGGATTTATATTTTTATGACCGAAACAGACGACAGAGTCCAAAAAATTCTGGAAAAATTAAATCCTGATGCGAAACGGCGGGAGATCCGGGAGCTGGAAGCGGAGATGGAAAAGCCGGAGTTCTGGCAAAACCGGGAGGAAGCCACCAGGAAAACGAAACAGCTCTCAGCTTTGCAGGATTTATTAACCAAGCTGGAAAAGCTCGAAAACGGCCGGGAAACCGAGGAATTAGTCCGCGAACTGGAAACCCGGCTTTACCTTTCGGGGCCTTATGATTATCTTCCGGCCATTGTTTCCATCCACTCCGGCCAGGGCGGCGTTGAGGCCATGGACTGGGCGGAAATGCTTTACCGGATGTACAGCAAGTTTGCCGCCGAACAGGGTTGGGAGCTTGCGGAAATCGATCTGGAACCGGGCTCCGAAGCCGGGATAAAAACCGTTACTTTTGAAACGAACGGTAACTACGCTTACGGGTTTCTAAAATATGAGGCCGGCGTCCATCGGCTGGTCCGCCAGTCTCCTTTTAACGCCGACCATTTGCGCCAAACCTCCTTTGCTCTGGTTGAAGTCATGCCGGGAATCGAGAATGCCGAAAGCGCCGGCGAAGAAACGGCCGTTAAGGAAGAGGATCTTGTCTGGGACTTCTTCCGGGCCGGTGGCCACGGTGGTCAGAATGTCAACAAGGTCAGCTCCGCGGTAAGACTAACCCACAAGCCCACCGGGATTGTGGTCACGAGCCAAAAAGAAAGGGACCAAAGCCGTAACCGGGAAATTGCTTTAAAAATTCTCCGGGGCAAACTGGCCGCCCTGGTAGCCGAAAAACGCCATGAGGAGGAAATGCGCCTCCGGGGGAAACATGTCACTCCCGGCTGGGGGAACCAAATCCGCTCTTATGTTCTGCACCCTTATCACCTCGTCAAAGATCTGCGCACTGACTACGAAGAAACCGATTCCGATGCTGTTTTGGAAGGACATCTTAATAAATTTATTGAGGCGGAACTGCATTATTTTGCCCGAACTTAAAAGACCGCTACACATCTTCATTGTTTTTTGTATAATGGTTTTGTGAACACCCTGGATAACAGTGCTGAACCCTCTTTGGTTAAACCGGTTGTCGGGGCAAATAGCCCGTCCCGACTGCCTATTTTTATTATTGCGGTAGTGGTGGTCGCCCTTTTGGCCGGAACCGGCACCGGTCTTCTGGCCTATAAGAAAGCCACCGCCGGAACTATCAGTCTCGGCGGTCAGGATGTCCAGGTAGTCAATACTCCGACCGAAGAAGGAGTTAAAGACGCCTCGACTTTTAAAGATACGGCTTCGGGGACTTTGCAGGTTAACGACGGTAAAATTACCGACGAAGGCACTCATGTTCTAATCCGCGAAGGCGGAGTTTCCCAGAATGTTTATCTGACCAGTTCGGTTGTCGACATGAACAAGTATGTCGGTAAAAAAGTCCAGGTCTGGGGTGAAACTTTTAAGGGACAAAAGGCCGGTTGGCTTATGGACGTCGGCCGGATTAAAGTCATCCAGTAATCGTGAAGTTACTTCTTTTTTTTTCTTGGGATGATCGAACTGACTGATGTTTCCAAAAAGTTTAACGACGGAACTCTGGCTCTAAGCGGGGTCAATCTGAGAATTGAGGACGGCGAATTCATTTTTCTGATCGGTTCCTCAGGCGCCGGGAAAACTACCTTTCTTAAACTTATTCTTCGGGAACTTTTACCTACCTCCGGAAAACTTGCCATTGACGGTTTGGAACTGGCAAAAATGAAAGGCCGGGATATTTTGGCATTGAGGCGCAACATCGGTTTTGTTTTTCAGGACTTAAAGCTGTTGTCCGACAGAAACATTTACGAAAATGTCGCTTTGTCCCTGGAAGTCCTCGGAAAAAAGCCTGCCGACATAAAGAAAGAGGTGGCAGAGGTTCTAAACCTCGTCGGGCTTAAAGACTACGGGCAGATGTTTCCGGCCCAGCTTTCCGGCGGAGAACTGCAGAGGGTAGCAATCGCCCGGGCTTTGGCCGGAAACCCGAAGTATCTTTTTGCCGACGAACCGACCGGAAATGTCGATCCGGCCAACGGCTGGAAAATTATCCAGATTTTAGATAAAGTCAATAAAAACGGGGTGACGGTCATTATGGCTACCCATAACAGCGAGATCGTCGATAGCCTGGTTCGCCGGGTGGTTCGCCTGGACAACGGCCAGGTTGTTTACGATAAAAAAGGTAAATACCATGAAGCATAAATTAGCGATTACCTGGCAGCACATCCGAAGGTCACCTTACCAGGCGGCGGCCGCCATTATGATTCTGACCCTGACAACTTTCGTCGGGCTGTCTTTTTCTCTCTTAACTTTGGGCTCGCAAAAACTCCTGACCAACCTGGAGCACAAACCGCAGGTCATCGCTTTCTTTAACGATAATATTTCCAGGAAAGACCAGTTGACAGATCTGGTGACCGAGCTTAACCGGACCGGGAAAACCGCCGAAATAAAATTCGTTTCCAAAGAACAGGCCCTTAAGATTTACCGGGAAAGAAACAAGGAGGACCCGCTCCTTTTGGAACTGGTTACCGCTAACACCCTGCCCACCAGCCTGGAGGTTTCCGCCAAAACCGTTTCCGATCTGCCGGCTCTTTACGAAATTCTGAAAAAAGCCCCCAATGTCGAAGAAATTTCCTATCAGCAGGATGTCGTCAATACCTTGATCAGTGTTTTGGATAAAACCCGGAAATTCGGCCTGGGCCTGCTTATTTTTCTCTCCCTGACCTCTGTTTTGATAGTGCTGACCATCGTCGGGATGAAAATTGCTTTGCGTAAAGACGAAATTGAAGTTGAACAGCTGATCGGGGCTTCCCATTGGTTTATCCGCCTGCCATTTTTACTCGAAGGCTTTTTTTACGGTGCGGTTGGGGCTTTTATCTCCTGGTCCGTAGTTACCGCCCTGATTTATTTTCTGACGCCTTACCTGGCACCGTATTTTTCCGGGATGGGTATTCTTCCCGTTCCCCCGCTTTATATTTTGGCCTTTCTTGGCGGGACTATCGGAGCCGGGGGTCTGGTCGGCGTCACCGGAAGTTTCTTAGCCGTCTGGCGGTATTTGCATGAATGAAAAAAATCATTTTTCTGCTTTGCCTTTTATTTCTGGCAGTTTTTCTTCAGGCCGGTTCACGCCGGGTAATTGCTGATTGCGGCGATAGCTGTAATGACGACGCTTCCTGCCAACAGCGGATCGAAGAATGTACCCAAAAGATTGCCGATTCCCAAAACCAGGAAAAAACTTTGTCCTCTCAAATTACTCTTATTAACAACGAAATCTCCTTAACCAAAGTCCGGATTAACCAAACCCAGGTAAAAATTGACCGGCTAACGGATGATATCGCTTCCGTTTCCGGAAAAATCGGCGTTCTGGAAAATTCTTTAACCGAGGTATCCAACGTTTTAGTCAATCGGATAATAAAAACCTATATTGTCGGCCGCAGCGACCCGACCCTTTATCTTTTGTCGGCCAGGGACTTTACCGATTTTCTGAAACGGCTGGAGTATCTCCGCCTGGTGCAAAAACACGATAAGACTTTGATGTACCAGATGGCTGCTACCAAGCAGAACTATAACGACCAAAAGGACTTACTAGGCAATAAAAAAAATCAGGTTGAAGTGCTTTCGGCCCAGCTTAAAGCTTACCAAAACGATCTGAATACTCAAAACCGCGACAAGGAACGGCTTTTGGAAGTGACCCGTAACGACGAAAGCCGCTACCAGCAGCTTTTGGAAGAGGCCCGGTCCCAATTGGCAGCTTTCCAGGGCTTTGTGATCTCCCAGGGCGGGGCCTCCCTTTTACCGCACCAGGATTTTTGCGACTCCTGGGGCTGTTATTATAACCAGCGGGACAGCGCCTGGGGTTTAACCACCATCGGCTATTCTTCTGACACTCTGGCCGAATACGGCTGCCTGATTACGTCGTCCGCCATGGTTTTATCGCATTACGGTCACAAAGTTACTCCCGGCCAGGTGGCTAAAGTTTATGACGCTTTCTTTGCGAGCACGGCGTTGATGCTTTTGTCCCCCTGGAGCATTGACGGGGCAACTTTTACGCGAACCTCAATCGGCCTGGATTTCGACCGGATGGACTCCGAACTTTCCTCCGGACACCCGGTTATCGTCGGTATCGGCGCCGGTCCGGCCCATTTTGTCGTTATCAAGGAGAAAAAAGACGGGCAGTATATTATGAACGACCCTTACGTCGAAAACGGCCACGATATTCCGTTCACTTCCAAATATTCTTTAGGGAGTATTTCCGCGATTAATGTTGTCCGGGTAAATTAAGAAGTGCTGATAAAAATTTATCGGGCGGCAAAAATTTTGCCGGTTCTTCCGGTTGTTTTTTTTATTGCCGCCACTCCGGTTTCTGCCGCTTTCAGTTTGACTAATATTTCTCCCGTGGAAATTTCTACTCCCGACCAGATCATTACTCTTGAGGCCAGCGCTTCCGGACTTTCGGAAAAAACCCAGTATTTGCAGGCCGCCATTACCAAAGCCGGTGACAACCCCAATTATTTCGGTTTTACCCAAAACAACAAAGGCGATTTTATCAGCTATAAATCCTCACCGGATTTTTCCGAATTTTCCCAAAATTTTTTTGAGTTTACCCCCACTGAGGGTTCCTGGTCCGGAAAACTTCTGGCAAAAATTGACCCGGCCGATTCCGGATTTATCGGTTCAGGAAATTATCTGGTGAAAATAATCCGTTATATTACTTCTTCTTCAGGAAACTCTTCCAATTCTTTAAATTTAACCATCAGTTATTCCGTCCCGCCACCTCCACCCGAACCCGAACCGCCACCATTACCTCCTCCACCCCCTTCAGCTCCCTTTGTCCCCCCGGCAGCCAAACCGGTAACCCCCAAGGCCGTTGTCGTTTCTAAACCCGCCAGTCCCTCATCTAAAATTGCCTCCGCCGCGGCGGTTTTAGTTACCACTCCGGAGGACGAAATTCCGGCCACCCCCGAATCGCTTCTCAGCACCACTTTGGCTCCAAAAGAAAAAGTTTTGGCCGCCGAAACACAGAAAAAGAACTTCCCGATTATTCCCGCATTCATCGGTTTAGTCGGAGCCATTTTGACCGCTGCCTCTTTAGGTCTCCTTTTGTTTCGGCGCAAATTGCCTTAAAATAAGGTCGTGACAATTAAATCCCGATCTGCTTACGAAACTCAAAAGCTGGGTATAAGCTTGGCCAAAAAACTTTCCGGCGGAGAAATTATTCTTCTTCACGGAAACTTAGGTGCCGGGAAAACGACTTTCGTCCAGGGACTGGCCAAAGGTTTAGGAGTTAAAGGCCGGGTTACCAGCCCGACTTTTATCTTAGTCCGGAAACATGAAATCCCCAAAGAAAGCCTGATCTTTTGGCATATTGATCTTTACCGGATGGCTGACGAAGAGGAAATTACCGGCCTTGGCCTTTCTGATCTCTGGCCGGATAAAAAAAATGTTGTCGTTATTGAATGGCCGGAAAAGATTGAAAAAGTTTTGCCGGAAAAAAGAATCGAGATAGATTTTCGGGTGATTTCCGAAACCGAACGGGAAATCGAGGTCAGGAATTTAGAAATTAGAAATTAAGTTAATCAGGAATTTATGCGTTTGTTTATTGACACCTCATCAAATCAAAAAACTGTTATCAGACTGGATGACCGGGAAATCACAAAGGATTCCAGTCTCTGGCGGTCGCAGGTGGTTTTACCCATGATCGAAAAATTATTGAAGGAGCAGGGAAAAACCATGAAGGACCTGACGGAAATTGAAGTGGTTACCGGTCCGGGAAGCTTTACCGGACTTCGTGTCGGCGCAGCGATCGCAAACGCCTTAGGCTTTGCCTTAGAAATTCCGGTTAACGGAAAAAAGATTACGGAAAAAGATTTTGTAGAACCGACTTACTAATGCCCGGCCGGTTTGTCCCGAATGAATATATTACCGGTCAGGCCAAGTTTCTTGACCGGGAATTTATAATCTCTCCCGCTGTTTTAATTCCCCGAATAGAAACAGAAGAGATCATAAGAATGGTTTCTTCGTCATTGTCGGAACCAAAGTCCCTTATTGCTGACGTGGGGACAGGAAGTGGTTGCCTTGGTATCACTCTCGCGGAAAAATATCCCCAGTCAACCGTCTATCTCTCTGATATCTCCGATAAAGCCCTTGCTGTCGCCCGGAAAAATATTCGCACCAACAATGTGTCCGTTTTAAAGTCTGACCTCTTAACTTCATATCCTCTTCATTTGCGCTTCGATGTCATTGTCGCCAACCTCCCGTACATACCGTCTCAGAGAATTCCTCATTTGCCGGCGTCAGTAAAAAATTACGAGCCACATTTGGCTTTGGACGGCGGGGAGAAAGGAGTGAAAATTATCAACCGGCTCATAGCCGAGTTACCCGGGCATGTTAAAAAAAGCAGTTTGATCATTTTAGAAATCGACGATACTCACTCCCCGAAAGATTTTTTGGATTTGCCGGGATTTACGAAAAAAATAAGAAAGGATGCGTTTGGCCGAAATCGTTTTCTAATTTTCTGCCCAGATTAAAACGGCCCACGATATCACCATGGGTAAGATGTTTATCGGCTGTTCGGGGTATCTTTACCGCCATTGGCGAAACGGTGTTTTTTTGATACGGTCTGGGAAAAATGATCCGAACGCGTCCCTGAAAATTTCATTTGGGCCTTGTTCAGGCTCTGGGGTAAATCCCCGGACTCCACTTTCATCTGACTCTCCTTTTAGGCATGCCGTAATGCTCGCAAGAAATTGTTAGAAGCTTGGGCGAGGAAAGTATGGATATCGCATAGTTATATATAATGAATCCATGTTTTCCGGATTCCGGAGTTTATTGGGAACTTCATACAGCCATTTGAACAGGATCGAGATTTCTTCTTCGGCTCTAATTTACAATTACCGTTATCTGAAAAATTTGGGAAAATTACCGGTGGCGCCGGTCTTAAAAAGCAACGCATACGGCCATGGAATAAATTTAGTAGCTAAATTTCTCGATCCGCTAAAGGTGCCATTCTTTTGCGTTGACAGTCTTTTTGAAGCCTACGAACTGCAGAAATTGAAAATCAAAACGCCGGTTTTAATCATGGGGTATGTCGATCCGGAAAGTTTGCACGTTAAAGAACTGCCGTTTTCCTACGCCGTTTTTACCAAAGAAATGCTTTCCGGAATAAAAAAATATCAGCCCCGCGCCGGGATTCATCTTTATGCGGATACCGGCATGCACCGTGAAGGGATCGCGATAGAAGATTTGGCAGATTTCGTCCGCGAAGCACAAAAATTAAATCTCCGTATCGAAGGTTTAATGTCCCACCTGGCTATGGGAGACAAACCAAACAACAAAGACACCAAAAAACAGATTGCTGAATTTCAAAGAGCCCGGACCATTATGAATCGTCTCGGAATTTGTCCGAAATATGTTCACCTGTCAGCGTCGGCCGGCATGTTAAAAATCAAAGAGGTTCGCAACCTAAGCAATGTTGCCCGGAGCGGCTTAGCTCTTTACGGAATTGATCCTTCCTTAAAAGGGAATAGACTAAAACCGGTCTTAAAATTTACCAGCACTGTGGCCCAGATAAAGGAAATTTCCCCGGGAGAAAAGATCGGCTATGACTTCACTTTTACAGCCACAAAAAGAATGAAGATTGCCATTGTCCCGGCCGGTTACAATGACGGAGTAGATCGACGGTTATCGAACACGGGTTTCATGTTGGTCAAAAAT
This sequence comes from bacterium, assembly GCA_021788195.1. GTDB lineage: Bacteria > Patescibacteriota > Microgenomatia > JAMCZE01 > JAMCZE01 > JAJYKY01. Next base: position 400 of record JAJYKY010000025.1, on the reverse strand, counting down.
AAACCCTGCCAAATTCTCGGCCGGGTCAGCATGAACATTACGATCATTGATGTTACGGGCATCCCGGGAGCAAAAGCCGGTGATGAAGTGGTCATTTTTTCCAACCGGAACGGGGACAAAAACAGCTTAGTAAATATTTCCAGGGCAACCGGCATCATTCCCTACGAATTGTTGGCTCATCTTCCTCCGACAACAAAACGGGAGATGATTTAGGTTATCCGACTAACAAGTGTCCCAATAGAATCGTTACCTAACCTATCTAAAGATCGCTTTTATCTGTCGTCAGAATAAAGGTGCTGGTACGAGACCCTTTAAGAGGAAACTTATCATCGGCTTCTTTAATTTCCGCTAAATTTGCGTTCAGGAATCTCCAATTCTTTTCGGACCAATGGACCCCTTC
>JAJYKY010000024.1 GCA_021788195.1 bacterium | reverse complement strand
CTACGAGCCGTTTAAAAACCTTTTAACGAATTGGCATCTTTAGAGGCTTTACCCAGCTTCTCGTAATAAGCTGACTTGACCGGGTCACGGAAACAGTCTTTATAAAGTTCGGCCATGGGCTGGTAAAGAAAAAACGCCCGGGGATTTAGGCTAAGAACCAGATTGTATTCTTTCTCCGCCTCCGAACATTGGCCCATCTGCTTATAAACTACCGCGAGACTGTAGTGGGTCGGCAAAAGATCAGGGCTGTAAACCAGTGATTTTTGATAGTAATTAAGAGCGCACTGCGGCTCATTGTTAATCCGGCAGTTGTCACCGAGATTGACGAAAGTCCGGGCGTAATAATCGAATATCGCCAGATCACCCAAAGTTCCGAAACGGTCCACGTCTTTTTGTGTCGGAAAACGCAATTCTTTATCCAGACCTTTTTCCGTCTCCTGCCAAGGGGCGAAATTCGGCGTTTTGTCTTTAGGCGTTAAGGAAAATAACACTCCTGAAGGCGAAGCCAACATCCCGGGAAGAGCAAAAACCGGCGGCCCGTAGGAATAAATCGGGACCAGGCTGGCATTTTTCATAATAATCCCGGCCTGGGAAGCCGTATCAGAAGTTCCCAGGATGAGATCGGGGCGAACTTTCTTCAAATAGCGGAAATTGTTGTCCGGCTTGGTCTGATTTTCCGTTAAGAACTCCACGTCCGGGCGAAAATTCTCAACATAGCGCAGATAAAAGGCGGCAAAGGTCGGGATATCTCCCTGGAGGACAATAAGTGACTTGGGGGGCACCGCCGCTAAAATGTTCCGGCCGAAATTTTCGTCCAGAAAGTTTCCCCGTTGGGAAATATCGGCAGCATGGGAATTGTACAATACTACCGTCAGGCAGATAACCGTAGCCCAGGCAACTATTTTTCCGGATTTTAATTTGGCAAAAAGACCAAAAAGAAAATCCAGCCCGACACCTATCAGGAGAGAGGCGAATAGATTTGGCAGGAGGTAAAACCGTTCCGCAACCGCGACGCCGGTGACCGACTGGGTCAGGGGAAAATTAGCATAGGTTAAAAACAACGGCCCGGAAATTAAAAAGCTAATCAGAACAAAAAGGGTAAACCGCCGGGAATATTTCCAGCCGACAGCCAGGCCGACAAGAAAAAGCAAAATTCCGAGGTAGGTAAAATCTTCGATAAAGAAAGATAGATAGTGGCTCAACTGGCCGGCTTTATCACTAATTGTCACCAGAGCCGGATTAGCCCCGGCCATCGGCGAAAAAGTTCCGTAATCGGTGCGCAACATCAGTTTTGCCAGCGCCGTTAAATTTTCCGGATAAACCCAGGCGACAGGCATTATCGCCGTCCTGGCCCGATAAAGAAGAAAGAGGTAGGGGAGAAGCCCCAAAAGTATCGCCCCGCCTATCAGACTCATTGGCCTAATAAGACCCGTGATTCCCACTTTTTTTATTTCTTTTTTAAATTGCGGGTAAAGAAGATAGGCAAGGCCCGGAAGAATAAAAACAACGGTCAGGTGATTGGCTAAACCCAAACCTAAAACCAGGCCGGCGGCCGCCAGGATTTTCGGCCAGCGAAGGGAAAAATCCTTCGGTTTTAAGGTAAATAAGGTGACAGTCAGGTAAAAAAGAATGGCCACCAGCAAATCGTTTAAGGAAAAGACTTCGGCGACTTCGCTGTAAAGCCAGAAAGTGTAGGAAAAACCGAGGGCTAAGGCTCCCCCGAGGGCCGCCATTTTACTCTTTAGAATTTTTGCCAGACCAAGATAAAGGAAGAAAAGAGCTAAAACGTGGCTGACGGCTGACAGTAAATTTACCCGCCAGGCAATACTGCCATAGGGAATTTTCGTAAACAGAAAACCCAAAAGCTCATGCACAGGATACCCGGGCGGGTGATTGATACCTAAAGTGTAGGCGACGGTTATTAACTCTCCGGCATCACCCTGGGAGGGGACAGACGGCGCCAGGTGATAAAGATAAACTCCAAAAATCCCCAGGAGAACTCCTATCAAGAAAACTCCCTGCCGATTCGCAAGGAGTCTCCCTGAATGTGTCGCGGAATAGCGCATGCGCGAGTGTAGCACGTCCGCACTTTAAAGAGGAGAGCAGAAATACTGGTTGGTGCCTCCGGATTCTCTGTGTAAGATCAGAGCATAACCGTTGGTATTCGTACAACTTCCGCTGTTTCCTTTAATATATTCGTATTGAACACCTGTGCAGCCGGCAACCGTCCCGTCAGCGCCAATCGGCGTATTACCTCCGGCGCAGGGATCATTGGGAATGGTAATATAATTGATCAGGGCATTAGTCAGCGAACTCCAATTTGGACTTGGCGCGTCTGGATAAGTCTGGTTGTCGGCATAGTACCGTTCGAGAGCCGTCCGGACGCCGTTCATGATCGAAGCTCTTTTGGTATCCCGGGCCATCGCCTGCATTTTCCCGATACCCACCAGAGCAATCGAAGAAAGAATGGCAATAATCGCCATCACAACCATCAACTCAATTAAAGTAAAACCTTTCTTCATTAAATTTTCACCTCCCGTATCCAGTTTGAAACAATTTTAGCTTTCTGTCAATTACTTAATCACGTTGACCAGGTTAAACATCGGCATCAGGACCGCAATGGCCAAGCCGCCGACACCCGCGCCCATAATTAAAATAAGGATCGGCTCCATGGAAGTCGTCAAAACTTTCACTTTTCTTTCCGCCCCGCCTTCAAAAAAGACCGCCAGATTTTCCAGGCTTTTATCAATTGTTCCTGTCTCCTCGCCGATACCGACCATTTGGGAAATAATATTCGGATAGATCGGGTTATTTTTCAGGCTCATGGAGAGGGGATAGCCTTTTTCTACCTCCGAAGCCGCCTGCAAAAGGCCCTGGCGGTAAACATTGTTGCCCAGAGAATCAGCCGTAATTTTCAAGGCTTCAAGGATGGAAATTCCGGCGGCCACCATCGCCCCCAGTGTCCGGCACAGGAGAGCAAAAGTCACTTCCTGGTTTAACGGTCCGAAAACCGGGAGTCTGAAACCCAGGTTGGAGAAGAAAAAATCTCCGGCCGGGGTTTTTTTAAACTGGCGCACCGCAAAAACAATTCCTATAATCACAATCGCCGCAAGAATCGTGTAATGGGTAAGAAAATCGGAGATGGCAATCAAAATTTTTGTCGGTAAAGGCAGTTCTGCGCCGAATTCCTTGTAGACATCGGAAATTTTGGGAATAACCATGGTAATCATCAAAGTCCCGATTCCGGCCATTGCCGTCACCACAATTGCCGGATAAACCATGGCCCCTTTGACCTTGCCTTTAAAATCCTCATTGCGGTCCAGCGTGTCCGCCAGCCGGCCTAAAACTTTATCAATACCGCCGCTGGCTTCACCCGCCCTAACCAGAGAAACATAAAGGTTATTAAAAACCTTCGGATATTTTTTCATCACCTCTGACAGACTTTGACCGCTGGCTACGTCCCGGCCCATGCTCGCAATAATTTCCGCAAAAGCCGGACTGGACTGCTGCTGAAGATTGATAAAGGCATCGGAGAGGGGAAGACCGGTAGATAACATTGTCGAGAGGTACCGGGTAAAATTGGCCAGTTCCTGCCCGGAAACGCCGCTCCTTTTGGAAAGCAAGCTTAAATACGGTATGTTTTTGGCCTCTTTAATACTAATGATAAAAAGCCCCCGGTTTTTCAAAAGGTTGGCTGCCTGTTGATCCGTTGCCGCTTCGACTTTTCCGGTAACGGTCCGCCCGTGATCGTCCTTACCCTGGTAATTAAAGATCTGCATAAATTTCTACCGGCTGCGGGTCTGCCTGACAAGCTCCTCGGGGTGAAGGCTGTATTCGGTCGCCACTTCCAGAGAAACAATACCCTTCTTCACCCATTCGGCCAGCGACTTTTCCAGAGGCGCCATCCCAATTTCCCCGGAAGTCTGGATAATATTGGGAATCGCGTAGGATTTGCCTTCGCGGATCGACGAACGGACGGCGGAAGTTGCCAGCAGAATTTCCGTCGCCGGAACCCGGCCGCCTTTTATCGCCGGAATCAGTCTTTGGGACACAATTCCTTCCAAAACGTTGGATAATTGCAGTTTCACCTGATCCTGCTGGTTTTCCGGAAAGACATCCACTACCCGGTCAATTGTCTGGGAAGCATCGTTAGTGTGCAAGCTGGCAAAAACCAGGTGGCCTGTTTCGGCAATGGTCAAAGCCGAAGCAATCGTTTCATAATCGCGCATTTCCCCGATTAAAACCACATCCGGATCTTCCCGTAAGGCGCTTCGCAAGGCCATATTCCAGGAATGGGTGTCCAAATGCATCTCCCTCTGGGAAATCAGAGCCTTGACCGGAGTATAAACATACTCGATCGGGTCTTCGATCGTAATAATTTTTGCCTGCCGGAAGTGATTGATTTCGTCAATCATTGCAGCAATCGAGGTAGATTTGCCGTGACCGGTCGGTCCGGCAACGAGAACAAAACCCTGCTTTAAAGTGGCAAATTTGTGACAAATTCCCGGCAAATTCAGTTCTTCGATCCCCCGGATTTTTGCCGGCAAAAAACGGAGCGCTGCTGCCCAGGTTCCTTTTTGACTATAGGCATTGACCCGAAACCGGGCACCGTTTTCATACTGGAAAGAAAAATCGATCTCTTTATTGTTAATAAGAAGCTCTTTTTGTTCCGGCGAAAGCAGGGAGAAAATCAAAGTCTCGGTTTCCTCGGGCGAAAGCTTCCCGGCGTCGGACCTGATCGGAAACAGGACACTGTCAACCCGGATCGCCGGGGGAAAACCGGCCACCAGATGAAGGTCGGAGGCATTTTGAGAAACAACCGTCTGCAATAATTCCGGAATATTCATATTTGTTTAATCCTGGGCAACCCGGAGGACCTCCTCCAGAGTCGTGATTCCTTCAACCGCTTTCATGTACCCATCCTGCTTCATACTGATCATTCCCTCGCTGACTGCCTGCTTTTCTATTTCGTCAGCGCTTGCCCTCTCTAAAATCATTTTGCCAAGTTTTTCCGAAATCGGCAAGACCTCAAAAATACCGACCCGGCCAACGTAACCGATATTGCCGCACTGGTCGCAGCCTTTGCCCCGGTACAAAAGCAGTTTGCCGTCTTTGAATTTGCTCTCGTCCAGAAGTTTCCCCAGGACATTCTTTACATCCGCCACGATTGTCTCGGGAGGTTCATAAGTTTCCCGGCAAACCGGGCAAACTTTCCGACAGATCCGCTGCCCGACAACAGCATTCATGGAGGAAGCCAGTAAAAACGGTTCCGCTTTCATATCCAGAAGCCGGGGGAGAGTTCCGGCGGCATTATTGGTATGCAGAGTGGAGAAAACCAGGTGTCCAGTTAAAGCTGCCTGAATTGCCAGGTCGGCAGTTTCGTCGTCCCGGATTTCTCCGACCAGAACCACATTGGGATCCTGGCGCAAAAAGGACCTTAGCCCGGAAGCAAAAGTCAGCCCGGCCATGGGATTGATTTGGACCTGGTTAACGCCCGTCATCTGGTACTCAACCGGGTCTTCAAGAGTCACGATATTGATTTTACTGGAATTAATCCGGGTCAAAACAGAATAAAGCGTCGTCGTTTTACCGGAACCGGTTGGCCCGCAGACAATAATTATGCCGTGCGGCCGAAGCATGGCAATTTCCAAATTCTTGAGGGCCGTTCCCCGTAGACCCAATTCCTGCAAAGTCGGGACGCCGCCGCTTTTTTTAAGTAGCCGCATGACAATCTTTTCTCCGTGAACGGTCGGCAGAGTCGAAACCCGCAAATCCACTTCCTCATTTCCGGCTTTAAAATTAAAGCGACCGTCCTGGGGAAGACGCTTTTCATCGATCTTTAGCTCCGAAAGAATTTTTACCCGGGAAACCAGACTGTCATGAACCTTCTTCGGCAAAATCAGTTTTTCGTTCAGGATTCCGTCGATCCGGTAGCGAACCCGGGTTTTATCTTCCATCGGTTCGATATGGATATCCGATGCCCGGGATTTTATGGCAAACTCCAGAATGGTGTTCACAATCTTGGCAACCGGTGCCTCCCGGATAACGGCATCGACTTTTTCTTCGGTTAATTCCTGAGGGTTTTCGGTCTCCTCAGGGGCTTCCTTCAGAGCCGCGGAAACTTCGGAAGTCAGACCCTGGCCGTATCTTTCAGCAATGGCAGCGGTAATATCTTCCGGAACGCCATAATACGGCAGGATTTTGCACTGGCTTTTTTTTTCGATAAACTCAACTACCTGAAGATCAAGAGGATCGGCCATTACCACCGACAAAACGTTTTTTCCTTTATCAAAGGCAAATGGTAAAAGTTTGTATTTTTGGGCTACCTGCTCCGGAATCTTGACTAAAACTTCCGGCGAAGTGACCGTAGTGGAGACCTCAACGAACGGGATTCCGGCCAGTTTGGCCCGGGCCTGAAGCAACTGGAGCTTGGTGATAAGACCCCGGTTAAGAAGAATTTCCCCGGTCGCCTGACCGGTATTAATGTGCTCCAGCTTTGCGGCGGACAACTGTTCGGAAGTAATTATTTTGTCCGCCAAAAGCAGATCTTCCACCCGGGCGTTATTCTCATTGTCATCGTTCATGGGCAGTTAGACGAATTGAATTCGCTTTAACTCCATTGTAACATTGCTGCAACAAAGTATGTCAATCGGTCTGATTATCGGCGGCGGAAATCCGGAGTCCCGGCAAAAAGCCGCGGAAGATTTTTTGGAAAAAAATACCGGAGAAAATGCTGTCCCGCTCGTTATTGAAATCAATCCGGAGGAGGGAAAAAACGAAATCGGCATCGGGGATGTCCGAAAAACTCTTCCTCTCCTGTCGCTGAAAACAGACCAGCACCAACCAAAAGTTCTCCGGATAAAAGAAGCCGGTAAATTATCTCTTGCCGCCCAAAACGCCCTACTAAAAACCCTTGAGGAACCGCCGGATAATACTATAATTATTCTGGAAGTACCCGCGACAGATTTGCTTTTACCAACCGTTCTTTCGCGCTGCCAGATTATTAGTCTCCCGTCCGGACCGGCTCCGGTTTTGCCAGAAAACGAGAAAAAAAACGCCGGCCGAATCCTAAGTTGGATCGCCGAAAAAAATATCCCGGCCGGCTTTAAGCTGGCTGAAGAATTCTCTAAAGACCGGGCAAAAGCGCTGCGGCTTATAGACCAGCTTATTCTGGCAGCCGGGCAGAACCTGCGCCAAACCTCCAATCTGGAAACGGTAGAAACTATCAGAAGATTGCAACAAACAAAAACTTATCTTTCGGCCAACACCAATATCCGCCTGACCTGGGAAAACCTCTTTATTTAAGGTGGACACAAACTCTTTTTTTTAGTAAAATAGCCAGGTCAAATTATGTCTGCTTCCGACAACTACACGGCTGCAAATATTCAGGTTTTGGAAGGTCTGGAACCGGTCCGAAAAAGGCCCGGAATGTACATCGGTTCAACCGACGAACGGGGACTGCACCAGCTCTTCCGGGAGATTGTCGATAACAGCGTCGACGAAGCCCTTGCCGGTTACGCCACCCGGATTGCGGTAACTATTAATAAAGACGGGTCCATGACCGTCGAGGATAACGGCCGGGGAATTCCGACGGATATCAATCCCAAATACCAGCTTTCCGGCCTGGAACTGGCTATGACCCGGCTTCATGCCGGCGGGAAATTTGACGCTCAGGCCTACAAGGCTTCCGGGGGTTTGCACGGAGTGGGTGCCGCCGCGGTGAATGCCCTTTCCACCAGGATGACAGTTACCGTCTCCCAAAAAGGCAAGGTTTTTGAACAAAGCTATAAGACCGGTAACCCCGACGGGCCGCTGACCACTACCGGCAAGTCGGACAAAACCGGGACCAAAACAACCTTCTGGCCCGATCCGACAATCTTTTCTACGATGGAATGGAATTACGGCCTCATTAAAAACGAAATCCGCGACCGGGCATATCTGGTTTCCAAACTTCTTTTCCGGATAAAGGACGAGCGGACCGGAGCTGAAGATAATTTTTACTTTGAGGGCGGAATTAAGTCACTGGTGACGCATTTGAATGCCAACAAACAGCCGGTTTCGGAGGTTTTTTATGTTAATAAGGAAATAACCACCCCGGTAGCCACCGTCGACGTGGAGGTAGCCATGCAGTACCACGACGGCTTCGGCGAAAGCGTTGAATCTTACGTTAACGTTATTAACACCACCGACGGCGGCACCCACCTTTCCGGTTTCCGGACGGCTTTAACCCGGGCCCTAAACGACTACGGTAAAAAAATCGGGGCGATAAAAGAAGGCCAGGAAAGCTTTATCGGCGACGATCTGCGCGAAGGCCTAACGGCTGTTGTCTATGTCAAAATGGCTGCCGACCGTCTGCAGTTTGAATCCCAGACGAAGACCAAATTAAACAACGCCGAAATCCAGCCGGCCGTTTTTTCCGTAGTCAAAGAAGCCCTGGATACTTATTTTGAAGAAAACCCCCGCGACGGAAGAAGCATTTTGGAAAAGGTTTTTCTGGCCGCTAAAGCCAGACTGGCCGCCCGGGCCGCCAAAGAAGCTGTCATTCGCAAGGGAGCCTTGGAAGGTTCGACCCTGCCGGGAAAACTGGCTGACTGCCAATCCCGGGACCCGTCCCAATCGGAACTTTTTATCGTTGAGGGAGACTCGGCCGGCGGATCGGCTAAACAGGGGAGGGACCGGAAATTTCAGGCCATTCTGCCGCTTTTCGGCAAGGTTTTAAATACAGAGCGGGCCAGAATTGACCAGATAATCAATTCGGACAAATTCAAATCTTTAATTATTGCCATCGGCGCCGGTATTTCCGACCAGTTCAATATCGAAAAACTGCGTTACCACCGGATTATTATCATGGCTGACGCGGATGTCGACGGGTCGCACATTAAATGCCTGTACCTGACCTTTTTGTACCGGCATTTGCCCCAGCTTATCGAGAAAGGTTACGTTTACGTCGCTTTGCCCCCTTTATATAAGGTAGAGTGGGGGAAAGGCAATAAAAAATATGTTTATACCGAAGAGGAAAAAGAGCAGTTTGTCAAAACTCTGGACGGGCAAAAGGTTAATGTGCAAAGGTACAAGGGTTTGGGTGAGATGAACGCGACGGAACTGTGGGAAACGACTTTAAACCCGGAGAACCGGATTATCAAACAAGTCACCGTGGAAGACGCTTCCCGGGCCGACCAGACTTTTACCATGCTCATGAGTGAGGACGTCTCCGGCCGCAAACGCTTCATCCAATCCCGGGCCAAGACGGCCAACCTTGATATTTAGCCGTCGCCTTCTGGGCCTTGCAAACAAGCAATTTTCCATCTTATAATCGTTGTGGCCATGCAAAACCTGATTTACTTTTCTTTCGGCGCCGGAATTTTAGCCGTTTTATATTCTGTCTTTCGGATTTCCCAAATCCTGAAACTTTCTCCGGGCAACGACAAAATGCAGGAGGTCGCCGCCGCGATTTTAGAGGGTGCCAATGCCTACATGCAACAGCAATACACTCTGGTGGGGATCGTCGCTCTTGTCATTACCGTCATTCTGGCCTACTTTTACAGTTTTTACGCCGGCGCCGCCTTTATTACCGGGGCCGTTCTTTCCGCTCTTTGCGGCATTATCGGGATGAGTATTTCCGTCAGGACCAACAGCCGGACAGCCCAGGCTGCCCAAAAGGGTTTGGGCCACGCCCTCGAGGTAGCTTTCGCCGGAGGATCAGTTACCGGGCTGATGGTCGCCGGTTTAGCCCTTATAGCTGTCAGTTTTGTTCTTTTTGTCCTTCCGGGCGGTACGGTGCGGCTGGTGGCTTTGGGTTTCGGCGCTTCTTTGATTTCCGTTTTTGCCAGAATCGGCGGGGGGATTTATACCAAGGCAGCCGATGTGGGAACGGATATGGTCGGAAAAATTGAAGCCGGCATCCCGGAAGACGACCCGCGAAACCCCGGAGTGATT
>JAJYKY010000002.1 GCA_021788195.1 bacterium | reverse complement strand
CAAACAGATACAGTTTCCCCAAAAGTAGCCATTAACCCTTTAATTGGAGACTTTGGAAAGGACGAGAACTACAAACTTATATTTCGTTACTATCTCAGTGCGAACTAAAAAAGTTATCAGACTTTAAACCTTTAATAAACAAGTTCAACTATATCCCCTCGAGTGACTATAAATGTTTTAACTCTAAAGGTCCTGTTTATAAATCCGGAGATTATGTGGATCTTTTTTCGGGAATTCCACAAGACATAGATAATTTAGAAGAAATTGAATTTTCTGGCGCAGGTCGAATCATATTCTTTCGGGTACAAACGTTTCTATGTGCTGTCGCTATACTAAACACGCACAGAAGATATTAATAAAGAATTCCTTTCAATATTAAAAATTAAAAAGAAACTCTTTTCTTCTTGCCGAAAACCTTATAAATGTACCTCAGCACTATTTTAGGGTTAGTTATGAAGTAATAAACAGCGTTTTTTAAGGTTATAGTCTTAAGCTGTCTCTTTATAATTTCCTTATTATTCTTAAGAGCATCGCTAATCAATTGAGGTACGATTGGGTCATATGGCGTTGGCAATTTCTCTATTGAGAAGTAATTAACATCGCTTGATTCGCCACTTGTCTGAGGAGCTCCTCCTATTTGTTCACACTCAAAAAAATAATTTTTTTTACCAGACTTAAATGAATATTCGGCAATTTGTCTAACAACTTTTGATTTTATCCCTGTTTCTTCATAGATTTCTCTAACCACTGCTTTTTCCGGACTTTCACCCTTATCGATGCCTCCTCCCGGTAGGGACCAAACGGGGATATCTCGTCTTTTTTGAAGAAGGACCTTATTTCCCTTGATAAAAACAACCCCGATTACTCCATCCATAGAACTAATTCTTTTGCATTAATAGCCAGTCTCCATTTTGTGACAAGTTTTCTGATTTTGCAATATCAGAAAACCCAATTTCTCGCATAAACTGACTGAATGTAACAAGAAATTCGGTGCAAACAGTTGCCCGAGTATCGATTTCATGCTGTTTATCAAAATTTGGTTTATATGTATTAACTATCAAAGAACGATTTCTTCGTAAATCTTCAAATTTTTGAGTAAATTTTTCTCATAATATCCCTTCCTGGTTGCAAATCTATGCTCACCCTTGCCCAAAATTCTTGCTGAAGATCCGGATTACTAAATACAAGCGCGTAATCCAATCCCCAAATTCGAGCATATTCAACGGCAACCAAATCATCAATAAAATGATTAGCTGCAACTAAATCTAAGCTCTCAAATGGAATATCAAATAAATCTTTCTGGCGTGTTTCGACTTCAAAATTCGGTTTTGATAAACCATAAACAACATTTTGGATAACCAAGGCTTGTTCATTAGTATCAACAAGCACCAATTTTCCTTTGAATTGTGTTGATTTTAATGCGAACTGGATTTTTGGAGATACTCCAGGACCAAATTCGGCAATGATACCATCAAGCGGAAACGATACTAATTGAATGGCTTGCTCCCAGGATAGTATTGGGGGACTATGTTAATCTCATCCCTACTTAGAGCATATAGGAGATATTTTAACAGAATATCTCTCTAATGGAGTTAGTTACTATCTCCGGAGGTTGCAGGATAGATTATGCCGTAAGCAAATCTTTCCGGATCGGTTCCCACCAATCCCTTCGCTCCGGGACAGGTAAAGTTCATGTAATAAAGGTATTTACTACTCTTCCCGTGTTGGGGAGGTTCGGTATCACAACCATAGGCTTTTAGTTTGGGAATCATCCATTTAAACAAATCGTCGTCGGAAAGAGAGGTGGTGTAATAAGTTGCCTTGAACCCCCTAATACTGCCGCAAAGTTTCGATTTATCCGCCACAGCCGGAAAATCAGCCGGCAGATTGCCCCTGTCTCCGGCGACAAAAGCATTATTGGGATCCTCCATGGTTTGTCTGGTCAGATCACGAAGGTCAGCCGGCATATTTTTATAGTCCGGTTTTTTCTCGTAAATACTGCAGTCAACCACCATCTTGTGAACTGCTTTCTGGGAAGATTTATTGGTTGTCCCGGCGGTTTTATTTGAACCCGGATGAGCCTGGTTTTTGTAGACGAGAAATCCTCCGGCCGCTACCACTACTACACCGACAACAAGCAGAAAAACCTTCATGTAATTAATATTTTTATAAACCTTCTGTCCTATGTCAAGTCTGAAAAATATCGTGAGCGAGGGCGTGGAAAAGAAGACTACATTTTACTTTGACCACAGATAAAAACGACCTCTAATTAGATTTTTCCCCAGCACCGCTTAAAAAATGTTAAACTGAAACCATGGAAGGCCGCGGCGAGACGATGGGAATTCGTGAAGAAAAAATAAAGGTAGAAGGCAATCTTGTTGAAATTAACGGCTTTGATTCAAAAACCAAAGAAGAGTTTTATTCAAAGATGGAGCGTTTCATCCGGATACTTCCGGAAGAAGAATATTGGAAAACTATTAACAGTGGCGGCGGATTGGCCACCTATAATGTTACAATCAAATTTCTACACAACAGAAATGAACCGAAAATCATCGGCAAAGGACTGGAAGATATCACTATCGCCGTTAATAAAGATAGATTCAAGGGCCTGGAACAAACCGTGATGCAGGCGGCAATCAGGCACGAATTGGCTGAACTCTGGCTTTTGGGGAAAGCGGGTTTCTCTGCCGCTGACCTGGCAAGCCACGGCACAGTTACCGCCGGCCAGGCTGTGGCCATAGCTCACCGATACGCCCGCCGGGAAGAATTCGATTATGCTTTTGAACACGGTTTTGGAGAACTGTCTCTGGAAATGCATCGGAAATGGGAAGCGCCGGATCTCGCGGATTCGGAAAAAGCCTACCGGGAAGCATTGGCTAATTTTCAAAAAAAGCACCCCCAAACAGGGGTTAAGAAATAACTTCGAGGACTTTACTTTCCGCTTTTTCGCGTTCGGATGGGCAATAATTGCGATTCGCCCTCCTCTGTTTTACTCCCGAGCACTTAGGCGTTTATCCGTACCCCGGAAATTCTTCGGTCCGGATATTGCCTTCGCCGACCCCGGCGTTAATAAGCATCTGGCGCATCGCCGTTACCATCCCGCCCGGCCCGGAAAAATAATACCTCGGAAGGTTAACGTCCGGAACATATTTTCGGAGCATCTCCTTTGTCACCCGCCCCGTCTCCCCTGTCCGGAAAGCCGCCGAGTCCCCGGTAATCGCGGGGACAAACGTAAAATGCTTGTTCTTCCCGGCAAAATAATCTAAGTCGCCCATAAAAGCCGCATCTTTTTCTGTTCGGTTTGAGTACAAAAGAAGAATCTTTTGCGGAGATCTTTCCAACGTCGCCTGGGCAATCATACTTCGGACCGGCGTTATTCCGATCCCGCCGATCAAAAAAACGACCGTAGCGACCGGGTCTCCGGGCAAAACAAAATCCCCGTGCGGACCCTCCATTTTAATTTCACTGCCCACAGATAAATTCCGCAATACTCTTTTAAAAGCCGAATCCCGCAGCCGGGTCGCAATTATTAAATCTTTTTCCAAGGGCGCGCTGGCTAAAGAAAATACCCGGCTGTTGCCCTCCGTATCAGTTTCCGGCGGATTGATAATGGTAAATTTTGCGTACTGCCCTGCCCGGTATTCAAAACCTTCCGGTTTGGCAAAATGAATTGCCATCGTCTCCCGGGCAATTTCTTCTTTTTTGATAATTCTCAGGCTAAAATCCGCCACCTCTCTAACTTAAAGCCTGAAGATTAGATCGGAGTATGAATTCCGTCTTACTTTTCCATGGTCGGAGACTCAGAAGCCGGTTCTAAATTAGCCGCATCCGGAGGTTCCGGCGCGTGCCAGCCGAAAGCGTGAGGAAAAACAAAATTCGTTCCGGCCGGAAACATTAAAGGGAAATCTTCTTCCGTCTCCGGGGTTCTCGGCACAATCTCCCCGACTTTTCTCCCGCTCACCGTATTTCCCAAACAAATCCTCCGGACGTAGCTTCTGTCCGTCATCTTTTGCATTAACTTTGCCGGTATCCTCGAAATCCTATTTTCCACGGGGTGATTTTAGCATAATTCCCGGTCTTCTTTTAATTTAGTATTTTAATTGACTCTTGCTTGCTGTAAAAATTTTTCCGCCGCGAAACTCACGACCAGCCGCTTCTGAACACTTCTCCATAAGGCCTTTCGGGGTTTACAAAAACTTTAAGAGTGTGGCATAGTTAAATAATGGTCAAAGGGGATTTTATCAAATATTTCGTTATCCCCGGAGTCTTAATTCTCTTCTTGGGACTTTTCAGCCTGGCAAACATTTTTGCCCCTCCGGGTAAGCAAAATATCTTTGCTCCCGCGCCGTCAAACGAGCCGCCGTGGGCCAAGCCGCCGACGGTAGCCCCGAAGGTAACCCCCAAATGGGTCGGTGAAGAATATAACCAGGTAGATGTTGATCTGCGGGATTTTCCCCGGACTTACTTTGCCGGAAACGGCGTGGCCGATCCGCAAACTTCGGACAAGATTATTACCGCCAGCCCGGTTGATCCGGCACAGATCGAAAGAATTTATAAATTCCGGTCCTGCCATGGGCATGATTATTACGGTGCTGATTATGACGGCAACAGTGAACCCAACAGTTCGATGAAAGATTATTTCAAGCCGTTGGAAAGTCTGGAAGGGACTAACGACCGGGTGAAAGTTTTTGCCCCGTTTGACGGGGTTATCGTGGAGATTGACCCGATGGATATTGTCCGGGGCCGGCATTTTATGATTATGCGCGAGCCGTTTGACGGTTGGTACGCGACTTTCATCCATATGAATTTCGATGACTCGCAGATTTATGAAGGGGCTCACGTTAAGGCCGGCCAGCTTATCGCCCACGCGGTCACCGATAACTACGGGCGGGATTTTGATTTTGCCCTGCAACGCTTTAAAAATGAAAAGGCCCAGTATAACGGCGCCTATATTAACGACAATTTCCAGACCTACCTGACCCAAAACCTTGAGCCACCCTTTGCCCACATGACGAACGCGGTTTTGGCCCAGTGGGGGGCCTATGGCGTCACGGCCGCCGACACGATTGTCAGTAAGGAGTCCCGCGAGGCCAATCCCTGCACCTGCAAAGGCGGGTCGCCGGGAACAACCAGCTGCCATTACCATAATCCCAACGGTATCGACAGCGTCGCCTTAAAACCATGATCAAACACAAATTTTTACTTTGGAAAATCTTAGGTCTCATGTTTATTATCTTCCTGGGGTTTTTTGCGGCCGGAATCTGGCGCGCCATGCACCCCGGACCGGCTACCAATCTCCAGGGCACCTGGACCACTTTTAAGCCGGCCACGGCCGAGTCTCCGGTCGTCACCATCATGTTTGCCAAAAACTTAGCCGGTTATGAATACGCCCTAAAAAACAGAAATTACATGGCTTCGCCGTTTAACTATCAGGTTAAGGACGATACCACCCTGACGGTCACGGATAAGTCCGGAAGCCATGATGTGGCGGTACAGATGCCGGACATCGACACTTTAATCCTCAATCTTAACGGCCACGATGTCACCTTCAAAAGATCCAAATACGACTACGGCTATCTCGACACGCGGTATTAACAGTAATTCAGGATTTAATTCTCCGGTAAATGGCCGGTAGCGGTGGAGATAATTTTAACCACCCAGAAGAAAGCGCCGGCGACTTCGTAAGGGTCGGCAATTGAGGTCCGGACCCAGTTATCTGCAACTCTTCTCCCGCCCAAAGTCTGGGCCATAATCGTTAAGGGATCAAGATATGGATCGACAAAATTTTCGTGTTCGCCCCGCAGGGTAACAACTAAATTTTGAATTTCGGCAAACAAAAGGGCATTTTTCGTTATCGGCAACCGGGCCGGAATTGGTTCTCTCGGCTGAAAATCCAGGTCGGTGCCTAAAACTTTCAGGGCTTTCCCGAAATTGTTCCGGGCGCCCTCAATAAAAATTCCCATCTTGGCGGCTTTAATCTCGTTCATTTTTTGATTCTACGCCAACTTTTTTGAGAAACAAAGAGTCCATTGTCCCCGCAGGCTGACCGCTCTGGACGGGCTTCGGGGCCTGGCCGCCTTGGGGATTGCCCTTTTGTGGCACTACCAGCATTTTGATTTAACCGGCGAGCTGTTTACCAAAACCCTCCCCTGGTTTGGGGCAAACGGGCTTTATCTGGTCAACTTCTTTTTTGTCCTCTCGGGATTTATCTTTGCCCATGTTTACCAAACCCCGATCGATTCCCGAGAAATTTCATTTCCCAAATTTCTTTTCTGGCGGCTGTCACGGCTCTACCCTTTGCATCTTATTACCTTATTAGCCGTCGCTCTGGGGCAGATTATTTATATTCACCTGACCGGATCGTCTTTTATATATGGCGGCAACACCTGGAAAAATTTTCTTTTAAATATTTTCTTTGTCCAATACGGCTGGATTAAATACGAGTTTTCCTTCAACGGCCCGGCCTGGACCATCTCCGTTGTTAATTAAAACATCGATCTCTTCTTTAACTTTTTTTGCCACTTGGTCAAGACTTTTTCCGTCACAAAGGAAAACTGTTTTCATTTCAGACCTGAATTTTCTCAAAAAAGTAGCTCCCGAGGATAAGAAGAGCGGCGGTAATGGCCAATAAAACCGTAAGATCGGTGACCATTCCCAAAGATCCGGCGCCAAGCATTGCCCCCCGGACGGCATCAACCCCGTAACTTAGCGGGTCGATCCTCACTACGATTTTCATCACTTCCGGCAGGCCGGTAAGCGGGAAAAGCGCTCCTGACAGAAAGAAAATCGGCATGACCAGAAAATTCATAATCAGCTGAAAACCCTGCATGTCTTCCAAAAGCGAAGCGATTACCACCCCCAACGAGGTAAACAAAACGGCTACCAGAAAAACCAGGCCTAAAGCCAGTGGCAGAAAGTAAATATTCCCCGGCCGGAAGCCGACCAGAAGAGTCAGAAAAAAGACAATCAGGCCCTGCAAAGTCGCGACCGTCGCCCCACCCAGAGTTTTGCCTAACATAATAGACAACCGGGATACCGGCGCCACCAAAGTTTCTTTCAAAAACCCGAACTGCCGGTCCCAGATTAAATCGATTCCGGAAAAAACCGCCGTAAACAAAACGCTCATGACAATAATCCCCGGGGCTAAAAATTGGAGGTAATTTCCCCCGCCGGCCCGCTGGTAAATATTGCCGAAGCCGAAACCGAAGGCCACTAAAAACAGTAAAGGCTGGCCCAAAGACCCGATAATCCGCGAACGGCTGCGCAGGTATTTTTTAATTTGCCTTAACCAGAGAATATAAATTGCATTCATATTATTAACGGCTGGAACTCCAGGCCCGGTGACGCATCCGCATTTGGTCGGTGACAGTGGCTTCCTCTTCCCGAATGGTATTACCCGTCAGGGCCAAAAAAGCCTCTTCCAGAGTTTCAGTTTTGGTCTGTCTTTTCAGTTCCGGTGAAGTTCCGATGGCCACAATTTTCCCGTGGTCGATAACGGCAATTCTTTGGGCTACCTTATCCGCTTCTTCCATGTAGTGGGTCGTAAAGAAAATAGTCATGTCCTCATTTTTGTTTATCTCCCGAAGATAATTCCACATGTGGTTTCGTGTCTGAGGGTCCAAACCGATGGTTGGCTCATCCAAGAACAGAATTTTCGGATGGTGAAGTAACCCCCGGGCAATTTCCAGCCGTCGTTTCATCCCGCCGGAAAAAGTTTTAACCAGATCGTTTCGGCGGTCCCAAAGCTCGACAAAATTGAGAAGTTCTTCGATGCGTTTGTTTCTGGTCTGGGCCGGGACATTATACAAAGCCGCGTGGAATTCCATATTTTCCCGGGCCGTCAGGTCGTCGTCGGTGGACGGGTCCTGAAAAACAATCCCAAAAGAGTGGCGGACGGCATCCTCATTTTCCGCCGGGTTGTAACCGTTAAGAAGAATCTTTCCGCTGGTCGGGTCCAACAGCGTCGTCAGCATCTTTATCGTCGTACTTTTCCCCGCGCCGTTGGGACCCAGAAAGGCAAAGACTTCGCCCTTTTTGACATCAAAAGAGACCTTGTCCACGGCGATAAATTCCCCGCCGGCCACGCCGAACTTTTTAACTAAATCGGAAACTTCGATAATGTTTTGCGATTCCATGCGAAAGTATATTTTAGCACCCCGGATGTAAAATTAGGATAATAGAGAGAGGAAAAATTTCTGATTTGACGAATACTACCAGATTCCCACTTTCCAACGCCGGTTAAAAGAAGGTCTGGGACTCTACTTAAAAAAATAGCCGAGGCGGACCCATCCAAGTTTGACTTGGCGCCTCGGCTAAGCAAAGTTATTCTACTTTCGAGGGCTCGTTGCCGGACGTTTCGGGCTTTTCTCCATCCGACGGTTGCGGTTGTTCTTCTTGGGCCGGTCCGGCGGCAACAAAATACGGACGCTTAAATCCCCTCGTAATCTTAACAGTCTCCATTTTTTGGGGAAAGGCTTCTGCCAGAATAAAGACAATCTGTTCCTCTTCGGCAGGATTGTAACATGTAGGTCTTATCAAGACGCGCTACTTGCAGGGTCGGACCTTGTTCAGGCAATTTTCAGGGATAGATTAAAAATCAATAATCCGCAGTTCTCCGTTTTCGGTTTTGACAACTCCGGTTCCGAAGATATCGCATGCGGAGAAATAGTGCCGGACGTGCCGCGGCAATTTTTTCCAATCCCGGTCCCTTTTCATTTCTTCCCAGGTTCGCTGGAAACTGTCAAGAGTTAAAAAACGCTCAAACTGCGTGGCCTCTCCCTCCGTTTGGGCCAGTTCTTCCAAAGTCGGGCCGACAATTTCCGGATGGATAACCAAAACCGATTCTTCACCGGCGTCGTTTTTTCCCGGAATAAAAGACATTGGCACCAACTCGTCCCCGAAATATTTTTTGGCAAGATCATAAACAGCCTGCATACCCGCTGCAACCTCCTCCGCTTTTTTGCCCAGCTTTTTAAACGGCTGGGAATCCGGCTTGATTTCCTTAAGAATATAAGAAGGTTTTCCACCCCAGAGGAAATGATAAATTGTCCCTTCCCGGCTGGAGAAAGGATCACGGAATTTTTCCGGACTGCCCAAATAGTCCGAGGCAATTTTCGCGCTTTCTTCCGGAGATATCGGAATTTCTCCCATATATTTAGTTTACACTATCAACCGGCCGGAGGCAGCAACCATTTCCCGGATCCGGCTGTTGATTTTCAAATTCTGCAGATCTTCCAGGGATATCGGCAGCTTAACCGACCAGTTTTTCGCGCTAACTGTCCCCGGAGTGTTTATCCGGAAGCGTCGGGGATTTTTTTCTAAAACCTGGTCCAGAGCCAGCCAATCAAAGACAGTATTGATGACAATCAGGGATTTTGCCGCCAGGCTTTTGGCCAGCGCCCGGTTTAAAACTTCCGGAGAGCACCGGTTTCCCGCCTTTTTAGCCAAACCCAGGTAGCGCCAGAGTCTCTCTTTCTCCCGGAAAGTATCCTGATAAATCCAAAGCAAATCATTAGCCTCTTTTCCGGTCAAACCCAAAGTTTCCAGAAATTTTGCCGGCGTTTTAATATTTTTGCGCCAGCGGAGCCGCCCGTTCATCGGGTGGCCCGGAGTAAAAAGTTTTGGCCGCAGGGCAAGAAAATCCAATCCCGCTTTTTCGCAGTGGTATTTAAAAGTTTTCTCCTCAACTGTCCCGGCTTCATCTTCCCAAAAGGCCGGAAAACCCGACAGATCATGGAGCGACATCTGGGCCACCGAAAGTTTCGGATAATTTTCCGGCCGGACAAAAGTATGGCGGAAAGGATTTTTCTTCCAGCGGGTAACAATTGTTCCGGGAATGCCCAGTTTTTTTAAGGTTTCCCGGCAGCCCTTGGGAACAACTCCTAAATCTTCGGCCCAGTAAAACATTTTTGCTGAATTTAAAATGGCTGATAAAATTTTTCGGCCCTGCGGCTCCCATTCATCTTCATTCCGGGGATCAAAAAAACCGTTTAATCCACCGTTTTCTTCCGGTTCCGTTACCGGAATGTTCCAGATCCGAAAAAAACCGATGACGTGATCCAGCCTTACCCCGTCGAAAAATTTTGCCAGACAGGTATATCTTTGGCGAAAATACCGGAAATCGTCCCGGGCCAAACTCGCGAAATTAAGCGGCGGCATCCCCCAGCGCTGTCCCCGGAAACTGTACAGGTCCGGTGGTGCTCCGGAAACAGTATCCCGGTAAAAAAACTCCGGATGGGCCCAGGCATCAGCGCTGTCAGCCGAAACAAAAAGCGGCGCGTCCCCGAATAATAGAATTCCGGCTTTGCGGGCATAATCCCCGGCGGTTTTCAATTGCAAAAACAACTGCCACTGAACCCAAATCCAAAAATCAATTTCCCGTTTGTGTTCGATAGCAAAACTTTTTAAAACCTTTTCGTCCCGGTCGCGGAACTTTTCCGGCCACTCCCGCCAGGTTTTCCGGGCAAAATTATCTTTCAACACCTTGAACAAAGCATAGTCCTCAACCCAGTAACGGTTTGCCTTTCGAAAATTTTCCAATCCTTCCCGGTCTATCCCCGCCGAAAATATTTTTGCCAATATCTTTAGTTTGGGCCGGCGCAGGTTGCTTTTACCAAGCTCCTCTTCCCCGCTCCCGGAGACCAGGCGCAGAGACAGATAAGACGGTTCCAAAGCAAAGGAGCTGACCGGATCGTAAGGGCTGCCGGTTATCCCGGTTTCCAAAAGAGGTAAAAGCTGAAGGACCGTCTGGCCCGTTTTTTGACACCAATCAAGAAGCCTTGGTAAATCGCCGAGTTCTCCAAAACTAAAAAGGGGTACGGCCACCCCTGATCTCTTTTCCGCTCTTACCGTCCGCCAATAATTTCTCCCTCTCAAAGTATGAATATTGTAACAGAACGGCAAAATATATTGAAATCGGGGCGCCGACACCATAAAATATGGCCTCATTATTTAGACTGCTATGAAAAAAGAGACCAAACCGGAACAAACCTTTGGGAAAGTTGATTTCCAAGACCTTTTCGAAAAACTGGCCCGGGAATACGAAAGACGCGGGATGAATGAAGCAGCTAAAAGAATCCGGTTCGGCCATGAAGATTCCCTTTCCGTTAAGCAAGAAACCGACGCCGATGACCCGGACTTAACGCAGATAATTTTCAAGTAAGAAGTTATTTAAAAGTCCGTAATCCCTTTCCCTTGATTCTTATTTCAAGCTCCTAATTCCTTAAGGTACTTTTTTAATAGCTCTCTGGTCCGGGCTACCAGATACGGGGTAATTTGTTTTTCCGGATCGGCGGATAAGGCGTCCAGGTTTAACCCGGCCGCCGTCCGTTCCAACAAAGCTAAATTTAAAAGATGCCGATCGTTTGGTTGTTTCACTAATTTATCAATTTCTGATAGCCAGAGTTTTCGTTGTCCCTCGACTTTTTCCGGCGAGATCCACGACACGTCGTTTAGTTGGTAAATAAACCAATGATAAGCGAAGACTGCGTCATAAAACGGCGGGCGCCAGGACCAGAATAAATTAGAGAAAACGACTACCTGATCTCCGCTTTTATAAAGATCAACATGGGAAAAATGACCGTGAACAAATTCCGGTTCGATATCGGCATATTCTTCACTTAAAACTGCCACCGCCCGGTCTATTAAGTCGGCATCAACCGCTTCACGAAGGGGGTGATCGGGATAAATCTTTAGGCTGGCATCTCGCCAGCGGGCAAAATTGCTGGCCACTTTTTGTGCCGGATTTCCCTCAGGTTTTGCAACCCAGGGATTTTGCCGGCAATTGACCCGATAATCCGCAAATAATTTGAAAAATTGGCTGACCTCGCTGGCGGTTGTTGGCACATGGATCACTTTATCCCCGGTAACGTATTCCATTATTAAGGCTTCATATTTCGTTTCGTCATTCCAAGGAACCGAAGTATAAAGGTAGGGCGGCCGGAGTTTCCGGCTGGTGTTTTCCCGCGCAAAACTCTCGATCATGCAAATTTCGCTGGATGTTGGCTTTGCTTCCTGAACTTTTAAGACCGCTTTTTTACCCAAATATTCTCCGAGATATAAGGATGCACCGTGCTCGGTTGATCCCCACCACCGACTTTGGCTAAGTAATTCCCGAGGCATAAAACCGGTCTTATCCTCAATATCGGCTAAAAAATTTTTTTCGTTACCGGGCAAAAGATCCTGGTGGAGAAAATGGGAAACTTCGTTCTGGCCTGGTTTATCTTTTTCGTTTTCGATCACAGAGTATTTTCTCATACGGCTCAAGTTTAGTGTAGAATTGACCGGAAATACACCGTCTGACAATA
Source organism: bacterium (assembly GCA_021788195.1). Lineage (GTDB taxonomy): Bacteria > Patescibacteriota > Microgenomatia > JAMCZE01 > JAMCZE01 > JAJYKY01. Next base: position 33,116 of record JAJYKY010000002.1, on the reverse strand, counting down.
AACCCGACGGCTCAGTTTTACCCGGATTTAAGATTTGACATACAGCGGGGCAAGGAAATGGGTCCGCAGTCCGAGTTGGGAATAAAAATCATGCGGGTGGGTTCCTTCTTCCGTTACCAGACAGTGGAAAGTATTTTTGTGCTCCATGGATTTATAAACGCAGTACAGCGTTACCGTCCGGCCGTAGCCCTCACCGCGGACTCTCGGCATCGAACCGACATTGGAAATATAGCCGATGCCGCCGTAATTGGTTAAAGTTGCCACCGCCACCGGTTCATCCCCCCGAAAGGCCAAAAAGAACTCTATCCGGTCGGAAGCCGGGTGTTCTTTCCAGACTTTCTGCAAAAGTTTTAAATAATCGTCCAGTCCCAAAGGTAATTTTGCTTCCTTTTCATCCCGGTAGGAATCGCGGAAAGTCTGCAAAAATATTTTCAGATCTTTTTCATTTTCCACCTGTTTTAAAGATTCAAAACTAGCCCGATACAGAACCGTATCCTCGTAAAACATCCAGGAATCCTCATTGGTTTTTTTATAACCGTGTTTATTTAGAAATCCTCCCAGGGCCACCAGGTCAATCCGGTTTTCAAAATAAACCGCCGGTACCCGGTTGATTTCTTTGAATTTTTCTTCCAGTTTCGCCAGTTCCGTTTCGGATAAAACTTTATCCGTCAGGGTAAAATTCAGATTAACGGCCGAATCATTTTTGTTATAGCCGACGGTGGCAAAAGGCAGATCCAGAAGCTCGTCAAACACAATTCCCTTCTGCAAATCCAAATATTCCCGGAGAAATTTATAATTGTTCACAACTTTCCCATTGTAAAAACATTTTCTTCAAAAATCCACAATTAAACTGCTGTTTTATGGTAAAATACGCCGATGAAACCTTACTCGCCGGAAATGGAAAAACTTTTGACCAAAGGCTTACTTGCCGGCTATGTCGGAAAAAACGAATTCGGGAAAGTCATAAAAGAAAAAGTAAACCGCGGTCCCGTCCGTTTTACCGTCACCAGTTTCCTTTCCCCCGACGGCGGACAATACCAGGACGGGTGGTCTAAGGGCGGCGGCCAGGAAGTGGGACAACAGGGAGAAGAGAAAGCTACCCGGCTTTATGCCGGCGACACTTTATCCGACGAAGAACTGAGGCAAATCGGAATTACCCACGACCAGATAATAAAATATCACCAGGGTAAACTTGACGAATTAAGCGGCCGGACCCGGCTTTTTGAAGATTGTTCGCCGGAGCCTGACGGCGACTGGCAATACCGTTATGAAGTGATTCGCAATCTTGAAGCCATTCCTCTGGTGATAGCTCTCGAAACCATTCGGTACAAAGACCGGACAGTTTTTGCCCACGGCTTTCTGCACGCGAAAATCAGATGAAATTTATCGGGAAGTTTCGTGTTTGACGATAAAAAGAAGTTCTCCTTCCGGAAAGGCGAGAATCGTTCCTTCCGGCGGCAAAGAAAAAGATTGGGCTTCCTCTAATTTATGCCCGTTTTTTGAGGTCCACCGGATTACGGCTTCCGGATGATGGCCGTTATTATGGCTTTTAATTTCCACCGCCGCCTCCGATTGCGAAATCGAAAAACGCCCGTTAATTTCCACTAATCCGTCTTCTCTCTCAATATCTCCCCAAGGAGATTCCGGTCTCCTAATAATAGAAATTCTGACCTGTCCCATTTTTATCCAGAATAGAAACCTGACACTAAAAAAGTTTAGTCCTCAGTTTTCGTAAAAGTAAAGATGGAATTCTTAGATCAAGAATATCGGAGACGCTAAATGTTGGGAGAGCATCTTTCTGGCAATGGCTTCCTCCTTTTTTTCGCCGATTATCGCGACTAAAACCTCGCCGCTGTAAACGATTTCCCGGTAGGCTTCGACATATTCCGGCGGCATCCCTAGGTCGGTTAGTTTTTCTTCCACATTGTCGATTGTTCCGGTTAACGGCCCGGAAACATCAGCAATTTCGGCAATTTCTTTTTCATCGCTTCCGACTACGGAAATTTCTCCGGGATTAAAATCCGCCTTTTCCAAATAACTGATCGCTCCCTTCGCGGACATGACCGGCATCGCTCCGATAACCATAGGGTGGCATATTTGCATGCCTGTTTTTTTCTTTGGTAAAGTGCCTGTTCGAGTTGGGAAAGAAAATTCCTACCGTTTCCTTTGTTTTCTCTTACCGGACTCCGTTCTTTTCCCGGGTAACTTTAAATTATGAAGATTGCCGAAGTGGCTCCGGTAATCGAACGGGTCCCGCCAAAAAAATACGGCGGGACAGAACGGGTGGTCTCGGCCTTGACTGAAGAGTTGGTCAGGCGGGGGCACGATGTCACCCTTTTTGCCAGCGGCGATTCCCTGACGGCTGCCAAACTGGTCGCTGTTTACCCGCGGGCAATTCGGGAAGCCCGAATGCAGGATATTTACGGGACCAATATCTGGACTATGCTCAATCTCGGAATGGCCTACGACCGGCAGGACGAGTTTGATATTATCCATGACCATAACGGCTTCTTAAGTTTACCCGCTGCCAATATTGCCAGGACCCCGGTAGTTATGACTCTTCACGGTTCGTTTGATCCGATAAACCGGCGGATTTATGTTCCCCTCGGTAAAAAAGCCCATTTCGTTTCCATTTCCAGAAGTCAAGCCCGCGGCGCCCCATCTTTAAATTGGGCCGGAACGGTTTACAACGGTTTGCCCATGGACGACTTTCCTTTCTCGGCTGAGAACGACGGCTACCTGCTTTTTGTCGGCCGGATTTCCTTAGAAAAGGGCGTTCATTTTGCGATCGAAACAGCCCAGTATCTTAACTTACCCTTAATTATCGCCGCTAAACTGGAAAATCTGGATATGCCGTATTTTGAGGAATATATCGGTCCCCGGCTTTCGGACCAAATCCAATGGGTCGGGGAAGTGACCCAAAACGATCGCAACAAACTGATGTCCCGGGCTTACTGTCTGCTTCACCCGGTTACCTGGCCCGAACCGTTCGGACTAACCATGATTGAAGCTATGGCCTGCGGCTGTCCGGTCATCGGTTTTCGCAATGGGTCAATTCCGGAAGTGATTAAAAACGGCAAAACCGGTTTTGTCATTAACAATATTGACCAGATGATTGACGCGGTGGACAAAATCCCGACCATCAGCAGGGAGGAATGCCGGAAATATGCTTTGGAAAATTTCAGCGCTGCAAAAATGACTGACGGCTATCTCCGAATTTTTGAGAGAATCCTGAAAAAACGCAGGAAATAAGGAAAAGGTTTTGTTTTCCCCCTTGCAACCCAATAGCCCGGGTGCTAATAATTGCATTCTGGATCATGCGTCTTTATGAACATCTTCCTCTGCCCATGGACAGTCAATTATTCCCCATTGCCTACAACACCCTTCTTTCTTTAATTACTGAAGAAGGGATTAACGCGTCTGCCCGCGAGGAACTTTTTGGCTGTACTTTCGGCCGGGACAGTGCGATCACCGTCCTGAAAGTTCTCAAGGTTCTGGAACGAAATCCCGATTCTTCCCTTATTGATAAAGCCCGGCTTCTAAACATGTGCCGCCGGGTGCTTACGACACTGGTTAATCTTCAGGGCCGGGAAATAAACATTGAAAGCGGCGAAGAACCGGGAAAGTTTATCCATGAATACCGGAAAGATAAATACGATCATCTGGTAAACAACGAACGGCCCTGGTATATCTATCCTGACGGAAAATTGCGTAACTATGATTCGGTTGATTCCACTCCCCTGACCCTTATCGCTCTTTATCGTTATTGGCAGGTTACCGGCAACGAAAATTTTATTTTAGAAAATTTTCCGGCTATCGAACTCGGTCTGGAATGGCTCATAAAATTCGGAGACAAGGACGGCGATTTTCTGCTGGAATACGACTTTCCCAAAACCAGGAAATCCGGGGGTTTACTGATCCAATCCTGGACCGATTCCAACGAATCCCTGCGCCAGGCGGACGGGAGAATTCCGCCCTATCCGATTGCCCCGGTAGAAGTCCAGGGTTATGCCTGGCTGGCCTTAAAACTCTGGGCCGATCTTTTCCAAAAAACCTCTCCCGAAAAAGCGGTAAAACTTTTAGCTCAGGCCACCAGTCTTAAAAAAACTTTTAACAAAAAGTTTTTGTTTTCCGACCGGGGATTTATTTTCCCGGCCCAGGCCCTCGACGGAAACAAAAAACAGATAAGAACCATTACGGGCAACCCCCTGCTTTTGCTCTGGACCAGTTACAAAGAGGACGGAATTTTAGAGTCCGTTCTGGAAAATAAACACGTTGAAAGCCTGGTCCGCCGGTCTTTTCTGCCGGATCTTTTTGATCCCGACGGCGGGATCAGAACCATGAGCACTCTGTCGCCGACTTTTAATCCGGGAAGAGATTCCTACCACAACGGCAGTTTCTGGCCGAAGTTAAACGGCGAAGCTCATGAAGGTTTAGCTCTTTGGGGCTACACCGAAGAAGCCAATCTCTTAAAGCAGGCCACTATTAAAGCTCTGGCGTATTTTAACACGCCGGTAGAGCTCTATCAAAAAGGTGACAACGGCGATTACCTTGAATTTAAATCCACTTCCGGCCAGACAGGCTGCCGGCAGCAGGCCTGGTCCGCTGCGGTAGCTTTGGATCTTCTGGCCTGAATATTCTTACCATGCACTTACCGAATCATGGTCGTCCTTTACTTCCCGGGTTTTAGTCTTTTTCCATGACCATATCCAGCTACGCTTTTGAAAATCAGGGATCAATTCCGTCTCAATACACCTGCGACGGGGACGGACTTATTCCGCCCCTTGAAATTGTCGATGTTCCCGAAGGCACCCAAAGTCTGGCTTTGCTCATGGATGATCCGGACGCACCCGACGGAATTTTTACCCACTGGCTTATCTGGAACATCCCGCCGGAAACTTTGGAACTGGGCGAAGGCAATATCCCTTCGACGGCCGTTCAGGGAACCAACAGTGCCGGTCAGATCGGGTATGTTGCACCCTGCCCGCCGGAAGGTGTCCACCATTACCGTTTCCTGCTATCCGCGTTAAATAAAACTCTGGATCTGGAATCAGGCGCTGTCCGCGATGATTTTGAAGACGCCCTGAAAAATAATGTTATCGCCAAGGCGGAACTGGTCGGCCAGTATTCTCCGGAGATTCCCCGCTACTAGTCGGCCCCACCCCCGCCCCCACCGCCCCCGCCCCCACCGCCCCCGGAAAATCCTCCGCCGGAACCGGAACTGAAAGAGGAAGAGAAAGCTGAAGACATCGCGGAAAGGTTTTCCCCAAAAGAAGCCGCAAAACTCTGTCCCAGCCCGCTCGAGAAATCCGAAGAAACAATTTGGCCGCTTTGGTTTGTCGTGTAGTACCAGTAAGGAACGGCCGCACCGGGCTGACTTAAAATTAGAGGCACGTATTTTAGGACCTGTTTAGCCACCCCCAGAGCCGTACCGTAAACCAGCATTTCCTCCCAAATCGTTAAAGCCTGCGGCAGTTCGTTTTTGAAGTGAGAAAAATCCTCCAAAAAATGCTTAAACCCCTCCCATTGTTTGGCCTCTATTTCCGCCGGTTTCGCCCAACGCAAAAACACCCGGCTGGCGTAGGCAAAACCGATCGTCCCGAAAATAAGGACGTTAATGGCCAAAGCCAAAAATCCGCTCCGGCCGGAAACAATTATGAGAAAAATCAGGCAGACGGCCATAATCGTGTGCCAGAAAATAAACCGCGTCCGCCATTTTTTGCTTTCTTCTTCGACAAAATCTTTTTGATCAGCTTGCTCCTGAATTGTTTTCTTCCAGCCGTCAAAAAAAGTTTGAGTCACCAACGGCTGGTTTTTCATCCGGCCCTTTAGCCTTTCCAAAGGCAGATCCGGAGTGTTTCCGCCTTCAAAAACAAAGGACAGGGCGTCTTTTTCAAAACCCGCGAGCGTCTCATTGGTCAAAAACGTTTTCTCCTGCAGGTGAAGGATATAGGAGTATTGCCTTTTGCCGCCCATCCCCAGAATCCCCTTTGACCAGGTTTCCCGGGCCTCAATTTTAATAATTTTTTCCGGGCCAGGTCTAAAATCGTCGCCGAAAAAGAGTTTGACGTGACCGACTGTTCCTGGGAAATCAGGGCTTCGACCAGAGCCGGAGCCAGTTTACTCGGCGGGAAGTGAACATATTCCGGGATATTTTCGATTTTGTATTCCCGGCCGTATTTTTTCCAGACGCTAAACCAGAAAAGAATCCAGCCGATAAAGATGAGGACCGCGCTGACCGTTAAAATCACCTTAACCTGTTCCCGGATAACCGTCTCTTCCTGAAATTTCTCTTCCGCGGCCCGAGCCAAGGCCAAATGGTCTTCGGAGATCGGCCGGCCGGAAATAATGTAGGCCGGGAAAAGTTCCCGAACTTCGACGAAAGTTTTCCCGGGTAAGTCATTTACCGAAAAAGTGGCAGTTTTCCCGTCGACAATCGCGGCTTTACCGTTTAACGGTCCGTGCCCCCAGATATATATGCCCTGCGGGCCCACGTCCTCCGGTACCGTTACCGTTATCAGTGCCTGATCCGTCCGGGCCTCCCAGCCTGGCCCGATAACCTTCCAGTAAAATTCGCCGACATCCTGGTATTTCGTCACGGCATTGGTTACCCGGTAGGACAAAAGGAAAGTTCGGATCTGGTTGGTTGATGCCTGGTACAGTTCAATATGGTAACTGCCGTCAGAATTGCGGCTGACGGCGTACTTTTTCGGCGGTCGGCCGGGATCTGCTGTCGGCAGTTGTCCGTAAATTACCCTCTGCCCGGCAACTTCCTCCCCCGCCAAAATGTTTTCCATGGCCTGGCCATTTTTCAGCGGAATATCCCAATAAATCCGGGTAAAACTTCCGGTAAACGCCGCCGTCCGCTTTTCCAGAAAATCCGCCGACCGGTCAGGGTTAATTTTTACCTCAATGGTAACTTTGGGAAAATAATAACTTTTTTCGGCTGCCAAAACTTTGCCCGGGAAAAAAGCCCAAAGAAACGCCAGGGTTAAACCGCCGCCGAGAAGGGTTCCGGCGATAAGCTGCGTCCAGGAATGCCTTTTTAACTTCCGCCGGGCCAGAAATACCAAAGGAATTGACAGATACAACCAGGGTAAACTCCCGCCAAATAAAAAATTCAGGACAACTGATCCGGCCGCGTTTATTCCGGAGTGAAGGCTTATCTTCCAGAATTTGGTGATACCAGCCGAAACGACACCCAGAATAATTAAAAGCCAGGTCATTTTGAAAAGAAAAAAGTTGCCGAAAAAATAGACCCAAACCAAGGAGAGGGATATCGAGGCTAATCCGACGAGAATGGCTTTAAACCGAACGCCCAGCTCCGGCACATCCCATCTTTTAGTTTGGCCGGTCCAACGAAGATAATAAACAAACCCCAGCGGAACTAAAAACTGAAAAACCAAAAGAATCAGAAACGAAAGCGCCATCCTGCCCGGATTCAGGCCCGATTTAAGGACGGTAAAAAAAATCAGCACCGGCGCCCAGACATGCGGTCCTAAAATTACGGAGATAAATTCCCAAAACATAATATTTAATTTATCCTAACACAAACTGTATATTGTATAATTCGCTCGTTTCACCATGCTGCCTGTAAAAATTGCTTTCGTCGATATTGAGACTACGGGGACTTCCCTAACCCGCGACCGGATTATCGAAATTGCCGTGATCCGGACCGAAAACAACAAAATTGTCCAAAAATTCCGGACCCTTATTAATCCCGAAAGTTATCTTCCGCCGGAGATCACCAGACTGACCGGTATCAACGCTGCCGATCTAGAAAACGCACCGACATTTAGAGAGATAAAACAGGATTTGTTAAAAATTCTTGACGGCTGTGTTTTTGCCGCTCACAATGTCCGGTTCGATTACGGCTTTATCAAAAACCAGTTCCGACAGGAAGAAATTACTTTTTCCGCCAAAAATTTATGCACCGTCAAGCTCTCGCGCAAACTTTTTCCCCGCTACAAACGGCACAATCTTGACAGTTTAATTTCCCGGCATCATCTCAAATGCCCGCAGCGCCACCGGGCCATGGACGACACCAAAGCTATCTTCGATTTTTACTGCCTGGTCCGAAAACAATTCCCGGCCGAAACTGTCGAAAAGGCCGTCAATCATCTTTTAAAAAACCCCTCCGCCCCGATTAAAGTTCCGCCGAAAATTCTGGACAATCTCCCCGAATGTCCCGGCGTATATATTTTTTACGGCGAAAGGGGCGTCCCGCTTTATGTCGGCAAAAGCGTTTGCCTTCGCGACCGAATTTTGTCCCATTTTTCCGGAGATCACGCTTCTTCCAAAGAAATGAAAATTGCCCAGCAGGTGGAAAGCATCGAAACAGTCACCACCTGCGGCGAATTGGGCGCGCTTCTTTTAGAAGCCAAAACGGTAAAAGTCCTGCAACCGCTTTACAACCGGGTTTTAAGAGAGGCCCGAAGGCTGGTTGTTTTAAGACAAAACCAAACCGGCGACGGGTACGAAGCGCCTGTCATGGAAGAAGTCAGTTCTATTGACAACCTGAAAGCCGAAGAAATTTTAGGGGTTTACAAATCCCGAAAGCAAGCCAAAAACTCCCTTTCCGAGATTGCCGAAAAAAATAATCTCTGCAAAAAACTTTTAGGACTGGAAAAATCCGCCGGTTCCTGCTTTGGCTATCAATTGGAAAAATGCCGTGGCGCCTGTTTGAAAAAAGAAAAACCGGCCGCCTACAATGCCCGGTTTGCCCTGGCTTTCGCTGCCAATAAACTCCATCGCTGGCCGTTTGACAGCGCCATTCTAATTGAAGAACACGACCGGGACAGTGATAAAAAAGAATGGCATTTAGTTGACCAATGGTGCTACCTCGGCACCATAAATAACCCCGATGACGGCCCTGATTTTGTCAAAGGGACTGGGCGGTTTGATCTGGACACCTACAAGATTCTCTATCGGTTTCTTTCGGCCAAAAATCGGAAGATCAAAATAAAAAAAGTGGACCGGAAAATTTTTACTCAGTCACTTCGTAACCGGAGTCTTTAACGGTTTTTCTAATTTCTTCTTCGGAAATTTTTTTCGGGTCAAACTCGACATCCAGATTTTGTTTGGCGTAACTGCAGTTAGCTTTAACTCCTTTATCCTCCAAATCGCCTTCGATCAGCATGGCGCAGGAGGAACAGTGCATGCCTTTGATTTTAAAAGTTTTTTTGGTCATATCACTCTCAAACTGCCGCGAAACATCCCCATACTACAGTTAAAAGTTAACTCGCCGGGTTGATCCGGAGCAGTAAACTGGATCGTAGCCGACTGGCCCGGCCGGACAATCCGGGAAATCCCGAGTTTCGGAATCATAAAAGACTGCTGGCAACCGCGGCCGTCGGTGTTGATCAGATGCATGGTAACCAATTTTCCTGCCGCAATCGCCTCGTGGTCGGTAGAATAGCCCGAAGCGGTAATGTTCACTGTCACTTCGTTGTTCGGAGCTTCGGTTTGAGCCCCGGCTACCGTTGCCTGGTGGCAAAAAGAGATGGCGCAATAAGCTTCACCGGCTAACCCGTCTAACGACCAACTGCTCCCGGACATAATCAGAGCGCTGTTAAGACTGTAAACGGAAATCAGGACAATGACCGCTGCCGTTACTGTCCGGAACGGCTTTTGAAAAACAGTGCCTAACCGGCTGGCCCCATACCCCAGAATAAAAAACAACGGCGTGGTTCCTAAAATGAAGGCAAACATAATAACGGCTCCCAGCGCGGCGCTGCCTGTGCCCATAGCTAAGGCCATCATCGCCTGGGTGGTTCCGCAGGGCACAAAAATGGTCATCGCTCCCAAAATTACCGGGCCAAAAATGCTCTTTGATTTTGATTGGTCACGGACTATCCGGGTTAAAAATTTCGGCGGCTGGATAATAAAGTAGCGGAAAATCGGGTGAACATCGAGCAGGGCTAAAGCGGTCCCCAGCATAAATACGGCTACCGCCGCAGTCAAAACTGCCCTGAAGGCCAAAGAAAACTGGAAAAAGGAGCCCAGCCAGCCGAGAAAAAACCCTAATATTGTATAGGCAAAAAGTTTTGCGGCCAAAAACAAAAATATCGGTGTCGCATTTTGGTTTTTACTTTGAGAAGCCGCCGATTTCTGGCCGATTAAAGTAGCCAGTAGTCCCCCTTGAACGGCAAGACACGTCAATCCGCCGGTTAAAAGCCCTGTCGTAAAGATAAGCCAAAAATTCGGCATCGTTGTGGTCAATCCTAACATCCCGAAACGAGTCTTGACAAGTCTACAGAGATTGTTATAAATTTGTTATATCCCCCCATGGGGTATAAAATATGCCGAAAGGAATCCCGCGTGATAAATCCGTTCAACACCGAATCGTGCACCGTTTAAAAATTGCCCGGGGGCAACTGGATAAGATTATCACCATGCTCGAAAGGGACGCTTATTGCATTGATGTTATTCACCAATCTCTTTCGGTCCAGGCAGCTTTAAAGCAAGCAGATCAAACAATCCTAAAAAACCACCTGGAAACCTGCGTCGCTGACGCGATTAAAAAAGGCCGGGACCGGGAAGTCATAGATGAAGTTATGAAAGTTATTGCAAAAAAATAAATGGAAACCAAGCTTGCCCTTTCCGGCATGCACTGTTCCTCCTGCGCTTTGCTGATCGAAAAATCTCTGTCCAAAACTCCTGGTGTCAAAAAAGTCAACGTCAACTTTGCCTCCGAGAAAGCATTAGTCACTTTTGACCCGCAGGTAGTAAAAACTTCCGATTTAATCGCCGCTGTTGAAAAAGCCGGGTACAGGGCTTCAACCGAAGAGAACTACCACCGTCACGAAGAAGAAATATCTCTTTTAGAAAAAAGGTTTTCGGCTTCCTTTATTTTGTCCTTGCCGCTTCTGGTTTTTATGTTTTGGAGGCTGCCATATTCTGAATATTTTTCCCTGGTTTTGGCCACGCCGATTCAATTTATCATTGGCGCATCTTTTTACCAAAGCGCCTGGTCAGCATTACGGATGAAGACTTTTAATATGGACAGCCTGGTAGCTATTGGCACTTCTGTCGCCTACTTTTACAGTCTGATTAATTTAACTCTGGGCCATGGAGATCTTTATTTTGAAACTTCCGCCTTCTTAATTACATTCGTTATTCTGGGAAAATATTTGGAAGCCAAGGCTAAGGGCCGGACCTCGGACGCGATTAAGAAACTCGTGGGCCTGCAGGCCAAAACCGCCCGAGTCATTAGGGGCAAAGAAACCGTCGATATTCCCATCGAAGAGGTTGCCGTCGGCGACATTATTCTTGTCCGCCCCGGAGAAAAGATTCCCGTGGACGGGGTTATCACCAAAGGCTCTTCCGGCATTGACGAGTCGATGGTCACCGGCGAAAGTTTACCCGTCGAGAAACACGCCGGCGATACCGTTATCGGCGCGACTATGAATAAAACCGGCAGTTTTGATTTCAAAGCGACGAAAGTCGGCTCCCAAACCATGTTGTCCCAAATCATCAAATTAGTGGAGGAAGCCCAGGGGTCCAAAGCCCCGATCCAGGCTTTTGCCGACCGGATTTCCGCGGTCTTTGTCCCGGCAGTTATCACCGCGGCCGTGATCACTTTTATTGCCTGGTTCTTTTTCTTAGGACAGCCTTTGTCTTTTGCCCTGATGGCCTTTACGGCGGTGATTGTTATCGCTTGCCCCTGTGCTTTGGGTTTAGCCACCCCGACAGCCATTATGGTCGGCACCGGCATGGGTGCCCAACACGGGATTTTAGTTAAGGGCGGAGAACCTCTGGAAATTGCCGGAAAAATTAACACCATCGTTTTCGACAAAACCGGCACCATTACCAATGGCAAACCGGTCGTAACCGAGGTTTTCGGCGGAAACGAAGTTTTACAGATTGCCGCCAGTTTGGAAAAATTATCCGAACACCCGTTGGCCGAAGCCATTTACAAGCACGCCCAAAGTCAGGGTCTGACCCTGCAGCCTGTCAAATATTTCCACGCCCTCCCCGGCCGGGGTGTCGAAGGGACCATCGGCGAAACCAAATATTTTTTCGGCAAGCCGGATAAAACGGCCGAGGTAGAAAAACTGCAGGTCCAGGGAAAAACCGTAATGGCTCTTCTCTCCGGCAAAAAGACTCTGGGCTTAATCGCCGTAGCCGATACGGTTAAAGACACTTCCCCGGAGGCGATCGAAAAACTCCAAAAAATGGGCATTCAGACCTGGATGATTACCGGCGACAACGAACGCACCGCGCAGGCTATTGCGTCCCAGGTTGGTATCACCAATGTCATGGCTAATGTTTTACCCGAAGGCAAGGCCGAGGCCATTAAAAATTTAAAATTGAAAATTAAAAATTCGTTCGTGGCGATGGTCGGCGACGGGATTAACGACGCCCCGGCCCTGGCTCAGGCGGATTTAGGCATTGCCATGGGTAGCGGAACGGATGTGGCGATGGAAACCGGCGGAATTGTGATTATTAGAAATGACCTGCGGGATGTGGCCAACGCTTTTGACCTGTCTAAGTCCACTCTGAGCAAAATCAAACAGAATATGTTTTTCGCACTTTTTTACAACACAATTGGCATTCCGATTGCTGCCCGGGTTTTTATGTTTGCCGGATTAATTTTAAAGCCGGAGTTGGCGGGATTGGCCATGGCCTTAAGTTCGGTGTCGGTGGTTGGCAATTCTCTCCTGCTTCGCCGCTACCAGCCGGGGAAGAAAAATTACCTCTCGGATTTTGCCCCGCTTATTATGGTTCTGGCCTTCACTCTTCTTTTTATCCAATTTGCCCGCTTTAGCGCGGGGATGAAGTAACAAAAATTGCCCCAGATCTTAATGTTTTTTTTAATCTCCGGAGGGTTATAATACCGGCAATGAAACTGCTCGCCTCCCTCTTTTTTTGATTGTCTTCACTATTACCCGGCCGGTATTGGCGTTTAATATGGGCGGGGTGATGGAAGGTTTTTTTGATAATAACCAGGATGAGCAAGCCGGACAGCAAATCTGGCAGCAGTTGCAAAATAAACAGGTAACCTGCGATAAATTGACGACGGACGACTTCGATAAATTAGGAGACTACTTTATGGGCCAGATGACGGGATCGGCGCATGAGATTATGGATCAGGCGATGATCCAGCGGTTTGGGAAAAACGGTGAGAAGCAGATGCATATTGCCATGGGCGAACGATTCAGCGGCTGCAACCCCAACGCCGCAATTTCGCAAAACGGTAATGGTTTTTCCCCGATGATCGGAGGTGTTTGGCCAATGATGGGTTTTGGTTACGGTGCCTACGGATCGATGATGGGCGGCTGGGGAATTTTAGGAGCAATCACTTGGACAGCTTTAATCGCCTTCCTGGTGTTAGGAATTATCTACTTCTGGAAAGGGATCAGAAAGAAATAAGTGGGGACATCTTTGCCATTCTCTCTCCGTCTCTTTCTCCTCTTCTTTTCCCATTTCTTTCAGACTACCGCGGAAAATTCAGCAGGGCAAGTTTGGAGTTTATTCTTCCTTCCAGACCCAGTTGGGCCAGAAGATAGAGGGTTTGCCGGTTTGTTTGTCAAGAAGGACACATCTTTTAGCCCCGGTCCGGGTTTCCAAAGTTTTTCCGGCTCCGAAAGCGCACCACTCCCGCCCGTCCACTGTTATTTTCAATTCGCAAGCCGCACAGTTTTTAGTCCGGTCTTTTGGTGTGCCAAACCAGCGGCTCCCGGGATCCATCCCCAGCTCGCGCCAAAAAGAATAAGGCCGGCCGTGAATTAATCTTTCCGCCACAGCGCTATTTTAACAGAATTACATCATCCGGCTGACGAGGAAAATAAAAACCGTCCCGAGGACGGTGGCCAAAACCGTTTTCCAGGAAGAGTGCTGGCTATGAGCTTCGGGCAAAATATCCGCCGCCCCGATGTACAGTAAAAATCCGGCGAAAAAGCCAAGGTAGGCCAAAATTAAAATCGGCGACAGGGAAAAACCGTAGGCCGCAAGAACCCCTAAAATCGGGGCCAGAGCGTCCAGCAGTAATAAACACACCGACCGCCGCAAAGTATTTTTGTGCAGAAGCATTAAAGTAACCGTGTTTAATCCGTCGGAAAAATCATGAGAAACAACGGCGACGGCCACCAAGGTTCCCAAAACCGGCGAAACCTGAAAACTTAAACCGATTCCCAAACCGTCCAGAAACGAATGGGCCGAAAGCGACAGGGCCGAAAGCAAACCGACGGTCGGGTGTTTATGGGCGACGTATTCTTCTTCATGGGAGTGGTGAATTAAAATCCCCTTTTCCAAAATATGAAACACTAAAAACCCGCCGACCAAGAAAAGCATCGGGAAAACCGGGTCAAACTTTTCCCGGCCCACCAAGATAATTATTTCCGGAAAAATATCAAACGCCACGACGGAGAGCAATACTCCGGCCGTAAAGCCCAAAATCAGATGCAGTTTGTCTTTGTACCGCAGGGCCACTAAACCCCCTAAAAGCGTCGAGAAAAAAGTTAAAGCGGCAAAAATTATCGGCATAACGTGGTTACCTCATCTTTCAGGGCAGACTCTTCCTGATTGTTAAGGTGAAGAATTTTTAAAGCTTCCATATTGGAAATCAAATCCTGGCACAAAACAAAATTTCTTTCCAAAAGCAAAGTCCGTTGCGCCGGCGTTAAGGAAAACAGACTGGTGACCGGATATAATTTTGCGTCCTCGATCCAGTCTTGCAAATTGCCTCGTTCCGGATACCCCCAGGCGACAATTTTCATCCCGGCGCACTCGGCGTATTTTATCGCGTCGGAAGTGCATTTGGTGTTGGTCACCAGCCAGACTTCGGAAAAACTTTTTCCCAGATCTTCAAACCGGGCCTGAACATAAAGCGGAATCTTAACGTCCGAGCGAATCCCCGACTGGTTATGAAATTTGCATTCGACCAAAATTGTCCGGCCGTCTTTTTTGGCGACCACGTCAATTTCGTGAGTCACGCATTTACCGGCCATCACCACCCCGGTTTCTGTTTCGTATCCCTGATGGCGTAAAAGGGCCGCGACATATTTTTCAAACGGGTAGCCGCTCGGCCCCAACTCAATAATCGCCTGTTTTAAAGTGTAGCGGCTTCGGGTATGCGGGTAACGGGACCGGCCCAGATAATCCAGAATCTGGCGGTAAATTTCGGCGCTGGGAACATCCGGGTAGAGATTGGCTTTAATATGGCTGATCACCTGATCCTGCAGTTCTTTGGAAATCCCCGCCCGGCCAACAGAAGAGCGCAGTTTATTTTCGTCAAACGGTTCCAGCTCGCCGGTGGCTTTACGGACATTTACCATCAATTTACTGAGTTACTATTCTTATCCTGGCTGAATCCAAAACAGCAGTTCCGGTTTGGACATAAAGCCGAACTTTGTAGGTCCGGTTACCCGCTTGAAGAATCATCGGAGTCGATAAAAATTCCCCGGTCGTTGACTGGGTTTTTAATTCCTCGCCGTAGTAAAAAGGAACTGTCGTTTCCAAAAGCCGGGCTTTTACTTCTCCCGTTGCTCCGGCAATATGCATGACCACTTCAAAATAAGCCGCCTTGATATTGGAGTAATTGGCGCTGTTAATTTGCGCCTGGGCGGTATCAATATCCACCCACTGGCTCGTCTGGGAGGTTGACCCGGAACCTAAGGGAATCACGAATTCCCGGGTGACCGCCGGGGCAGGAGCGGCGGGTTGATTGTTCTGAGCGTTGGTCGTCATCTGGCTAGCCAAGGCGGCAATCCGGTTAAGGTCAGCCGGGGTCAGCCCGACGGACGGAGTCGCTAAGGACGTTGTTGGCACCGGAAGCGCCGGTAAGAGAGGAGCCGTGTTCACCTTATCGGCCAGCATCCGGACATCCAAAGACAGGTTGCCCAGTTTCGCGTCCAAATTGTCCACCTCGTTCCGGGTTTTAAAAACAAAGAAGTCCAGAACAAGAAGATTCAAGAAGACAAGGAAAAGAAAAAGGGCAACGGCAATCTTTCCAAACCCGGGCATAGATACATGGTATCATGTCTTGCGGGCCTTTGCCCCTTCCGGCGTGTCCTCTACGGTGTAGCCCAGACCGGAAATCTTTTGACGCACTTCATCCGCTTCGGCAAACTTTTTTTCCGTCCGCAGTTTTTCCCGCTCGGCTAAAAGTTTTTCTACCTCTTTCGGAATTATTTCCTCTTTGGTTTCAAAAAGCCGCAGGCCTAAAACTTCGTCAAATTTTTCCAGCGCCGCCCGGTCCTGGGTCTTCCAGGCGACAGATAGGGCTTTTGGCAGATTCAAATCATCTTCCAAGGCCTGTTTAAATTCTTCAGCATAACTTTCCCCTTTCCTTAAACTCTGAGCCCGGCGCCGCAATTTTTCCAAAGCGGTCTGGGCTGCCGTCAGCGCTTCCCAGCTAAAGCTGGCCCCGGTCCGGTATTGGGAATTCAAAATAAAATACCTTAAGGCCAAGGGCTCGTAGCCTTTCTCTTTAAGCTCTTCCACGGTGACGAAGTTTCCCAGACTTTTACTCATCTTCACGCCGCCTTTCCCTAACAAGTGAGAATTATGGAGCCAATAATTGGCCGAGGGCCGGCCGAAAGCGGCGTAAGCCTGAGCAATTTCGTTGGTGTGGTGTACCGGAATATGTTCCATCCCGCCGGTATGGATATCAAACGGCTCGCCCAAATATTTGGTTGACATAGCCGTACACTCAATATGCCAACCCGGGAAACCTTCTCCCCATGGGCTGGGCCACTTCATAATGTGAGTTGGTTTGCCGGTGAACCAAAGGAAAAAGTCCCAGGGGTTTTTCTTTTCCGGGTCGGCTTCCTGGCGTTCTTCCGATTTTTGCTTTGTTAAATCGAGATTGGCAAACCTGCCGTATTCCGGATCTTTACCGGTATCAAAAACCACCCCCATTTTTGTCCGGTAGGCAAAACCATTTTTTTGAATCTTTTCGATTAAGGCAATCTGCTCCGGAATATGCTCTGTCGCCCGGACGATATGGGGCATTTCCACGTTTAAAAGGCGGAGACTTTCTTCAAATTGGGCAATATATTTATTGGCCAGGTCCCAGACCGAGACGCCTTCCCGGGCGGCGCCTTTTTCCATTTTATCCTCTCCCGTATCCTCATCCGAAGTCATGTGCCCGACGTCGGTCACGTTCATCACCCAGTTCACCTTGTAGCCTAAATATTCCAGAGCCCGGACCAGGACGTCCCATTGGACATAAGCGTACATATGACCGACATGCTGGTTCCAGTAAACCGTCGGGCCGCAGGAATAAATCCCGACCCCGCCGGGTTTAATCGGCTTAAATTCTTCCAAATTCCTGGACAGGGTGTTGTACAACTTCAGCGCCATACGATTAGTATACTCGAAACTCCTGCCTGCCGACAGCCTCTACTTATTTTGCGATCGCGGAATAAGTAATTACAAACTGAATTTCTTTTTTAACAGATAATCGTTGGATAGAAATTTTGCTTCAAAGATTTGCACATAAGTATTTACTTCCAGAATTTCCGCTGTTTTGATTACTTCGGGCTCACAAGGAAAAGGATAAACAAAGACACTTCGCTGAATACAAATAAACCCGAGTTGCTTTAATTTTCTATTGAATCTATCCCTGGCTTTCCTTAACTTCTCCGGAACGTCAAAAATCACTACCCGCCACTTTCCGTCCCAGGCTTTGGATTTCCGGATTTTAACCTCACCGAGAGCATTTTCCTGAAAGATGCCTCGACTTTCAAAGCTAACTTTATCCGTCGTTTGCAGATATTCCTCACCATTCCTCTGATCGACAGCCACCAACCCTTTCTTTTGCAAATTCTTTAGTGAACGCCGAAGCGACCAATAATTGTATTTCCGGCCGCGCCGGGAAAAAAGTTTGGCCAAGCCGGGTACCAAAGCCGAAAGACTGACCGCACCGGCAGCTGAAGCACCAAGGAGAGAATATAACAGGATCCTTTCGAGAGGAGCTCGTTGACCCAAGCTGTCAAGATAATTAACTATCTTTTCTTCTAATTCTTCGTCCACTAAGGCAATTGTGTCTGAGAGTTAAAAAGTTGTCAACTTATTTTGCGATCGGAAAATAAGTTGGAGAGATTAAATGGGGTTATCCGATTGCGCCGCGGGTAATTTCGCCCGTGCCTTTACCTTGCTTGGCCGAGACCGGAAGTTCGGAGACCGGCGGCTTTTCCGGAGCAGGTCTAAAGGTCGGGCCGGCCGGGGCAATATTTAATTTTTTCGCCTGCTCGGTTTGGGAAGTAATCGTCTGCTTGTTCATGGCCGCAATCCGGGAGCGGATTTCGGCAATTCTTTGCTGGGCCCGCTTAAAATCCTGCACTCTGTAGCCCGGGGACAGGGGGCTCTTCTGTTCGGGAGTTTGGCCGTTCCCTCCCGGCCCGGTTTCTTCCGAAGGCTTGCCTCCCAAAACCTGCTCTTCTGCTTTCCGGGCCAGATCTCCCGGCAGGCCGGCCACCTGTTGGCCTATACTCCGCGCCACCCCGCCGGTGAGATTTTCGAATGTGTTCGAAATCTGAAATTTCATAACTTTAATAATATCAATTTCCCAACCTTAACTCCAATTTTCAATTATTTTTAGACCACGGCCGCCTCTAAAATTTCCAGCTTTTTTTCTTTCGCATCCATCATTGCCCGAACCCCGATCGGAAACGTGGCCCGCGGGACCTCGTGGCCAAAATCCACACCGTAAAGAACCGGAATCCCAAACGGCTCGGTAATTTCCCGGATCAGCTCCTTTTTTGTCGGAAAAACCCGGTAATCCACTTCCGCAACCGCCGTCAGTTTTCCGACAATCATCCCGGAAAGTTTGGCAAAAAAGCCGGTATTTCTGATTTGCCAAAGACTGCGCATGATTTCCGAAAACTGTTCATAATCTTCCTCCCAGAAAAGCAAGTATTTAGCGTCCGGGCCGAAGTGTTTGTCCAAAGCCGGTAACGGATCCCAGCGGGTTCCTAAAAGCTTGCTGATACAGCTTAAATTCCCGCCAAACAGGATCCCCTCGCCCTTGCCCGGACGGATCTCCTGCCAGACCGACTGCGGCTGAACAACCGTCGTCTTTGGCTGAATCTCGCCTTCCGGAGCCGAAAGCTGCCGCCAGAAGTTACTCATCGTGTAGCCGGCCGGACGAAAATCCGGAAGCGAGATCGCATTCGGCCCGTGGAAAGTTAAAAGACAGGTTTCCGCCAGCATGGCTAATTGCAAAGTCGTCGCGTCGGAGTAACCGACAAAAATCTTCGGATTGGCCCGGATAACACTGAAATCAATCTTGTCCAAAATCTGGCCGGCGCCAAAACCACCAACCGCCATAAAAACCGCTTTAACCTCCGGATCAGCAAAGGCCCAATTGAAATCCGCTGACCGCTGGGCCGGAGTTCCGGCGACATAGTCACCGATAGCGGCTAAAACGTTTTCGCCGGCCTTAACTTTGTAGCCGGTGTTTTCTAAAAAGCGGCGGGTCTTTTCGAGTTGGGATTTATTAATCGGTTCCGAAGGAGCAATAATCGCGATCGTGTCTCCCTTCTGCAGGGCTTTTGGCTTGATGATGCCTTCCATACTTTAATTCTACTCCAACCAAAGCCGCTTTAAAAGCCTAAGGCTGTCCGAGCCTGGGAGGCCATTTTGTCCGGGGTCCAGGGCGGGATAAAAGTCAGCTCGACCCGAACGTTGTTCACGCCGTTCACCTCTTTCAGGGCTTCTTTTATCATCGCCTCGAAAACCGGGCTTAACGGGCAGCCCGGAGTAGTTAAAGTCAGAAGAATATTGGCGGTACCGTTTTTCACGGTTATCCCGTAAATCAGTCCCAAATCGACGATATTGACGTTCAACTCCGGATCCATAACCGTTTTCAGCCTGTCCTTTGCCTCTGAGATTAAATTTTTGTTCGTCACCTTATTTGTTCACGGTGAAAATTTTAAAAGGGCCTGCGCCCCTCGAGAGCCCGGGAAAGGGTCGTCTCGTCGGCATATTCGATATCGCCGCCGATTGGCATCCCGACTCCCAGCCGGGTTATGGCCACTTTCGGGTTCAGTTCCTTTATCTGTTTAGCCAGGTACATGGCCGTCGCTTCCCCTTCCATTGTCGGATTTAAGGACAAAATCACTTCTTTAACCGGCGAGCCCGGGCCCAGCCGGATCAGCAAATCCTTAAGATAGAGTTCGTCCGGGCCGA
Organism: bacterium; assembly: GCA_021788195.1. GTDB lineage: Bacteria > Patescibacteriota > Microgenomatia > JAMCZE01 > JAMCZE01 > JAJYKY01. Next base: position 12,980 of record JAJYKY010000002.1, on the reverse strand, counting down.
CACCGTGCAGAGGATCAATCACGCCGTGGAGAACATGATAAAAGCCCCAGTACTTCCCGGTGGCTTCGAAGCTAAAAACATCCAGCGGTTGTTCGACCACGGAAATTATGGCTTTGTCCCGGGAAGAATTACTGCAAATTTCGCAGACCTCCTTGTCGCTAATATTTCTACATATTGAACACAAAAAGATATCTTTCTTTAATCCTAAGACAGCATTCCCAAGTTTATTAATTTCCGTATCCGGGACATGAAGAAGGTAAAAGGTCAGCCGGGCCGCCGTTTTTTCCCCAACACCGGGAAGCCTCTGAAAGGCCTCGATCAGGTTTTGAATTTGTTTCGGATAAGACATACCTTCGTATTAGAAGGGTGACGGCGAGCCGGCAGGCCCTTAAAATAGATAACACCGGCGCAGAAAAAATAATCGCAAGCAGCCAGAGATCTTATTATTTCCCTCCGGACAATTGCTGGAGTTTACCGGCAGCGGCCATCTGCGACTTATAAAGAGCTTCCCCCAGCGCCTGTTCCAGTTCCTTATCCCGCGCCCCATCCAGAGAAATTTCCACAATTTTCTGGTCGCCGGTCATCACGATTTTTAAGAGTCCTTTGCCGGTTTGTTTGGAAACTTCAATCCGTTCGGCTGCGAGCTGCTGCTGAATTTTTTGCGCCTGCTGGCGCATTTGGTTTAAGTCACCAAGCTGTTTTAATCCGTCAAACATTCCCATAAATCTGCACCCCCTTACTCTTTTCTTGCCAGTTCGAATTTCACCCGAATTGCTCTGCCTATTATATCAGAAATAACTTCTTCCACGATGTGCCGATTTTTCTCTTCCGACAGCTTCTCCAAATGAAACTTATAGGCCACTTCAACCATCAAGATTTTGCCGCGAAATTCCCGGGGTTTGGCCGCCCGCAGAAAGGCCGTCAGACTATGGTTAAACGGCTTGGTTTTGGCCAAAACTTCCTGCCAGTTTTCCTTCGTTAGATTTAAATTTTCGTCGCGATCCGACGCAACATTTTCCGTCTTCTGAGTTTTTACGATTTCCGTTTTCTCTTCTTTAGCCCGTTCTTCCGGCTCTTCTATTTTTGAAATCGGCTGGCCTTTTCGGTTATGCCATTCAACAACTAACAGTTCCAAAGGTAAGGCCGGGGTAACCGCATCGCGTAACTCTCCATAAGCCTTATTTAAGCGGCTTAAAAGATCGGTAATTTCCGCTGTTGTTAAAGAAATTTTTTCCCCGCCGGGTAAAATCCCGCTCCGGCGCATAATTTCTTCCCGCAGCAGAGCCACGGTTTCTTCAATTAAGCTTTTTATCTGACCATTCTGAGCGGAAAGGCGGTCCAAAAGTTCCCAAGCTTCCTTAACCTTGCCGGAAATAAGAATTATCAGAAATTTTTCGCTAACATCGGAAGAGATTTGAGGTTTTAGCGCTTCAATACCCGACATTGTGATTTTAGCACTCTGGGAAGCCAATTGCTCAAGAATTTTATGCGCGTCGCGGAAGGATCCGGAAGAAAGATTGACGATTTGCTCCAAAACTTTTTCCTCAATTTCCAAACCTTCGCCCTTGGCCGCTCTTTTTATCGCCCGGGTAGTTTCCTCTCTGCTCCCCGCGGAAAAGTCGAAACGCTGGCACCGGGAAATAACGGTCGCCGGTAACTTTTGCGGATCGGTCGTCGCCAGAACAAAAACCACATGGGACGGCGGTTCTTCCAAAGTTTTCAGAAGAGCGTTGAAAGCGCTGTTTGACAGCATGTGCACTTCGTCGATAATGTAAATCTTGTAAGGCCCGACGGTCGGCGCCAGTTTCACTTTTTCCCGAAGATCCCGGATGTCTTCAACGCTGGTGTTGCTCGCAGCATCAATCTCGACAACATCCAGGCTTCTTCCTTCCATAATAGCCAAACAGGAATCGCACCGGTTGCAGGGTTCCTCGCCCGTCTTTCGGTTTTGGCAGTTTAGAGTTTTTGCTATAAGCCTGGCGGTGGTAGTTTTCCCCGTCCCCCGCGGCCCGGTCAAAAGATAGGCGTGGGAAACCTTGTTATTCAAAATTGCCGGAACTAAAGTTTGTTTGATTCTTTCGTTATCCAGCTCGGCAAATGTCTGAGGACGATATTTTGTGTAGTACATAAATCAATTTTCAATCATTGAAAATTTTATTCCTCATGGTGCTGGCCTAATAAATGTCTCAAACCGTGTTCGGCCAGTTCGGCTACAGCCTGGTCCACCATTTTGTTTTCTTCCATCGCTTCTTCCTGGGCCAAGGGATAGCAGACTACAATCTCGCCCAGGTTCAGAGTATTGTCCGGATAATCTACGAAGGGCTTTTTAATTTCCGAATAAACGAAGGAAAGAACGTTATGGTCTTCCGGAGCCCGAAGATAACGGCGGGCCAGCTCCCGGACTTTCCTCTTGCCGCAGATCAGAACCGAAACCGCCGTACTTCCCTTAATTCCCTCTTCGTCCAAAACCCTGGCCAAATGTTTGGCCAGAAATTCTTTATTGGTTTTGTACCGCGATTCGCAGTTGATCTGAATGTCCGGCATACTCAGGATACCACCTCTTTTACCAGCCGGGAAACTACCGCTCCGTCGGCTTTTCCCCGCAGTTCTCCCATCGCCAATTTCATCAATCCCCCGAAATCCAGTCCCGGATTATTTTCCTTAATCTGGGTAATTTTAACTTTGATTTCTCCTTCGCTCATCTGGGCCGGCAGATAGCTTTCCAAAATTGCCAGTTCCGCCTTTTCCCGATCAACGAGATCGTTTCTCCCGCCCTTTCCGAACATTTCAATCGACTCCCGGTGGGTTTTGACCTGCCGGGCAATAATATTCAAAACATCATTGTCACAAGCCACATAATCCTTGCCCTTCTCAATCTGGAAATTAAAAATCGCGCCCAACAAAAACCGGAGGGTCCCCACACGAAGCTGATCGCGATTTTTAAGCGCCGCATTTAACTCTGACTGGAGCTGATCTAAAAGCATATCTTAATTACTAATTCCTAAATAATTCAGAAATTAGGTCAATTAGAAATTAGTAATTTTAGTAGGTTTGTCTCCGGTTGGGATGTTTTCTTGCCATGGCTTTTGCCTTCCGTACTAAGGCGGGTTTTTGATAAAACTCCCTTTTTTTAAGCTCGCCCAAAATGTCCTCCGTGAGGACCTTTTTTTGGAAAGCTCTGATGACCTGATCCGATGACTGGCCGGGTTGGGCTTTAACGACTACCATAATAACTTTGCACCTTCCTTTCTTCGATTACCTTTATCCTTCCACGAACAATAAACAGAAACAACTTCTGCGTAACCGCTATTTTAGTCCTTTTGAACTACCGGGGCAACTGGAGAGATAAGGCATAAAGCTCCTTTAGCCTCACGTTAAAGGGCAGTCTGGGCAAAGCTTCTTTTTCCAGAAACTCCCGGGCCTGAGCGTTTTTCCCCGTTTTCAAAAGGATGGCTGCGTAGTTTTCATAAGCAAGGTAATAATTCCCGTTATCAATGGCTTTCCGGTAATCTTCGGCCGCTTCGGCCGGGTTTCCTTCCCGTTCGTAAATGACCCCGAGGTTGTTCCAGTTTGTCCACCACTGCGGGCTAAGCTCTGTCGATCTGATAAAATGCACTTTAGCGTCAGCTAGGTCTCCGTGCCGGAAAAGCTCCACGCCGTAATTATTTTCCAAATCAAAAGCGTTCGGCGACAAATTTATATCGTGGCGGTACAAGGTCAGACCGTCGCGCCAGTCAAACTCCCGCATCCAGGTCCTTACGGACAGAATTAAGACAATAATCCAAAAACCCAAAATTTCCCGTCTTCCCCATCTTTTAAGACCGCCGGCCAGAACCAGCATTCCTAAAAGTCCGACAGCCGGGAGATAAAACCAACGGTCGGAAACAGTCAGGTCCAGGGGGAAAATCTGCAGATGAAAAGTCAGGGCCAGCAAAAACCAGATTAAAAAGAAAACCCAAAGCGGAAAAATTTCCCGTTTCTTTTTATAGACCAGTACCCCCAAACCTCCCAAGCCGCCCAAAATCCCTAAATCAGCCAAGACCGTAATCGGGTCAATACTTCGTACCACCCATTGTTGATTTATGGCCAGATTTTGCGGCCAGAAGAAAGTTTTCAGGTAAAACCAGATTATCGCCGGAATATTTATCAACCGGTCGGAAAGGGGCATCGTCGTTATCGGCGTCAGGCCGTGCTTGTTAAAGAAAATATGGGCCACCCCGAAACGCAAAACGGCGTAAACTCCGGCCGCTAAAATTCCCGCCGGCACAAAATATCTTAATTTTTCCCGGGAGAAAAGGAAAATATAGACGAAAATTACGGCCGTAAACACGACTCCGGTTTCTTTGGATAAAAGAGACAGAAGAATCAGTCCCGACCACACAAGTACCGGTTTTGCCGGAGCTGTTTTTAATTGCCTGTCGCCGGTTTTTAAGACGGAAAGAAAAGCTAAAATACCGAAAAAGAAGAAAAGGACATCCTGGTAATCCGCAATGTAGACCGTCGCCTCCGTATTAATCGGATGAATCAGAAAGAGCATGGCCAAAATTTCCGGCAGCACCCCCGGCACCCGGTACGGTGAGAAAAGCCGCCGCAGCAGGTAAAAAAGAAGGACGGCGTTGGCAATATGGATACCGATCTGAAAAGCATGAAAAGCCCAGGCGCTTGGCCCGAACAGGGTGTAAAGCAGAGAAAAAGCCATGGTCATCAACGGCTTGTAGTAAAGTCCGGCCAAATTCCCCCCGCCGCCGCTGTTAAAAGTACTGCCGGATAAAAAAGCCGGCCAGTTGGCTAAAGAGTGTACCTGAGTGTTATTTAAAATCAGTTCCTCGTCATCCCAGACAAACCCGTTAAAGAGCGTCGGGAAATACAGAATAATTCCGGCCAGAACTAAAATCAGAACTGCTTTGGGAATTCTCATTCGCCTCCATTTTACCCTAATTTTTTGATCTATTTTGCGCCATTGCCTTTCGGGTTTATTTCGGGTAGAACTAACTTATGATACAAAAACTTCAGGCTCCGATCTCGGTTTTACTTTCCTCCAACCACAAAACCAGGGAAGTTGCTCCCAAAAAGATTCTGTTTGACGGCCGGGAATATTTAATTGAGAAAGTCGGTCTGCACCACACTTTCCGGATCGGCCGGACACTCTTCCATGTCTTTTCCGCCGCCAGCCGGGACACTTTTTTCCGCCTGGTTTTAAACACGGACACCTTGCTTTGGACCGTCGAAGAAATTCATGACGGTGAAACCGGCTAACATGGAACTGCCTTTCAATCCCAAACCCAGCACCATCCTGCATCTGGATTTAAATTCCTGTTTTGCTTCCATCGAACAGCAGGCTGACCCTTTTTTAAGGAACAAACCCGTAGCCGTCGCCGCCTATAACTCCCCGAAAGGTTGCATTGTCGCCCCGTCTATTGAAGCGAAGAAGTTAGGCGTCAAAGTCGGAATGCGCGTTTGCGACGGCAAAATGCTTTGCCCCGATCTTATCGTTTTGGAGCCGGATCCGAACAAATACCGGGACATTCATCTGAAGTTAAAAAAACTTTTGGCTGATTACACCTCTGCTGTCACCCCGAAATCCATTGACGAATTTGTTCTTGATCTCGAAGGCTATCCGGCTTACCAAAAAGGCATGTCTGCCGTAGCGACGGAAATAAAACAGCGTTTGCGGGACGAAATCGGTGAACATTTAAAAATTTCCGTCGGGATTGCCCCGAACCGGTATCTGGCCAAGATCGCTGCGGGCTTACACAAACCGGACGGCCTGGACGAAATCAACACCGCTAATTTTCAGGAGGTTTACCGGCATCTTAATCTCATGGACCTGACCGGGATTAAGAAAAACAACTGTGTCCGGTTAAACGGGGCCGGCATTTTTACCGTGATGGATTTTTATAACGCCGACAGTCGGACTTTGGAACAGGCTTTCCATTCGGTAACGGGCTACGACTGGTATTTACGATTGCGCGGCTGGGAAGCCGACGATGTCGTTTTCGGGCGCCGCAGTTACGGCAATTCTTTTGCCTTGCCCAAGCCACTCAGTACCCCGGAACAACTGGCTCCGATTTTACAAAAACTGGTGGAAAAAACCGGTTTACGGATGCGTATGGCCGGGTACGACTGCCGGGGCGTCCACGTCTCTCTTCTCTACCGGGACGGGTCGTACTGGCATCAAGGGAAAGCTTTGTCTCAACCTGTTTTTGACTCCCGGGACATTTACCGGATAGCTTTTAAAATCCTCTGCCACGCTCCGTACCGCAAACCGGTAGCTATTTTGGCCGAGTCCTGTTTTAACCTCGAGAAAACCAACCTGGAGCAGTTATCTTTCTTCGACGAAACCGCTAAAAAACGGCATCTGGTGGCAGCTTTGGATAAAATTAACCACCGTTTCGGCAACTTCGTGATCACCCCGGCGTTAATGCTGGGAACTAAGTCAGCAGTCCCCGACCGGATCGCCTTCGGCGGGATTAAGGAATTGGAAGAAATTATCGCCGGTTAAAACGGGTCGAAGGTAGTTTTGATTCCCAGTTGTTCAAAGTCTACCGGCCCTTCGGTCGGAAAAATCAGTAAGCCTTTGTCTTCCGGTTTTTCTCCGCCGTTATGGAGTTCTATCGGAAATAAATGGCAAGGCCTGGCAGGATTGCCGCGAAAAGTAAAAATCTGGTTGCTAAGATGATGGGCCACAAACTTTAGTCAGAAGTTCTTTGTAGGATTTGGCGGATATCCGTCGGGCCGGGCAGTCGGCATTCTGGCAGGTTGCGATATATTCCGGACTATTCATGAAGGATTACGTTCAGGCTCTCCAGTTTAGTCTCTCCGGTCTTGCGGTTTTTGATTTCTACTTTATCCCCTGTTTTATCGGACACGACCAGGCGAAACGGAATCCCGATCAGGTCCGCATCAGTAAACTTTTCTCCCGCCGAAACATCCCGGTCGTCAAACAGAACCTCGACCCCATTATCCTGCAGTTTTCTATAAAGATCTTCGCCTTTGCCGTTTAAGCCGATCAGATGGTATTTGTACGGGGCGACGCTTTCCGGCCAGACAATACCTTTTTCATCATGGAAAACTTCCACGATTGTACCCATCACCCGGGTCGGCCCGATGCCATAAGAACCAAACCACACCGGCTTTTTGTTGCCGTCCTTGTCCGTAAAGTACACGCCCATCTTTTCGCTGTAATAAGTGCCGAAAGCAAAAATATTGCCCACCTCAATGGCGGTGATCTTTTTATACTCCGCTTCCGTTCCGGCAAAAATTTCCTTATTAATCCCCTTACCGGTTTTATCCACATAAATCGTATCTTCGCCGGAAACGGCTTCCACCTGAAACTCATGAGTATGCTTATCGGTGAAAACTCCGCCGGAAGCTTCGGTCATAATGGCGTTTAACCCCAACCGGGAGAAAATTTTCAGATAAGCCTCCTTGACTTCTTCATAATATTTCCAGAAATCTTCTTCCGTGGCGTGCAAACTGTAAAGATCTTTCATCATAAATTCCCGGCCGCGCAAAATCCCGCCGGTAGCCCTGGGCTCGTTACGAAACTTTGTGGAAAAATGGTAAATTTTGATGGGTAAATCCGAATATGACTGCAAGTGCTTACGCACCAGATCCAGCACGATTTCTTCGTGAGTAAAAGCGAGGGCCAGATCTTTTTCCCGGACATCCCTGAGTTTATACATAATTTCCGAAGCGCTGTTCCAGCGTCCGGTTTCCTCCCAAACTTCTTTGGGATGCATCAAAGGCATGAGGACTTCCTCTGCTCCGGTAGCGTTCATCTCTTCCCGAATAATGTTGTTTATCTTATTTATCACCCGCCATCCCAGAGGCAAAAGCGTCCATGACCCGGCCATCAGCTGGTCAACAAACCCGGCCCGGACGAGGAGTTTGTGGTTTACGGCTACCGCGCCCGCCGGTGCTTGCTTAATAGTTTTCGGAAATAATTGACTCTGGCGCACTAGATGAAGTTTATCAATAAGTCTTTAGCGGAGCAAGACGGAATGCCTAAGGGGTTGGCCTCCAGTATGTGGACAGACAGGGCGGATGATTCCGTCAAATATTCTCCGACCCCAAAGGGATAACTGGCGCGTCTTTGATATCTCCCTGTCAAACTTGCCAAATTACTTTCCGAAGAACGGGGCGACGATTTTAACAATATCGTTAAAGGAAATCAGCAGTATCAAGCCCAGTAAAATAATCATCCCCGCCTGGTTGATCAGGTTTTCGTATTTAGCCGCCAGTTTTTTATTGGTCACGGCTTCCACGATTAAGAAAGCTAATCGGCCGCCGTCCAAAGCCGGAATCGGCAAAATGTTCATAAAAGCCAGCGACAGGGACAAAAGCCCCAAAAGATTAATCAGCTGTTTTACGGCCTCGTTCCAGGGCAACTGCAAAATATCCCCGACGGCCGCCCCGATCCCGACTGGCCCGGAAACGCTTTCGGACAGGGGTGCGGTGTTTCCGGTTTTAAAAGCCAGAGAAATAAACGAGCCAAGAACGCGCAGGTTATAAATAAACATGTCCGCGGCGTAACTTAAACCGGAAGTCAATTTTTGCCCGGGAGTTTTAAATTCCAAATCGTAAGCCTCGGCTATCCCGATTCCTAACGCTCCCTGCCCGGCCGGCGGATTTTTCCGGGGCGTCACGGTTACCTGGCGTTGGCTGGTCAGACCCAGATTGCTCAAAGTCAGTTTAATCGGTTCTCCGGCGTGTTTTTTAACAAAGCTCTGAAAATCGACAAGGCCGGAGAAGCCGGTATTGTCAGCTGAAACAATTACCTCACCGGAAGAAAGCCCGGCTGTCTGGGCCGGAGTGTTGTCTTCAACCGCACTGATAACCACTAAATTCCGGTGCGGACTGATAAAGTTATAATCGGCTAACTTCGGGACCAAAAGGCGGAAATTGGACAGGCCCAAAAAAAGATAAAAGGCGGCGACAGCCAAAAAAAGATTCATCGTCACCCCGGCCACGACCACCGCAATCCTTTGCCAGACATTGCTTTTATAAAAATATTTCCCTTTTACGGGTCCCTTGCCCGGCGAAGCTTCAGCGGAGTCGGGCTCTTCGCCCAGAAGCTTAACAAATCCCCCAAACAGCACGGGGTAGAAAGACAGTTTCATCCCGTCAGCAAGTTTTTTTGACCAGAGCGGTTTGGTAAAAGGCAGCCCCAAAGCAAATTCTTCGACGCCCATCCCCGACAGTTTTCCCACTAAAAAATGCCCGGATTCATGAACCAGAACAAGTACCGAGAGGATTACCAGAAAGACAACGATTGTCAACAGCATAGCTACAGACTCATCAACTCTTTTTCTTTCGCTTCGGCCAAAACATCCAGTTCGGCCACCATTTTATCCGTCAGGGTTTGGACTTCTTTTTCCATCCGCACTATTTCATCTTCATTGGCTTCGGCTTTGGCCACATCTTCCATGGCATCGTGGCGGATTTGCCGGATCATGATTTTCCCGCCTTCCACTTTATTTTTGACCAGCTTGACATATTCCTGGCGGCGTTCTTCGGAAAGCGGCGGAACCACTACCCGGATTTTGGTGTCTTCGGGAATGGCGGTCAGGCCCAAATTGGCCTCGGAAATGGCTTTGGCAATCGCTTCGGTATTCCCGGCATCAAACGGGGTAATAAGAAGCGTCGTCGGGTCGGACGCGGCAATGGTCGCCAACTCCAGAAGTTTCATTTTGGCTCCGTAAGCCTCTATGGGTAGATTTTCAACCAGTTGCGGTGAGGCTTTGCCGGTCCGGATTGTTGCCAAATCCTGCTTGACTACCTCAATGGCCTTTTGAAATTTCGGAGTGATTTGAGAAGTGATATCGTCCACTCAATTTACAATTTGAAATTCGAAATTTGAAATCAATCCCGATTCGATCGGGATCAACTTTAAATATTTCAAATTTAAATTTTCAAATTCAATTAAAATTTGGAAAATTATGTAATAATTTACTTTCGCAAAGTGAAACAAATTTCAAATTGTTATCCTCGTAAATTCCCCTATCTTTATGTTCTCCCCCAACTTTCCCACTACCCCTTTAATCATACCATCAATTTTCAACTTCGGATCGCGGATGTATTCCTGAGCTAAAAGTTCATCGACAGTTTTGGGGTCCATCGAGGCAACCTGCAGGCAAAGTTCTTTGCCTAAAGTTTGAAAATCGTCAGTTTTGGCCACGAAATCGGTTTCGCAAAGAAGAGCTACCAGAACTCCGATTTTTCCCCCGTGAACATACGAGAAAACCTGGCCCTGACGGGTTTCCCGGTCAGCCTTTTTCGCCGCTTTCTCCAAGCCTTTTTGTTTGATCACTTCAACGGCCTTGTCGATATCGCTGCCGGTTTCTTCCAAAGCCTCCCGGCAGTCGGCAATTCCGGCCCCGGTCAGTTCACGGAGTTTTTTGATATCATCTACGGAAATCACAGGAAATTTACAATTCGAAATTTGAAATTTGAAATGAATGTTTCAATTTTCAAACCGGTTTAAAATTTAAAATTATTTGTCCTCGGCCTTCGGTTCTTTATATTCCTTTTTCCCTTCAATCCACGCGTCCGCCAGATAATCCGTAATTATTTTAATACTTCCGACGGCGTCATCGTTAGCTGGAATTCCGAAATCAACCTGGTTCGGATCGACATTGGTATCGGTAATCGCGACGATCTTAACTCCCGTTTTGTGCGCTTCCCGAACCGCCCCGGCCATCTTTTTAATATCAATCAGGTAAACGGCCTCCGGAATTCTTTCCATTCCGACCAAACCTTCGTACTGCCGCAAAAGTTTTTCCATTTCCCGGTAGGCCAAAAGCCGTTCCTTTTTGGTGTAGCCCTGGTCGGAGGACTTGGCCTTCAGTTCCGTAATCCGGTCCAGATTCTTTTTTAGGACCGGGAAGTTCGTCAGAAGCCCGCCGGGCCAGCGCTCGGTCAGGTAAAACACTCCGGCCTTTTTAGCCGCTTCGGCGACAATTCCCTTAGCCTGGCGCTTCACCCCGGCAAAAATTACCGTCCCGCCGGTTTTGGCCGTCTCCCGAAGGTAATTTCCGGCCGCAACTAGCCCTTCCCGGGTTTTAGCCAGATCAATAATATGAACACCTTCGCGTTCCGTGTAAATATAGCCAGCAGCTTTCGGGTGCCAGCGGGTACTCTGGTGCCCGAAATGGCAACCGGCTTCCAACAAATCTTTTAAGGCAATATCTTTCATGTCTTCTGGAAAAATCCCTTAAGCCACCATCGGGAGCGGAAAGTCAGGGATTATAGCGCCCGATGTGAGTGATGTCTTTATTTTACCAGCTTTTTTAGCTTTTTCAAGACGGCGGCGTCACTTTGCGCCGTTTCCTTTCCCTTCTGCGTTCAGCCATAAGTGCCAGAGTACGGATAATTTCCTCCCTGGCCAGGTCGGCCACGGCACCGTTAATATTTTTTCCGCCCTCCGTCGGCTTATGTTTTTCGGGAAAACTTTTTGCCACGGAAAGAATTGTACCCTATCAGAGAAAAATTTTCCGGCTTTCCTGAAGTTCCAGATGCTGGCGCACTTTTTGCTGGAGCTGAACAGCGACCTGGTCCGGCGGACAGTCGGCGTCAATTAAATACCAGAGCCCGAAAATCGGATTAATGTTGTCAGGGTTATGGTTTTCCTCGTAAAGCCGGTCGTAAACGGCGTGCACCCGCCTTTGGTACTCGACCGTTTCCAGATCAAAAGCGTCGTTGTCCATATGCTTCGGCTTTCTCCTTAAGCCAATCTTCGGAGCGGACAGCCTTAGGTAAAAAGTCGCGTCCGGCCCGAAAAGCCCGACACGTTTCAGGTGCATCTCTTCGATAAGGTCAAAAGGAACTCCCTCTCCGCCGCCTTCGTAAGCCCAGGTGGAAGCGGCGTAGCGGTCGGTCAAAACGTGCCGCCCGGCACAAAGATTCGGCTTGATAAAATCTTCGACCAAAAGCACTCTGGCCCGGTTAAAGCCGTCAACAATCTGCAGGCCGGTCCAGGCCTTTTTTCCTTTGGCTTTAAAAATCTGTTCCCGAATAATTTCTGCCTGCGGCGTCCCGCCCGGTTCGCGGGTCGTGACCACTATCCGCCCGGTCAGGTGAGTAATTTCCGGAGCTAAAACGCCGACTGCCGTATCCTTGCCGCAGCCGCCGCCGCCTTCCAGGGCCCAATATTGGGGAGCGATATCAGAAAACTCCACGGGTAAAGACATGTTAGATTGAGGCAGAAATCCGAACCAGTGTAAATTAAATTTCCCGGGGGTTGCAAGAGGTCAATGTGTATCAAATCAGCCACAAAAAAGAGGTCGGCTTCCCAAGACGTAGATTTATTAACGCGCACTTTTTAGCTCTTGTCAAGGATTGCAAAAGAATATCTTTTTGTTATGCTCTATATTGTGAACCCCGAAAAAGAAATCAGTGCCGGATTGTTAATGTACCGGAAACCGAACAAAAAATTAGAAGTTTTTCTGGTCCACCCCGGCGGGCCGTATTTCAGAAACAAGGACAACGGGGTCTGGGGCATTCCCAAAGGCTGGCCTGAGCCGGGCGAGAAATTATTTGCCGCTGCTGTCCGGGAATTTTCCGAAGAAACCGGCCTAACCGTCAGCCAGGACAAAATATTTTTAGACCTCGGGTCGGTCATTTACCTTAACGGCAAGACCGTTTTCGCCTGGGCGTTTGAAGACGGTAACTTCGACCCCGAAAAGCTGACCAGCAACACTTTTGAGATGGAATGGCCTCCCAAATCAGGAAAAAGGCAGAAGTTTCCGGAAATCGACCGGGGTAATTATTTTATTTTGGACCGGGCCGCCGTTAAAATCCTCCCCGCCCAGAAAAGTTTTCTTACCAGGCTGGAGGAATCTTTAAATATCCGTAAGCAGACCTAACTCCTGCCACTTTTCAGCCATCTCTTCCTTCTCCCTCTTATTAGTTAAACCGGCATTTTTTGCCGCAGTCATAAGTTCCGGCAAACTGACCCGGACACCTTTTTCCCTCAGTAC
>JAJYKY010000023.1 GCA_021788195.1 bacterium | reverse complement strand
TTAAAGTCTGATAACTTTTTTAGTTCGCACTGAGATAGTAACGAAATATAAGTTTGTAGTTCTCGTCCTTTCCAAAGTCTCCAATTAAAGGGTTAATGGCTACTTTTGGGGAAACTGTATCTGTTTGAGTTTTTCTTCCTCCTGTTGTCTGGCGAACTTTCTTTTATTTTTGGACTTGTCGCCCATAGTACCGTTTCATTAATTCCAGAGAAATTATCTCATTAGATGTTTCATGCGGAGGTTTTTGATTTCGAGCTTTTATCCTAGGTTCCTCACTATGAGAGAGCATCTCTAAATAATCTCCATCATATTTACCGTACACAGACCATAGTTGTGGTGGCCGGATGGCGGGAGACGGATCATGTAAAGAGAACCATTTTTATTATCGTTGCGCTGCTCGGACGCAATGCCGACCGGATGGTTTGCCAAAAAGTGATTGCCGTATCCCCGGTGTGAACGCAGCGGTAATGGATGGCCTATTCAGGGTCTAATTAAAGACGCAAAGAAAAGAAAATTAGCCCTGGGGGCAAAAATAAAGGATTTGGAGCAGAGGGACGGGCACATCATTATCGACCAGTCAAAAGTGGGTTTATATTGTGCTGAAATGCAAAATGTCTTGAGGGAGCTGGATTTCTCTGACAAAAGGAAGACTGTTCAGGATATAATTAACGAAGTTACTATTAGGGAGGGTGGTCAAGTGGAGGTAAGTGGACATTTACCTCTCTTTGACCATAAGTTAGAGTATGAACTTATCAGTAGGAATTGTCGGTTTGCCGAATGTGGGGAAGTCCACCCTTTTTAATGCTTTGCTTAAAAAGCAGCAGGCTTTGGTGGCAAACTACCCATTTGCGACCATTGAACCGAATGTGGGAATTGTCCCAGTCCCGGACAAAAGATTAGACGAACTGACATCGATCACCCAAGCCGAAGAAAAGCTGGATCATCTTCCTCCGGTAGTCCCGGCGACAGTGAAGTTCGTGGATATCGCCGGACTGGTAAAAGGGGCGGCCGATGGGGCGGGGTTGGGCAATAAATTTTTATCCCATATCCGGGAAGTGGATTTAATTTGCGAAGTCGTCCGGGCGTTTCCGGATGAACATATTGTTAGAGAAGGAAGCACTACACCGGAAGAGGACATCGCCGTTATCAATACAGAATTAATCCTGGCCGATTTGCAAAGTTTGCAAAAACAACTTGATGACCGGAAACTTGATCCGAAGAAAAAGGCTTTAATGGAAAAAATTAAAGAAGCTTTAGATCGCGGCCAGTTGGTTTCAGAAATCGGGATGAGCGAAAAAGAAAAAGAATTAAGCCGTGACTTAAATCTGCTGACGGCTAAGAAATTTTTGTACGCGGTAAACGCCAATACTTCAACAAATTGGGGAGAGATAAATAAATTAACCAAAAAATTTCCCGGCCAGGTGTGTGTCATTGACGCCAAACTGGAAGCGGATCTGGCTACCTTTGCCTCGGAAGAAAGAACGGAATACCTGATATCTTTGGGGATAAAAGAAGCCGGGGTGGATCAGCTGATCCGGTTGTCTTACGCTAACTTGGGATTGATTTCCTTTTTAACGGCCGGGGTGAAAGAAGTCCGGGCTTGGACGATACTTGCAGGCACGAAAGCGCCGCAGGCGGCCGGGGTTATTCATACGGATTTTGAAAAAAACTTTATCCGGGCGGAAGTGGTGGATTTAAAAGATTTTGTCCAGCTTGGCGGCTGGAAAAATTCCCGGGAGGCGGGCAAAGCGAGACTGGAAGGTAAAGATTACGTGATGGCCGACGGGGATGTCGTGGAGTTCAAGATCGGCGCTTGATAAAAACAGGTCGAAAGGATATAATTTTCCCAGTTGAAAGGATAAGAGGAAAAGGAATGTCAGTGAAGTCACTCAACAAGGTCATGCTGATAGGAAACGTTACCCGGGATCCGGAGTTGCGCTACACGCCTCAAGGAAACGCGGTAGCGACTTTTGGTTTAGCGACCAACCGGAGCTGGAAAACAGAAACCGGCGAGGTTAAGGAAGAAGCCGAGTTTCACAGGCTGGTTGCCTGGAACAAATTAGCCGAACTTTGCAGCCAACTTTGCACCAAGGGCCAGAAAATTTATGTTGAAGGGCGCCTTCAGACCCGGACTTTTACCGGATCGGATAACGCCCAGCACACGATTACCGAAATCGTGATTGACGACATGATTTTACTGGGAGCCCGCCCCGCAGGCGCGGGAGCCGGAGTCCCCGAGGTTCGCAAAGAGGAGATCAAGGCCGAAAACGAAGTAACGGAGGCGGAAGCTAAAGAAGCTAAGCCCAAGACAGCAAAGGCGGCCCCTAAAGCAGCCAAGACGAGCGACGAAAATGCGCCCCAGGATGTGGACGCGGACGACATCCCCTTCTAAAGCCATATGCCGCGAAGAATCATCAAACTGAAACCGGTTAAAAAGAACTGTCCGTTTTGCAAAACGGAGACAGATCCGGACTACCTGAATCCGGAGCAGCTTCGTGTTTATCTGTCCGAACGGGGCCGGATTTTAGGTAAAAGCCGGACCGGGCTTTGCGCCGAACACCAGAGGAGAGTAGCGAGAGCGGTGAAACGGGCCCGGCATCTGGCGACTTTGCCTTTCACGGGCGGCCTTTAAGTTTTTTATGCGCCAATATCACTTAACTATTATTCTGCCTTCTGACCTTAAAGATACAGCTTTAGAAAAGGCTGTGGATAAGCTTTCCGAACTGTTGAAAAAGAGCGATTTTAAAATTGCCAAAGCGGAGAAACCGGCCAAAAAACTTTTGGCTTACGAAATCGGGAAAAACCGGGAAGGAATTTATCTTGACTACAAAATAACCGGAGAAGCGGATAAAGTTTTAGACCTGTCTAAGAAACTGCGTCTGGAAGAGACAATTCTACGCCACCTTCTCGTAGCCGAATAACCCCATTTCCTTCTTTAATTTCTCTCCCAAAAATTCCATAATGGAGTACTGTAAAACGAGCATCAAAATTTAGGGTCCTGTTGGCTCGCCAGCCTGAAAAGGTTACGCCCCTCGATAATGCCTCGGGCTCACTTTTCAGGGAGTCCGGGCTGCCGTCGCCCTTTTTAGAATTAAGGAATATTTATGGACAATTTGATAGTGTACGAAAAAATTATCCGGTGGCTGCCGGAAAATATTGACCCCAAGTTTGCCGAAAACTGGCTGGGGAACAAGCTCTTGTACCCGGCAACTTTGCCGCAAACCGGGGAAGAGCTTTTTCTGGAACTGGCTTTAGCCCGGGAAAGACTGCGTCCGCTGGTAGCGGATTTGGCGGCGGTCAGTTGGCCGGAAGTTTTTGAAAATCTCCGGCGGATTACCCGAAATGACGGCGAACTTTTAGGGGTGATTCTCGACGGGATTGAACCGGCGGGAGTGATGGCCGTTGGCGATATCGCGACTATAATTGCCCCGTCCGGCAGTCCGGCCGGACTAAAAGGGACGGCAGCGGAGGTAACGGTAGAAACCGGCAGCGAAAAGAAAAAATATACCGTCGCGCCCGATGAAATATTCGTAATTCCGGCCGGGAAAGAAACGACGGCCAAAGTAACGGTAAAGTTCTCCGGCAATCTGCGGATTGACAAAAAAGATAAAATGACGGTAGAAATAAACGGCGGGAAAGTGGGGATTGTGATCGATACCAGAGGCAGGCCGTTAACTTTGACCGGGGAGAGTGCCGATCGGGAAAGAATCAGAAAATGGCAGAAGGCACTATCATAATCAGGGAATGACAACAATAACCGTTCCGGTACGAAAGAGAGTTGAAAAAGGCCCCAAAGGGGAGGTTCGCTATTTCGGTCTGGCCGGATTGGGAAAAAGAACCAAAGGAAAAATAAAAAAAATTGCCGGGGAAGACGAACCTGTTTTGCCCCAACTTCTCAACGGGGAAATGGAAGACGCAATTCTTTTTGGTGGCGCGTATGTCGTTCCCGAAGCAGTGGAAAAAGCCCAAGCCCTGGGGGCGGCAGGAATTATTGTCGGAGGGATGCCGTACCGTGATTTTGCCCGAAGAAGAACTTCTGACGAGGCTTTTCCGATAATTGTGACCGAAGGATTCGGGATAGCTCCGGTCCAAATCATCCTTCCGGAGGAAGAAGCGGAAATTGACGGAGAGAACGCCTGGATAACTTTCGCATCAATCAAAGCTCCCAGGGAGGAAACCGCGGAGAAAGTGCCTTTGGAGGCAGGCTTGACGGTTCGCCTGTTAGCCTTCCCGCATCTGGGAAAAACCGGAAAAATTGTGAAAGTTTCGTCCTCTCAGGAAAAAATGGCCAGCGGCCTGCGGGATTTAATTGCCGAAGTTCAGACTAAAAGCGGCGAGAAAGTTTTAACTGCCGTTAGCAATCTGGAAGCAATTTTTAGTAAAATGTAACCTCATGTCGATCAAACTTAAGACCATGCGCCAATTAACGGTAATTGC
Source organism: bacterium (assembly GCA_021788195.1). Taxonomy (GTDB): domain Bacteria; phylum Patescibacteriota; class Microgenomatia; order JAMCZE01; family JAMCZE01; genus JAJYKY01. Next base: position 6,186 of record JAJYKY010000023.1, on the reverse strand, counting down.
CATCCTTCTGGTCCTCTCCGGCGGGGTGGGGTACTTTCTGGGCCAGAATCAGGTTAAAGTTAACTGGCAAAATTACCACCCGTCCGTTTCGGTCCAAAACCAGAATCCGCCGGCAAACATACCGGCTGATTTTTCTCTTTTTTGGACAGTCTGGGACCGGGTTGGCCAGCTTTATGTCGACAAAAGCAAACTTGATTCCCAAAAAATGGTTTACGGGGCAATTTCCGGAATGGTAGCCGCGGTTGGCGACCCGTACACGGTCTTTTTACCGCCGGTCAAGAATAAGGAAAGCAAGGAAGATTTAAGCGGAAGTTTTGAAGGGATCGGGGCACAGTTGGGAATGAAAGGCGAAAATATTGTTGTCGTCGCGCCTTTGTCCGGAACTCCGGCGGAAGCGGCGGGAGTCAAAAGCGGCGATTGGATTGTCAAAATTGACGGTCAAGACACGGCGAAACTGACTCTTCCGGAAGCGGTGACCAAAATTCGGGGACCGCGGGGGACACGAGTGACTCTAACGGTGCTTCACGACGGGGCTACAAACCCGGTCGATCTGACAATTACCCGGGATACGATAACCGTGGCCTCGGTCGAGGAAAAGATTACAGAATCCACGGCGTCGGGAAAGCTTACTCAGGCAGTCTACATTAAACTGTCGCGTTTTGGGGACAGTACGAACAGCGAATGGGATGCGGCCGTGACCAAGGCGGTAACTCAGCTGGACCAGAATAAGGATCTGAAAGGGGTAATTCTGGATCTGCGTAATGATCCGGGCGGCTTTTTAGACAGCGCCGTGTATGTTGCGAGCGAATTCCTGCCCGACGGGCTGATTGTCCGGCAGGCTAACGGCGACGGGACCAGCCAGGATTATACGGTAAACCGCCTGGGAAAATTTTTGAAAGTTCCGGTGGTGGTTCTGATAAACGGGGGGAGCGCGAGCGCTTCGGAGATTGTGGCCGGGGCTTTGCAGGCCCGCGGCCGGGCGAAACTGGTCGGAACACAGTCTTTTGGTAAAGGGAGCGTCCAGGAAGCCCAGGATTTACCGGGCGGAGCCGGACTGCACGTGACGATTTCCAAATGGCTTTTGCCTAACGACCAATGGATTAACGGGACGGGTCTCACCCCCGATGTCAAGGTTAAAAACTCAGACACTGATCCTACCAAAGACCTACAATTGGATAAAGCAGTTGAAGTACTAAACAAATGAGGAACGAACGGCGAAAAAGGAGTAAGGACAGATTAAGAGTAGATTTCAGGGAAAATTCAGGAAAAAGGTTTAGTTTAAACAAAAAGATATGAGAAACAGAATTCTGACAATTCTGGGAGTTTTAATCATTTTAATCCTTCTGGGAATTGGTTCCGGGGTGTTAGGGTTTCAGTCTAACAAGCTGAACTTCTCGCTTCCCAAAGTAACCAGTCCCATCAAAATTTCCGGGCCCAATGTCGGTCCGGCCCCGCGGTCGGGGGGCACTACCCAGGTGGTCACGGAGGAATCAGTCACTATCGATGTAGTCAAAAAAGTCACTCCGGCCGTAGTGACCGTCAGCATCACGGCCGTCCCTCAACAGCAGCAATCGCCGAATTTCTTCGGCCCGTTCGGGTTTTTTTCCACCCCGCAGCAATCGCCGCAGACTCCCTCAACGCCGCAAAATATCGGTTCCGGGTTTATTGTCCAAAGCGACGGCCTAATTGTGACCAATAAGCATGTCGTTTCGGATACGACGGCCAAATACCGGGTGATTACGGCTGACAATAAAAGCTATGATGTCCAAAAAATTTACCGCGACCCCAACAACGACCTGGCCATTCTGAAAATAAATGCTTCCAATCTTCCGACCGTAACCTTGGGTGACAGTAACAATCTGCAGGTCGGGCAGTTTGCGATCGCGATCGGGACGGCTTTAGGGGAGTTTAGAAGTACCGTAACGACCGGAGTGGTTTCCGGGATCGGAAGGAATATTACCGCCGGGACTCCGTACGGAGCTTCCAGCGAACAACTGAGCAATATAATTCAGACTTCGGCAGCTATTAATCCCGGTAATTCCGGCGGCCCGCTTCTGAATTCTTCCGGTCAAGTGGTCGGGATCAATGTGGCAACCGCCTCTGACGCCCAAAACATTGGTTTTGCCCTCCCGGTTAATGTTCTAAAAAGCGATCTGGCGGTTTTTGAGACAGCCGGGGGTTTCCCCGCTAAACCGTTTCTGGGCGTGGAGTATCAGATTGTCAGTCGTGACCTGTCCATTTTAGACAGCATTCCCGAGGGAGCTTATGTCCAGTCGGTAGTCTCGGGCTCGCCGGCCGACAAGGCCGGGGTCCAGGAAGGCGATATTATTACCAAAATTGACAATCAGGAGGTCAGAGACGCTACCGGCGGTCTGGCGAAGATAATTTCGGCCAAGAAAGTCGGGGATACGGTCACTCTTTCGGTCTACCGGGACAATAACCAGACCTTAACTCTTAAAGCTACTCTGACGGAGTCTTCACAGTAAGATAGGTTCAGGCTTTCTCCTCATATTTTTTCTGCAATCCGGCGATAATTTCATTTAACTTTCCCTCCATGATGACACTAATATTATGGAAATTTTCGTTGAGCCGGTGGTCTGTAACCCGGTCCTGGAGGAAATTATAAGTCCGGATTTTCTCGTTGCGCATCCCGGTCCCGATTTGGTTGCGCCTTTCGGCCGTCATTTCCGACAACTGCCTTTCCTGCTCCAGTTCCCATAAAAGCTGGCGCAGTTTTGAAAGGGCCTTGTCCCGGTTTTTGGACTGGTCGCGTTCTTCCGAACAGGTCACGACAGTTCCGGTCGGTTTGTAAACCAGTCTGACGGCGCTGCTGACTTTATTGACATTTTGGCCCCCATGGCCGCCGGCCCGGAAAAAATCCCACTCTAAATCTGAAGGGTCAATATGGATATCCACATCCTCCAGTTCCGGAAGTACGGCGACCGTCGCCGTCGAAGTGTGGACCCGCCCCGAAGCCTCAGTGACCGGTACCCTTTGCACCCGGTGAACCCCGGCTTCATATTTTAGTTTTCCGTAAACGCCCCGGCCGACAATTTTAATTGCCTGCGATCCCTCCGGATAAACCTTCCAACCCTGGGTTTGGGCGTAGCGGGTGTACATTCGCAGCAAGTCCTCACCCCAGAGTTTGGCTTCCTCCCCGCCGGCCGCGCCCCGGATTTCCAAAATAATGTTGCGCCGGTCCAGTTGGTTGTCAGTGGATTCCTCGGTGCTGCCCGTATCTTCTCTGGTTTGCGAATTAAGCAGCAGGCTTTTTTCTTCTTCGAGGCGTTTAATTTCCTCATGTGCCAGGTCAGCCATGGCCGGATCTGAGGCCACGGTTTTAGCTTCCGCAATTTTTTTATCGATTTCCTCGATGACGGTCTTGAGATATTCTGGAGTGTCCATGAAAGACAGCTACTTTACGCCCTGCAGCATTTCCCGAAGCGTCTTGGGGCGAAGTTCTTCTTTTTCCTTTTCGGCCTTTTTTGCGGCCCTTACCTCTTTGGCTGCGACAGCGGCTTTTTGTTTGGCTTGGAATTTTTCAATCGATCCTTTGGTATCGACAAATTTCTGAACGCCTGTATAGAACGGGTGGCACTTGGAACAAAGCTCGACATGGATCACCGGTTTGGTCGAACCCACGGTAAAGGTATTCCCGCAGGCGCAGGTCACGGTTGCGTTCGGATAGTAAGTCGGATGGATATTGGCTTTCACAACCTCTAAATTTTACCAGATTTAAAGAGCAGATGCAAAGGATGGTATTGGACACGGCGCTCGGCGATAAAAACGCCGCCGAAGACTAAAATTGTCCCGGCAATAAAAGGCAGGGTGATTTTTTCTCCCAAAAGGGGAATGGCCAAAGCCACTGAGGCGATCGGATCAATGTAAGTAAAAACGCTCGTCCGGTAGGCGGAAACTTTGGCCAGGGCCCAGTCGTAAGCCGTATAAGCGACAACTGTCGAAAGCAGGCTGGCATACACAATACCGATAATCCCCCGGTAATCGATTCTTGCTATCCAGCCCGGATCGGCAAAAAATTCGGTGAATAAAAAAGGCAAAAAGGTCAGCATCCCGATAAAACACGACCAAAATGTCATCCCGACGGCGTTTTTGGCCGTTAAAAATTTCCGGCCGGCAATAGTGCTGACGACCGAACCCAGAGTAGCCATAACCATGAGGAGGTTGCCGAGAATCTGCGAGTTAGGTTCTCTGGCCAAAATCGGCTGAATTATAATTAACAAGACTCCGGCCAGAGCAAAAAGTGTTCCGATGACAGCTTTCTTTTTCACTTTTTCGCGGAGAAAAATTCCCGAGCCGATAAGAATCATAACCGGGCCGGAAGAGGCAATGATTGTTGAATCCAGGGCTGTCGTTTTTTGCAGGGCAAGGAAAAAGAACAGGATGTTAACCGTAATCCCGGCCAGGGCGTAAACCCAAAGCCACTTGTTTTTTAGGTCCGAGTATTGAGTGGAGCGGTGGACGAAGGGATATAAAATGACGGCGGCGATTAAAAAGCGGATGAAAGCCAAAGACAGCGGAGGAATATTTTCCAAGGACAGTTTGAGAATGGGGAAGCTGGCTCCCCAAATAAGATTAGCGATGATCAGGGCCAGAATAGGGTAGTTAATCTTCTTCACGGATCTTCCGGACTGCCTCTTCCGGAGTAATGGTGGTTTGGGTTTTGTTTCGTAGATCTTTCAAAGTAACTAAATTTTTTTCCGCTTCGTCAGGGCCGATGATCACGGCGTAGGGAATTCCCTTGGCATCGGCGTACTTTAATTGTTTATCCAGCCGGGCTTCGGGGTCCAGATAAATTTCGGTATTCGTATTGCCTTCCCGGATTTTAGTGGTGATATCCAGGGATTTTTTAAGAAGTTCGGGCGAGAAAACAGTGACTAAAACTTTAGTGGGGGTTTTGGGGACATCCGGCCAGAGATTCAGTTCGGTAATAACGTCGCAAATGCGGTCGATACCAAATGAAGTTCCGGTGGCAGCAATATCCTGGCCGATAAATTTTCCAATAAGCCTGTCGTACCGTCCACCACCGGTGACCGAACCAATTTTGGGTTCTTCGACTTTGGTTTCGAAAATAGGCCCGGTGTAATAGGTTAAACCCCGGACAATGTAACCATTAAATTTGTAGAATTCATCAGGGATCCCGAGTTTTGGGAGAGTGTCCAAAACCTTTTGCAGGTAATCATCCGGTTTTGCCGTTTTAACAAGATTAAAAAGTTTCTCTATTTGAGTATCAGTTATTCCTCTGGAATTAAGTTCGGCTTGGACTTCGGCTTCGGATTTTTTGTCCAGTTTATCGATTGATTGCAAAACGGAAACCTGTTTGTCTTCTGGAATGTTGGCCGTAGTCATAAGCCTTAACAAAACCCGCCGGCTATTAATATCAATCACAAACTTTTTAAAACCTAAAGCTTTGAGCCCCTCGTAAATGATGGCAATTATTTCGGCATCGGCCAGAGGCGATTCGGAACCAAAAGTGTCAATATCGCATTGGGTGATTTCCCGGTATCTTCCTTTTTGGGGCTTATCGGCCCGCCAAACCGGTTGGATCTGGTAGCGCTTGAAAGGTTTGGGAAGAGCGGGGTATTGAGCCAGGACTCGAGCTGTAGAAATTGTCAGCTCGTAGCGCATGCCGACATCCCGGCCGCCGGGGTCCTTAAAAAGGTACATTAACTTTTCTGCCTCGGTTCCGCTTTTACCCAAAAGAATGTCCTGATATTCCAAAGTGGGGTTCTCCATGGGAGAAAAACCGTATTTTTCAAAAACGGCGGTTAAAATTTCCAAAACTTTTTTCCGGATGGCCATCTGCTCCGGCAGAAAATCACGAAAGCCCGCCAGAGTTCGGGGTTCAATCACTTTGGTCATGCTCTAAATTTACCATGTTAAGAGGCAAAAATCATTAGTTAGGCAAAAACCTACTCGTATCTGATGGCTTCGATAGGGGAAAGCTCGGCGGCCTTGCGGGCGGGGAGAACGCCGAAAACAATACCGATCACCGAGGAAACACCCAGGGCTAAAACTACCGATCCGGCATCGATGTAGGCGGGGAAAAGGCTTTTTACCCCCAGAGTAATCAGGAATGCCAAGAGCAAACCAGCTAAACCGCCAAAGAGAGATAAAATTACGGACTCAAGTAAAAACTGGGCCAGAATATCCGCCCGGGTGGCCCCG
>JAJYKY010000022.1 GCA_021788195.1 bacterium | reverse complement strand
CCCGTCATTATGAAGAATGAAACGAGGAAATTATTTACTGGCCGCAATCGACACAGTAATCTTTCTGCAAAGGGTCGGAAAAGAAAGTGTGTTCTTCTTCGGTTAGCTGGTCGGGGGTCGGATGATCGTTCGGGCCGGGCACTTTGTGGGTGTCTTTATAAACAAAAATTTTGTGTTTGGTTACCCCGGTATCTTTTTCAACGGGCGCAAAGGCTTTAATAAAATACTCGCCCCGGGTTGGACAACCGTTATCGGGCAGAAGTCCGGAAATGGTGCAGACCTGGTCGAAAACAATGTCGTCGGGCTTAGCGGGCCATTGAGGAGCTTTTCCGGCTAAAACATACTGCATGATTTTGTGCCAGATGGGGGCGGCGCCGGTGTTGCCCGATTCCAGGTAGGGGCTCATGGGGGAGTTATCGTTGTTGCCGACCCAGACGGCGACCACGTAGGAAGGGGTGTAGCCGATGGTCCAGTTGTCTCGCTTGTCTTCGGTGGTGCCGGTTTTGACCGAAACGGTCTGGCCGGGAATGTTAAGGTAGCTGCCGGGGCCGAAGGTCATTGACCGGGCCCCGTCATCCAGCAGAATGTGAGAAATTAAATAGGTAACTTCAGTCGGCAAAACATAATTGCCATGGGGGACGAACGGTTTGGATCCGTCCCACAACGGCTGGGGTTTAGCAGCCAAATCGGCAGCAATCAGGGGGGAGTTGTCTTCCAAGACCTTGCCGTGGCTGTCTTCCACTTTAATTATGGAGATCAAATCGGCTTTTCGGCCGCCGTTGGCAAAAACCCCATAAGCCGTGACCATGTCGATCATCTTGACTTCACCGCCGCCCAGGGTCAGGGAGTAACCGTAGCGGGCCGGGTTGTCGGTAAAAGTGGTGATGCCCATGGCGCTGGCGGTCGCGATAAAATCACTAATGCCGTTTTGGGCCAGTTCCTTAACGGCGGGGACGTTTAGAGAATTACCCAAAGCAAACCGGGTCTGAACAACGCCGTGGAACTTTTCGTCGTAATCCTGGGGGCAGTAGCTTTTGCCGTTGAAAGCCGGAAAGCAAAACGGTCCGTCAATCCAGGGGGTGGCAGGAGTGGTCGTTCCCTTTAGAAAACCGAGGGCGTAGTTTAGAGGTTTAATCGATGAGCCGGGGGAGCGGTTGGCCAAAGTGACGTTGACCTTGCCGGAATCGGAAGCAAAGTAATCCTTCGAGCCGACCATGGCTAAAATTTCCCCGGTCGCCGGTTTAGTAATCAGGGCGGCGCCGTTCCCGACTTTTAAGTTCGCCTGCCTGGCAACTTCCGCCGAAAGAGTGGCCTGAGCGGCTTCCTGCAGGTTGAGATCCAAAGTGGTGGTAACTTTAAGCCCCCCTTGTTCTACCATTTCCTCGCCGTATTTTTTTACCAGCTGTTCCTTAACGTAAGCGACAAAGTGGGGGGCGGCAATGCTACTTGACGGCGAGGCGAAATGGAGGTCTTCGCTTTCGGCGGCCTGAGCCTCTTTGGCCGTAATGTATTTGTCTTCGACCATCCGGTCTAAAACCAGATGCTGGCGGGCAATAGCCCGGGACGGGTCGGTCCCGAACGGGGAATAGTAAGTCGGGGCCTGAGGCAAGCCGGCCAAAAGGGCGCTCTGGGCCAGATCCAGATCTTTGGCGTGTTTGTGGAAATAAACTTCGGCAGCTTCTTCGGCTCCGTAGGCCGTCCCGCCATAGGGGATCCGGTTTAAATACATGGTTAAAATCTGGTCCTTGGAATAAATCCGTTCTGCCCAGAAAGCTAAAATTGCTTCCCTGATTTTCCGAATGATGGTTCGTTCCGGAGTTAACAAAGACATTTTGATCAGCTGCTGGGTGATCGTCGAGCCGCCTTCTACCTGGTGATATAAAAGGTAATCGTGAGCGGCCCGCAAAATCCCGCCGACAAAATTAATGCCGCCGTGGTGGTAGAAGTCCTTATCTTCAATGGAAATAGTGGCGTCGGACAGGTATTTGGGAATCTGGTCCAGAGGGATAACCGTCCGGTTTTCCGAGACGTAAATGTTGTATAAAAGTTTGCCGTTGCGGTCCAAAATCTTGGTGGTCTGGGGGATGGGCCGCTCGGACAGTTCCACCGGGGCGGGCAGACTCTTTAAAATCAGGGCCAGCGATAAAAGGAGGATAAAAAGCGTCAGGGAAACAACCAAAGGAAGAAAACGCTTTGTCTTTTCCCAACGTCCGGCGGGAGCGGGAGGCGGGGGGGCAGACAGGATAATTTCCGGCGCAGGAACAAGCCGGGCTGCCCTGGCTTTGCGGGCAGTTTTTTTCTTTCGGGCCATGGGGGAATTATACATTATCCATAGTTTAGGGTCTCCACCCGTCAATACCTTTTACCCGGTAATATTAAGGAAAATGAAGTGGTGATAGACTTTTGACGGCAGGGACAGTAAGATGGTTTTATGAAAATTTCCAACATCGCTTTTTTGGGCTTTGCGGAGGCTAAACCGGAAGACAGGGAGTACCAGGAGGCGGCAGCGACGGCCAAACTTTTAGCTCAGGCGGGCTACACTATTGTCAACGGCGGCGGGCCGGGGATCATGAGGGCAGCGACCGAAGGCGCTCACGCCGGCGGCGGCAAAGCGATCGGAATCACCTATTACCCGGAGGCTAAGGAACCGTATTATGAAGGCCGGGATCAGGAAAATAAATTTGACGAGGAAATCATAACCGATACCTACGTGGAGCGGACTTTACGGATTATGAACATGTCCGATGTTTACCTGATTTTTAACGGGGGGACGGGGACCATTTCCGAATTCGGGATGGCCTGGGGTCTGGCCCGGATCCACTTCGGCCACCACCGGCCCCTGGTTTTGTTTGGCAATTTCTGGCACGAAATTATCGAGGCTTTCGGCAAGGGAATGCGCCTGCGGCCGGAAGAACTGCAGGTTTACCATATTGTGACGACACCGGAAGAGGCTTTGATTAAAATTAAATCTCTGGAAGCGGCTAACTAAGTTGTAAATTATGGATAATCTTGCCCAATATTTAGATTTGGCCAACCACAGCCCGGCCACTACTTCCAGGGATGTTGAAATTCTCTGCTCCAAAGTTTTAGAGCACGGTTTTAACAGCGCTTTTTTAAACCCTTACTTTGTTCCGCTGGCCCGGCAGTTAATGGCGGATAAAGGCAAAGTGGGCACCGTAATTTCTTTTCCGTTGGGGCAGGAAACGACGGCGGTTAAAGTTATTTCCGCCCGGGCGGCGGTTTTGTCCGGAGCCGACGAGTTGGACATCAGCCTGAATGTCGGTTTGTTAAAGGAACACAACTGGGCAGCGGTTTTATCGGAAGCCAAAGAAATTGTCCTGGCGGTCCGGGCAGTTGATAAAGCGAAAATTATCAAATTTATTCCGGAAACCGGTTTTCTGACTCCCGACGAGATTAAAAAAAGTGCGGAAATAATTTTGTCCTCCGGAGCCGACTTTTACAAAACCTGCTCGGGGCTGGGTCCCCGGGGGGCGACGGTCGAGGATGTCAAACTGGTCAGGGAAGCGATCGGCAGCAAACTGAAAGTCAAGGTGGCCGGTGGGGTGACGAGCTACGATCAGGCGGTGGCTTTTATTCAGGCCGGAGCCGACCGGATCGGAACGTCTCACGCCGTAGAGATTATCGAACAGGCTCCGGTCAAAAATTCCTCTTCCGACTCGGAATGAGTTTCGTGCTAACATGGAATTATGTTTGATGTGGTTTGCCTCGGGGATGCGACCCAGGACAATTTTTTCTTTATCAACGATGCTTCGGTTCACTGCGATATTAACAATCAGAACTGCACCCTAAACCTCAAATATGGCCAGAAAATTCCGGCCGAAAAATTCGCCGTCTCTTTGGGTGGCAATGCGGCTAATGTGGCCTGCTCTCTTTCTAAATTAGGCATCAAAACTGCCCTGTCAACCTCTTTTGGCGACGACGACCGGGGGGCCTGGATAAAAAGGAAACTTTTGGAAGCCAACGTGGATCTGTCTTTTGCGGCGACCGACCCGAACCGGGAATCGAATATTTCCGCCATTATTATTTTTAAAGGAGAGCGGACAATTTTGACTCATCACGACGACTTACCGGTGACTGAAATAAAAATTCCTGAAACTCGCTGGATTTATTTGACTTCTGCCGCCGGGCGCGACTCTTCCCCCCTTTTTACGGCTGTCCGGAAATACAAAGAGAAATTTCCCGGGGTAAAAGTTGCCTTTAACCCCTATGTCACCGATTTGCAAAAAGGGAAAGAATACCTCTCGGAAGTTCTTCGGATTACGGACCTGATTTTTTTAAACAAAGAGGAAGCGGAAGCCCTGACCGGAAAAACCGGAACGTCGGAGAATCTAGCCAAAGAGGTTTGCCGGTTGGGACCAAAAATGGCGGCGGTGACTGACGGCGCCCGGGGAGCAACGGTTTTTGCCGGGGGAAAAATCATCACTCAAGAATCAATCCCGCAGCCCTGCCTGCAGACAACCGGGGCCGGAGACGCTTTTGCCGGCGGGTTTTTAGCCGGCCTTATTTTAAAAAACGATTTGGCGACGGCGGTTAAGTGGGGAATTGTTGACTCCGGCTCGGTGATTACTAAAATCGGCGCCCAGGCGGGGTTACTGTCGCAAGCGGAGATCGAAAAGGCGGAAAATATTTGATATGCTAAGCGTATGAAGCTGGCCGATTGGCTAAAGAAAGCCCAGCAGGAGCATTTTGCGTTAGGGGCCTTTAATGTGGACAGTCTGGAAATTTTTGAGGCGGTGGCCCAAAGCGGGCAAGCTTTGAAATCTCCGGTTATGGCCGAAGTCTCACCGGGACAGGTAAAATCTCTGGGCTTACAAAATATTGCGGCTCTTCGGGAAAACCTTTCCGAAGAATTCGGAACAAGAATCTTTCTCAATTTAGACCATGCAGACGATTTAGATATTATAAACAGCGCCATTGAGCTCGGGTTTGATCTGGTTCATTTTGACGGGTCGAAACTGCCGCTGGACGAGAATATGGAACTGGCCCGGCAGGTGGTGGAAGCGGCCCACAAAACCGGGACTCTGGTGGAAGGGGAAATCGATCATTTTCCGGGGAGCAGCGAGCCTCACTCCAACAAAATGGGCAGGGAGAAGGAGTCAACGGATAGTCATTTGACTGAACCTGGTCAGGCGCAAGAGTTTGTGGCGGAAACAGGAGTGGATATTTTTGCTGCCTTTATCGGTAACAAGCACGGAACTTACGCTGACGGCAGTGAACGCTTAAATCTGGAACACTTAACAAAAATCCGGGAAACTCTGCCGCAAACCTTTTTGTCCCTGCACGGCGGGAGCGGAATAACTTCGCCGGATATCGCCGCCGCGGTCAGTTCCGGGATTGTCAAAGTTAATGTCAGCACGGAACTACGGGTTGCTTTTAGGGATACTTTAGAAAACATTTTGAAGGGCAATCCGGAAGAATACGCCTGGTACAAGTTAACGGCGCCGGCGATCGAAGCTGTTCGGGAGGTAGTTGAAGGTAAAATCAAAATCTTCGGGAGTGCCGGCAAGGCTTCCTAATTAAAAACCAACCAATGATAAAGCTGCCCGCCATCGAGGGGAATAATTTTTCGGGAAGGAGAGTTTTCGTCCGGGGGGACCTGGATGTTCCCTTAACCGGAGAAAAAATCGCCGATGATTTCCGTCTCGCGGCTATCCGGCCAACCCTGGAACTTCTTTTACGGCAAAACGCCCAAATTATTTTAGCCGGACATCTGGGACGGCCCGGAGGAAAGGAAGATTTGAAACTGTCGCTTTTACCGGTGGCTGAGTGGCTCAACAGCAAAATCGGTAACCCGCAGAACTTCGTCCAAAAGACCACTCTGGGCCAGTTTCCGGCCTTTGTGATTAACGGCCAGCTGGCTGTTCTGGAAAACCTCCGGTTTTTTCCCGGCGAAGAGGAAAACAGCGCGGACTTTGCCGGGAAATTAGCTGACCTGGCGGATTTGTATGTCAACGAAGCCTTTGCTGTCTGCGAGCGAGCCCACGCTTCGGTTGTCGGTGTCGCCCGGCTCCGGCCGCATTTTGCCGGTCTCCGGCTGATTGCCGAGACAGAAAAATTGTCGGAAGTTTTAGAAAATCCCGGCCGGCCGCTTTTAGTTATTTTGGGCGGGGCCAAAATGGAAACAAAACTGCCGTTGATAAAGAAAATGGCGGACTTAGCTGACAATGTCGTGGTCGGGGGGAAATTAGTGGGGGAAATAAAGGAAGAACCATCCCTTGCTAAGGTTTCGGAAGGGCTAAAAGTTCGCTTTTTGAAGTTGACCCGGGACGGGAAAGATACTACACTGGAAGCGATTGACAAAATCCAGAAAGAAATTGCCGGGGCCGGAATGATTGTTTGGAACGGACCACTGGGTGCGGTTGAAGATTATACCTACCAGGTAGGGACCCGGAGGCTATCAGAGCTGGTGGCAGCCAGTGCGGCGGTAAAAGTCGTCGGCGGCGGGGACACCATCGGGTTTTTAAACAAACTGGGGCTGATTGACAAGTTTGACTGGGTGTCGACGGGGGGAGGCTCAATGCTTAATTTTCTCTCAGGAGAAGAGTTGCCGGGAATAAAAGCATTACTGGCTTAATTTTTGATAATTTCAAATTAAAAATTGTGTTGCGAGTTGCCATTAACGGTTACGGACGGATCGGAAGGATAGCCCACCGGGTAATTCTGGAGCGATTTTCCGACCAGATTGAGGTGGTGGCCATTAACGGCGGGTCCTCAACGGACCTTCCCGGCTGGGCTTATCTTCTAAAATACGATACTTCTTACGGGAAACTGGGGCATGAAGTGGGAAGCGAACAGGAAACAGCGAACCCCGATCAAATCAGGAGGGACAGTCAGGAAGTCCCGAAGAAATTGGGGAATTTAATCATTGACGGCAAACCGGTCCCGTTTTACTCGGAAAAAGACCCGGCGCTTTTGCCCTGGCACAAATATCAGGTAGACGTGGTGATTGAATCAACCGGGGTGTTTACCACGGCGGAAAAGATTGCCGCTCATCTTGCGGCCGGCGCCCGGCGGGTGGTTCTGTCAGCTCCGGCCAAAGACCACTCGATAAAAACCTACGTTTTGGGAGTCAATTTTGCTCCGGGAACAAAAATTGAAAATGTCATTTCCAACGCTTCCTGCACGACAAACTGCATCGCGCCGGTAGCTAAAATTATGGCCGAAAAATTCGGGGTGGAAAAAGCCATGATGACGACGGTCCACTCCTATACTTCCGACCAGGAACTTCAGGACGGAGGGCACCAAGATTACCGAAGAAGCCGGGCGGCGGCCCAAAACATTGTTCCGACGACGACCGGAGCGACGACTGCCGCCACCGAGGCGGTTCCGGAACTGAAAGATTTGTTTACCGGACTGTCAATCCGGGTGCCGACGATAACCGGAAGCCTGTCGGATTTTACTTTTGTTTTAAAAAGGAACACCACAAAAGAGGAGGTTAATCAGGTTTTAACCGAGGCGGCCAACTCCGACCAATTCAGAAATATTCTGGAGGTAACTTCCGATCCCATTGTTTCTTCCGATATTGTCGGCAATCCACGCTCGGCCATTGTCGATTTGCCGTTGACGGCCGTCGTCGGGGGCAATCTGGTAAAAATCGTCGCGTGGTATGATAATGAATGGGGATATACAAATCGGCTGGTCGAAGAAGTGGCGGCGGCCGGAGGTGGCGAATGAAAAAATATCTGCTGATGGTACTGGTTTTGCTGTTGCTGATAGTTTCCCCGATAAAGGTTGGGGCCGAAGAGCAAGGGGAAGGGACGACAAGTGCGAAGATAAACCAGCCGGACATAAAATATGACCTGCCCTACCCCGGAATTTTGCCCGACAGCCCTTTGTGGGTTATTAAAGACCTGCGCGATCAGTTCCTTAGTTTGTTCCTGTTTGATCCGGTGGCCAAAGAACAGTATTATTTAAATCTTGCCGACAAGAGGCTGGCGGCGGGCCTGGCGCTTATTAACGGCAGAAAAGTAAATCTGGGGGTGCAGACGGTTAACGACGCAGAGAAGTACCTTTCGCTGTCCTGGCAAGTTTCCCGGGGGATAAACCCGAAACAGCCGGAGCGGCAACCGTTCTTGGGAAAAATTTTATTAGCCAGTCAAAAACACGCCGAAGTGATTAAAAACGCGGCCGGAAAATTAGGAAACAGCAGTTTGGACCCGGCGCTTTCCTCTGCGATCGGTGTTGCCAATCAGATACAAAAATTGTTTGAAGAAAGGCTCCAAATCACGGCTCCGTAAAAACGGCTTCGGAAAAAATTCTGATATAGTTTGTCCCACAGGTTGGTAGTTGCGGAAACAATACGGAATTTTTATAGTGGCTTGTATTCTTTGAGAGTTAATAAGTCAGGTGACGGGTTCTGCCCCGCTTTGTCCCTCCGGCCAGTGCTTGGGACGGCGCGCTGTCGGAAACCCTTCCAGGCGGGTCACCCGTCAATAAATTTCTTGAATAAAGTATGGCTTTAGTCAAACCCGCAACCGAAATTACCGAGCCGATTCCGCCGATTATCCGGCCGGGTAGACCGCCTAAAGACCAGGTAAACAGAAACGAAATGAAAAATGAGCAACTGAAAACAAATAGGACTGTGGTTCCGCCGATGCCGCAGGATTTAGAAAAGGGTCTCTGGTCGGAACAAGCCCAAAAAGTTTTGAAAGAGCGCTATCTCCTAAAAAACGACGCTGGGGAAACAAGGGAAACCCCGGACGAAATGTGCTGGCGGGTGGCCTGGGACATCGCGTTTGCCGAAGCCAATTTCGGCCGGGGGTACGAAGAAATTATGGCTACGGCCCGGGATTATTACGGTCTTATGGTCCGGCACGAGTTTTTGCCCAATTCGCCAACCCTGGCTAACGCCGGAAAAAACAACGGGCTGCAGTATAGCGCCTGCTTTGTTATTCCGATCGAGGACTCAATTGAGGGAATTTTTGACGGGATAAAATGGCAGGCCTTGATTCACAAATCCGGCGGGGGTACAGGCTTCTCTTTCAGCCGGCTACGCCAGTCGGGGGCTATTGTCGGCTCGACCAAAGGGGTAGCTTCCGGGCCAGTCTCGTTTATGAAAATCTATGACGCGGCCACCGAACAGGTTAAACAGGGCGGGATGCGCCGGGGAGCCAACATGGGAATTTTGCGCGTTGACCACCCAGATATCCTTGAATTTATTCACTGCAAGGAGACCGGGGGAATTACCAACTTTAATATTTCCGTCGGGATTACCGAGGCATTTATGGAGGCTTTGAAGAACGAGACTGACTACGAGCTGGTTGATCCTAAAACCAAAAAACCGATCGGGACTTTATCGGCCCGGAAAGTAATGGAAGAGATTGCTGACGGAGCCTGGAAAACCGGCGACCCCGGGATTGTTTTTCTGGATCGGGTCAATGTCGGAGCCGGTAACCCCGTCCCGAGCCTGGGACCGATCGAATCGACCAATCCCTGCGGAGAGCAGCCGCTCTATCCGTTTGATGTCTGCAATCTCGGAAGTCTGTTTTTGACCTATTTTATTAAAGATAACGATATCGATTGGGACAAACTGGGCAAAGCGACCAAACTGGCGGTCCGGTTTTTGGATTCGGTTATTGAGAGAAATCCCTATACTTTGCCCCAGATTTCCGACATGGCGCATAAAATCCGCCGGATTGGGCTGGGGGTAGCGGGATTTGCCGACCTTTTAGCCGGCCTCGGGATTCGCTACGATTCCGAGGAAGCCATAATTTTGGCGGAAAAAGTTATACATTTTGTTAACGCCAAAGGTCACGAGGCTTCCGAAGAGCTGGCGGTCGAGCGCGGACCTTTTCCGATGTGGCAGGAAAGTATCTATAAAGACGATAAACCACTGCGCAATTCGACCATTACGACAATTGCCCCGACCGGGTCGATTGCCATTATTGCCAATGCCTCTACCGGGATTGAACCGTTTTTTGCCCTTGCTTTCAAACACGATAATGCCCGGGGGAGAGTGATGTACTTTACTAACCCGGTATTTGAGAAAGCAGCTCTGGGCCAGGACTGGTATACCCCGGAAGTTAAGGAAGCCATTGCCGCCGAAGGAACTCTCGACCACCTTGCGGCCGTTCCGGGAGAGGTAAAAGAAGTTTTCCGGACGGCCCACGATATTACCTACGACTGGCATGTGAAGATGCAGGCGGCCTTTCAGAAATACACCGACAACGCCGTTTCCAAAACCATCAATTTGCCCAACGCCGCTACCCGGGACGATATTTTGGCCGCTTATATTTTGGCCTACGAAACGGGCTGCAAGGGGATTACGGTTTACCGGGACGGATGCAAAGAGGTGCAGGTGTTAAATCTGGGAACGAAAGAGAAGGGGGCAGAAGACGGAATCAAAAATCAGGGGAATGAAAACGGAAACATTGACGGGAACGGAAATGCCCATCCGGCGCCGTCGATAATTGAACTCCAATCTCTGCGGCTGCGGGAACGGCCGCAGAAATTAACCGGACTAACTTTTAGGACGGATAGCCCGGTCGGCCACGCGTTTATTACCGTCAACTACACCGAAGAAGGCCAGCCGTTTGAGGTCTTTATCAATGTCGGCCACGCCGGAACCGATGTGGCTGCCGATGCCGAGGCCCTGGGCAGGCTTATCAGCATGAGTTTACGCATTCCTTCGGAAATTACTCCCCAACAGGTGATGGTCCAGGTGATCGACCAATTGCGGGGGATCGGCGGAAGCAATCACGTCGGATTCGGGATTAACCGGATCAAATCTCTGGCGGACGCGGTGGCTAAAATCCTGGAAGAATCCGTCCGACTGCAAACCGATGCCGGGCAAAAAGTGGTGGCTAAGCCGGCTGTCCCGGAGAACCCTGAAGCTTTGGCTGATCCGGCCCGTCAGGCTCATTTGGCTCTTTCGAAAAAGAAACGGGATTTATGCCCGGCCTGCGGGGCGGCAGCTTTGGTTTTTGAAGAAGGCTGTACCAAATGTTACGCCTGCGGGTACAGCAAGTGCTAAGGATATGGAAAAAGAGTCTGAACCCAGAAAGATTCGGATTGAGAAGTTACATACGGGTAATCAGATAGTGGAAATTACCAAAGATGAGGCGGGTAACATTGTCGATCTTCAGTTTACGCAGTTTGTCTGGCAGCCTTCGGGAACTGTCCCAGATATTTTGCCAGCTCCCGCTTCGCCTGACCCTC
>JAJYKY010000021.1 GCA_021788195.1 bacterium | reverse complement strand
GTGTGACCTTGGGAGCGGCGACACCAACGCTTCAGGTAGAAACGGCACCGGGAACTTGGGGATCGACGGCCGTCGGTTTTACTGACGCCAATCTTTATCCCGGAAAAGTAGCAAGCGAGCATGCTTTTTGGCTCCAGAATATCTCCGGAGGCAGCGTTCCTTTTGCCCGGATTATTCCTACCATTAGCGACGGGATTTATACCGATTCAACCTGGGCGCAGTGGAAAAATTCGGTGCAGTTAAGATTTCGGGAGGACGGAACGACTTTGGGAAGCGAGGATGGCTGGTTGTCGCTGGAAAGTTGGGTGGCTAATACAACTACCAACCTTGTGTCCACAGATTTGTCCGACGGTACCTGGAGAAAGTTTTATTACCAGGTGCGGATGGCCCCGGAGGCCGATCAGAGTTTGGCCGGAAATAAACAGATGGGTTTTGTGATCAATTTTGTCGGCCAGACGCCCTAAGCTTTTTCTTTTACCGGGCGGGGAGATACTCCGCCCGGTAGGAGAGGTTAAAAATGAGAAACAGGTTTTTGACACTGTTAAAAATGGTTGTGGGAGCGGTTTTGGTATTACTAATCGGAATAACGCTATTTCCGCTTCTGCCGCCGTGGAAAAATTATTATCATACCCGGACAGTTCTGACAGGATCAATGGAACCAAGTATTCGCAGAGGATCCGTAGTGATAAATCAATGGACTGATCAGAAAAATCTGAAAACCGGAGATGTGATCACTTTTCGAAAACCGGATAGCCCGACCCCGATTTTTATTACTCACCGGATTTCTGGGATAAATGCCGGTAATGTTCTCTTTAAGTTTTCAACGAAAGGCGATGCCAATCCCGCCGCCGATCTCTGGCAGATAACCCAGGCGGGCATGGAAGGCAGAGTCATTTTTGTTATTCCGTTTCTGGGCTATCTTATCGAATGGTTTAAGTCTCCTTCGGGATTTATGTTGATGGTCTTTTTGCCTCTGGCAGCTTTTTTATTCCGGGAAATCCGGGATCTGGTAAGACCTAAAGCTGTTCTGTCCCTTTTTATCTGGTTGGCCATGAGTATAAACGTAGCGGCTCCCGTCCGGGCCTATTTTTCTTCTGCCCCGGCAGAGATTTCCGAGATCCGGCTGGAAACCGCAGCCTCTTTCGAAACTTCCAATCCGCCCGTCCCCCCGCCGCCACCGCCGGTCTTGGAGCCACCCTCCACCACTCTAAACGTTAATGGCCGGTCGGTAGCCGAAGGAATTACTAACGGAAATTTTTCCGGAGACTTATCGGGCTGGGAAAGCGGCGGGACAGTAGCTTTGGAAACCGTTGACGGGAAAAGCGCGGCCCGGATTGGCAGTAACGGGGAATCGGGAGGCGATTTTACGGCCAATTTTTTGCGCCGGACAGTTGATAATATTTTCAAGAATATTTCTTTCAATTTTAACTTTAATTCTTCGGATTACCCCCCGTACGACAGCCCGGGTTTCCAATTTAAGGTAAACGACCGACCGCTTTTTGAAATTCACGCCGCCGATGTAAACCCGGACGGCCAGGAAGGGTTACACTCGACCGGCTGGCAAAATTTTTCTTTTGACCCTTCGGCTTTTTCCGAATCGGCACTGGATCTCTCTTTTTACGCCGGCGATTCCGGAGCTAACGGCGCGACGGGTAACGGAGATACGTACTTTCCGTCCTATGTTTATCTTCGGGAGATAACAACGACAAAGATTACGGTGGCTCCGGAAAGCGGGATTTCTCTTTCAGCCACTTCCGGTCAGACCCAAGACTGGACCGATTTTAAGGAGATGACGAATTATTCCGGACCGTTTAGTTTAGGGGAGAGTTGGGACGGGCTTCATAAGGTCAATTACTATTCTTTTGATCCAAACCTTCCGCCGGAACCGATCAAAAGTCAGGCGGTTACATTGGTAAATGGTTTGCTTGCGGCCCTGACTTTAGTTGAAAGCTCTTCCACGGTTGACAGTGTCACTTTGCAATGGGTGGCAAACGGCGGGGCGGTTTATGATTTGCGTTATTCAACCGATCCTATTACCAAAGAAAGTTTCGACAATGCGACCAAAGTCGATCCCTGGCCGGTCGCCCGGATAAACGGCGCAGAAACGGAATATACCGTGACCGGTCTGACCCCGGACACGACTTATTATTTTGCCGTTAAATCTGCCGACGCAACCGGAAAGTATTCGGAGATATCCAATATCGTGGCTATGGCTACTTTGCCGGTTCCCGGACCGAAGTTAGGTGATGTCGTTATTAATGAAGTGATGTGGATGGGGACAACCCAGTCATCTTCCGACGAATGGCTGGAACTGCGAAACCTGACCGGCGAGGAAATCGATTTGGCCGGCTGGAGAATTGAGAATGGCGGTACCGCCGGAAATGCCATAGATCTTTCCGGATCAATTGCGCCCGGCGGTTACTATCTTATCGCCCATTATGCCTCAAACGGCTCAGCGATCAGTGATGTGATTGCTGCCGATTTAGTTTGGGCGGGTATTTCATTAAACAATGAGGGAGAACAGTTAACCTTAAAAGATAGTGACGGAGCAGTGATTGACCAAACACCTTCGGGAATGTGGCCGGCCGGGGTTCATAAGGACTCGTCGGGTTTTCACCAGTCAATGGAACGCAATGAGATTCCCGGCGACGGAACTGATCCGGTCAACTGGCACACCTGTGTGGATTCGGGCTGTAACAGTGCCGTTTATTGGGATAGTGAGGGAACCAATTACGGCACGCCGCGGGAGGCCAATCTTTCCGCAAACGACAAAACTACTTTGGATTACCGGACGCTCGCAACGCCGTCAGGAGAAATTACCACGCCGGGGGCAAAAGCAGCCTCGCCGGAGGCCGTCCTGGCAACTTCGTCAGCGATTTTAACTTTACCGGAGACTGTGGGTTCTGAATCAGCGCAGCCGGCAGCCACAGAAAGTGCCAATGAAAAATAAAGCCGTACTTACAATAGCCTTAGTCCTGTTTCTTTTCTTTCATCCGGGGCCGGCCTTGGCGGTAACGCTGTCTTCGGGAGACATTTCCGTCACTTACGATGATCCGTTATTTTCTTCCTCAACGGGCTGGTATCCGGGGAAAGAAGTGACGAAGGTGATTTCGATAAAAAATACCGGTTCAGAAAAGAGGACGGCCGGAATTATAGCCGCGAATCCGGAAAGTACCGGCGGCGGGGCGAGTGTTTTTTTAACCAGAATATCGGGGGATGGTAATGATTATTTTGGCGGCGGCAAAAATAAAACCTTACAGGATTTTTGGGATGCCGGACCGATTACGCTTTCTGATATCTCTTCGGGAAGCATTGTCGACTATGCTCTGACCTTAAGTATGCCGGCAAAATTCGGAGACACGGTTCAGGGGGCCGGGGCCGGTTTTGATCTGACAGTCGGTTTTATCGGGACTGATTCTCAGGTAGGCGTTCATGGCGGCGGCCCGACTCTTTTTACTTTGGCAAACCCGGCCGGTTTAAGTCCGGCGCCGCCTAATCCTCCGGAATTGTTAAACAATGTCCCGCCGCAGGACAGGCCGGTCAACCAATTCGGACCCGAAGGGTTGGGAGAAACCGGGAAAGGCAAGGTTTTAGGTAGTAAAACGGTAAAAAACGCCAGCGCCGATTTCTTAATTTGGGCGGCAATTATTTTGGGATTATTGTTGCTGGGGCTGGTGTTTTCCTGGTTTTTCCGCCGTCACCGGGATAAAGGATTGGCGCAAGGGTGAATTTGTGCTTTAATGGACTTGTGAAAAATCTTGGGGAAAAACTGCTCCACTTTCTGACGCCGCGGCATACAAATAACCATCGGGCCAAAGCTCTCCATCTTTCATCAATTTCTACCTACATCGTTCTGCTTTTGCTTTTCCAGGGCATTCTTACCGGAGTGGCTAAATTCAAACCGGAGATTTTAGGTTACGCGACAAATATTACGGTAACTGACCTTCTAAACGATACCAATGCCGAGCGGGCAAAAAACGGCGCGTCGCCGCTGACACTCAACGACAAACTGACTGCCGCAGCCCAGGCGAAAGCGGCCGATATGTTTGTCCACCAATATTGGGCCCATACTTCGCCGCAGGGCCGCGATCCCTGGAGTTTTATTACCGCTGCCGGCTACAACTACCTTTACGCCGGGGAAAATCTGGCCCGGGATTTTGCCGACAGTGCCTCGGTTGTTCAGGCTTGGATGAACTCGCCGTCGCATCGGGAAAACTTGGTCAACCCGAGATATCTTGAAGTTGGATTTGCCGTGGTAAACGGGAAATACAACAATTATGAAACAACCTTGGTTGTGCAGATGTTCGGAACACGGCAGGGAGCCACGCCTACAGTTGTTGCTCCGGAAACTCCTTCTGTGGTAACTCTCCCTGAACTTCCGGAAAACCCGCAAACTGATGGTACCAGAAGTTCCGGAATGATTTTAAATACCAACAACAATACGGTTATTCCGCCTTCAGCCGGTTCCGGATTGAAACTGGATATTTTCCAACTGACGAAAGCCGTCTCGTTGGCTTTGACCGCCTTTTTGATTTTTGTTTTGGGAACGGATATGGTTCTGGTATATAAAAGAAAAACCGTCCGGATTTCCGGCCACAGCCTGGCGCACATGATGCTTTTTATTGTCCTGTTGATTGTGCTTAACCTGGTTGGGAGAGGAGTGGTTCTTTAATGAGAAAAGTCTTTAAAGTTTTAGACTTTGGGTTACTGGCGATTATTTTAGCGGTTGCTCTTTACGGCCTTTACTATTTCCGTTTTAACATTCTGTCCCAGATTTTTACGGCTCTGGCCCTGGGAGCGGCTTATGTTCTCTGGGGGGTTTACCACCATCTCCGGGAGCGGAATTTGACAGGCAAAATCTTTTTAGAGTATATTTCCATCGCCGCTCTGGTGGTCTTTATTCTGGGGGTCTTCCTGCTCCGGGTTTAAATGAAAAAATAAAACCAAAACTGCTTTAATTACCGGAATTTCCAGAAAATGTTTGTCTCCTGCGGAATTCTTTTCAATCACGAAAGTCCCCGGCGAGGCCCGGATTTTGTGACCCGGAAAATTGCCCGCAAAGCAGCGGTCTTAAAACTCAAGGCAAAAAAATGTGCCGTGTTGAGGCGATGCGGCGGATATTAAACTACGACCGGTCGGATGACTTTGGGATTGCGACCGGAGAAAAACATACCATCCGGGATTTCCGCCAGGAAGCATTTGGTTATCTGGGAATGGATTACCGGAAAAATGATGGTCGATGCGGAAGTGGCCGCGCTTCGTTAATGATTTTTACTCTCGCGCCACTTGGCGATTTCGGCATGGTTACCGGAAAGAAGAACTTCGGGAACTTTCCAACCCTGAAAATTTTCCGGCCTGGTATACTGCGGATATTCCAGACTATTTTCTTCGCTGAAGGATTCGATTCTGGTAGCTTCCTCTTTTTCCAAAACACCGGGAACCAGCCGGGTAACGGCGTCAATAATCACCATCGCCGGAATCTCTCCGCCGGTTAAAACGTAATCGCCGACGGAAACCGCTTCGTCAACCAGATATTCCCGCACCCTCTCGTCAATCCCCTCATAGTGTCCGGAGATAATGATTAATTGGTCCAACTTGCTGAATTCCCGGGCCATTTTCTGGTTAAATTTCTTCCCTCTCGGATCCGTTAAAATCACCTTCGCCTTTTTTGGCTTTGAAAATTGAGAAATTGAAAATTCACTGGAAATTGAAAATTTCAAATCGAAAATTTTCTGTAAAGCATTGAAAATAGGCTCCGTTCTTAGTATCATTCCCACCCCTCCTCCATACGGTCGATCGTCAACCGTCCCTCTTTTGTCAATGGCCCATTTCCGGAGATTATGGAGATTAATTTTTACCAGGCCTTTATCCTGCGCCCGCTTAATGATACTTTCATCAAACGGCCCCTTAAACATTTCCGGAAAGAGGGTGATAATATCAAATGTCATGATGGCTTATCTGTATTTTATAACCTCTCTTTGTTATACTCAATCGCATGCAGAGCGAACCCAAAGTGGTTATCGTTATGCCCACCTTCAACGAAAAGGACAGTATTGGCCGGATGATTGACGAGCTGTGCAGCAGAGTTTTTCCCCGGGTTAAAAACCACAAAATGATACTTCTGGTAGTCGACGATAAATCTCCCGACGGGACAGGAAAAATTGTTAAGGAAAAGATGAAAAGGTGCAAAGATTTGTATCTTTTGGAGGGCGAGAAAGCCGGGCTGGGGGCGGCTTATACCCGGGGCTTTCGGTATGCAATTGATAAACTGAAAGCCGATGCCATTATGGAAATGGATGCCGATTTTCAGCATAATCCCGGTGATGTCCCGCGTTTTGTAGCGGAATTTGATAAAGGTTACGATTATATTATTGGTTCAAGGTATGTTTCGGGTGGGTCGATCCCGGA
This sequence comes from bacterium, assembly GCA_021788195.1. Taxonomy (GTDB): domain Bacteria; phylum Patescibacteriota; class Microgenomatia; order JAMCZE01; family JAMCZE01; genus JAJYKY01. Next base: position 5,447 of record JAJYKY010000021.1, on the reverse strand, counting down.
GGCGTGGGGTTTGGACCGGAAATTCTTCTCCGTTGCCGGTAACCTGATTTACCGGGTGAGCCTTTTGATGTTTGATATCCACGACTTTACAACCGGGTTTCGGTTGGCCAGAGTAAAAGGATATTTGGATACCATAAATTTCGGAAAGGTCTTTTCGAACTCCTTTTCCTATAAGGAAAGGTTGCTTTACGAAATGAAAAAGCGCGGAGCGAAAATCAAAGAGATTCCCATTAAATTCGATTTGAGAATCAGTGGCGACAGTAAAATGACAACCAATACCGTTACCGAGCAATTGAAAATAATCGGGGTTATTTGGGCTGACAGATTGGGGATAACTAAATGAAAAAGATTGTTGTTATCGCTCCGACATTTAATGAAGAAGCCAATATCGGCAGTTTTATTGCTTCGGTTTTAGCCCAAAATGTTGAGGTTCTGATTTCTGACAGCCATTCAACCGATGGGACGGCGGAAATTGTTAAAGAGCTGTCCTCCAAGGATAAGCGGGTGCATTATCTGGATGTCAAAGAAAGAGGGCTGGGTTTAGGTTTGTTGCGCGGTCTGGACTATGCCGTGGACAAACTGAACGCCGAAATTCTGGTGACTATGGAAGCGGATTTATCCAACGACCCGAAACAACTGCCTGACTTTATTGCCAAATTGAACAAAGCCGATGTGGTTATCGGCAGCCGCTATGTCCGGGGCGGACGGATTACTAACTGGTCCTGGTGGCGGAAAATCTTCAGTTTGGGGGCAAACTATTCATTACGGACTTTAGCCTGGGCACCGAACCTGCACGAATTTACCAATCTCTACCGCGCGTTTAAGAAAGAAGTCTGGCTGGAATTACGGCCGAAAATAAAAATGCATGTCGACTGGTTGTTCGTTCCGGCATTTGCCTTTGAAGTTTTAAATTCCAAATTTAAAGTCAGGGAGCTGCCGATAATTTATTATGATCGGTACGGCGGCCGCTCCAAAATGCAAACCCTTTCCTACACTAAAAATTTGCTGCACTATGCGTTAAGATATAGGGTGAAAAAGTTATGGAGCATTTTCTAAAGTTCCTGGTTGTCGGCGGAATCGGGTTTGTCATTAACACCATAGCCTTAATTGTTGGTGTCAGATTAGGGTTTAGACCTTCTTTTTCTGGAATGGGTGGAGCCGAGTTAGCCATTATTTCCAATTTTATTCTCAATAACTTCTTTACGTTTTCCGACCGGTCTTTATCTCTCTCGGCAATACCGGCGAAGTTTATCCAGTTCAATATTCTCTCTTTCGGATCGGCGATAATCCAGTTTCTCTTTTTGCGGACCGGAGAAAATGTTTTCGGCTTAAAAAAATTCAAAGAACCCGTCTGGTCGTTGCCCGCCCTGGCAAATTTGCCGTTTAGGAAAATAATGGCCTCGCTGCCGATGGCCAATAAAATTACGGCTTACCTGGTGTTTTACGTGGCCGGAGTCGGCGTAGGTCTGATTGTAAATTTTCTGGTGTACAACTTTATCATTTGGCGGTAAATGGGAAAAATCCTTCGCGATAGCCGTTTCTGGCTGCTTCTAATTCTTGTTCTGGCAGCTTTCCTTCGCTTTTACAGGCTTTCTGATTACCTGCAGTTTTTAGGTGATGAAGGGCGGGATGTTTTGGTAGTGAAAAGAATGATTGTCAACCACAAGTTTACTCTTCTGGGCCCGACGGCTTCGGTCGGCGGATTTTATACCGGCCCGATTTATTACTATTTCATGCTGCCGTTTCTCTGGCTTTTTCAGTTGGATCCGGTCGGGCCGGCGGTAATGGCGGCGCTTTTCGGCCTGGCCACAATAATCCTTATTTATTATGCCGGAAAAATCTTTTTTGACGAGAAAGCCGGGTTAATCGCAGCGCTTCTGGTGGCAATTTCTCCGAAAATGATTGATATTTCCCGGTTCTCCTGGAATCCGAACCCGGTACCTTTTTTTGCCTTGGCCGCCGTCGTAACTCTTTATTTTGCTGCCGTAAAAAAACGGGCGCTTTGGACGATTCTTTCCGGATTGTCAGTTGGGGTTTTGGTCCAGCTTCACTATATTGATTTGATTTTTATCCCAATTATCGGGGTGGCCATGCTTTTAGTTTTTCCCTGGAAGGAATGGTGGAAACAAGCCCTGCTTTTGGCTATGAGTTTCCTTCTGGGAAATTCACTGTTTATTGTTTTTGAACTGCGCCACGGGTTTCCCAATACCAGAAGCGTTATCGAATTTATCACCCGGAAAGGTCAGACGGTGGCGCCGCGAAGCAATAATCTAATTTGGTTGTTCCAGGATATTTACCGCCGGCTTTTTGAAACCGTCCTTACGGCACGCGGCAACATCCTGAATCTTTTGGCTTATTCTTCTTTGGGAATTTTCTTCGGCTGGGTAATTAAATCTGTTAGTAGGGAGAATAGAATAAAAGCCATCCTTCCGGTTGTCTGGCTGATTATCGGAATTTTCGGGGTCGGTTCCTATCAAGGGACGCTTTTTGACCATTACTTTAATTACCTCTTTCCGCTGCCATTTTTATTTCTAGGCCTAGCCGGGAGTTTGCTTCTGTCCAGAAAATATTTCTGGCCGGTTTTTCTTCTTTTCTTGGGCGTTATTTTTTATATGGAAATACCCCAGTGGTATTTATGGCACAAACCAAACAATTTGGTAGAACAAACAAAGGGAGTGGATCGGGTCGTCCTTGCTCTTACCCGGAACCAGCCGTACAATTTTGCCCTGATTACGCCGGGGAATTCCGATCAAGCCTACCGGTACTTTCTGGAGATTTGGAATCGGCCTCCGTTAACGATTGAAAATCCCGCAATTGATCCGCAAAGAAAAACCGTAGCCGGCCAGCTTGTGGTTATTTGTGAAGGTCCGTGTGCTCCGTTAGGTAATCCTCTTTGGGAAGTAGCCGGCTTCGGCCGGGCAGAAATAGCCGAAAGGGTAACCGGTCCGGTCGGGATTACAATTTACCGTCTTGTTCACTATAATGGAACCTGATTGATCTCAAATGAAAGATCTTTACCTTTCCGTCGTTATTCCCTCTTATAACGAAACCGAGAATTTACAGCGCGGAGTTTTAGCGGAAGTCGCAAACTATCTTAAAAGGCAGAAATATTCATGGGAAGTAATTGTTGTTGATGACGAATCTCCGGATCCGGAGGCGCGGAAGCTGGCCAAAGATTTTTGCTCGGCTAATCCGGGCTTTGTCTTTATTCAGGCAAAGCACGGCGGGAAAGCGATGTCGATCTATCAAGGCGTGAAAGAGTCAAAAGGGAAAATAATCCTCTTTACCGATATGGATCAGTCGGCTCCGATTAGTGAACTGGAGAAGCTTCTTCCCAAATTTGACGAGGGTTATGATGTCGTTATCGGCAGTCGGGGACTGGAACGGAAAAATTTCTCCCCACTCAGAAAACTTGCCTCTTTTATTTTTCGAAACTTCAGGAATATTATTCTTGCTTCAAATATCGTTGATACTCAGGCCGGATTTAAGGCGTTCCGGTCGGAAGTAGCCAAGGAAATATTTCCCGCACTGTCCGTGATTAAAAGATCCGGGGCGGCTCAGGGTTGGACGGTCGGCGCTTTTGATGTTGAATTTCTGGTGATCGCCCGGATGCGGGGTTATAAGATTGCAGAGGTATTCATTAAGTGGGAAGACCGGGACGAATCTGTGGCAAAAGCCCAGGAACGCAGGCAAGGGAAATTCATTAAAGAATCTGTTGACATGGCCAAGGAGGTTTTGCGGGTGAAATATAACCAAACCATGGGCTATTACAAACGATGATTTTCCTTTACTTCCTGACCTTACTTTCGTGGGTCGTTTATTCCTACTCCCAGATTGATCTGAATATAACTCTCCTGCAGTTGCCCTGGTTTCTTTCGTTTCAACACCAAATGATTCAGCTGGGTTATTTTGACAGGCCTCTATCCACGGCCATCTTTTTAGTGCTTCTGGCTTTTTCCTACATCCTGTACTTTTTGCTGGTTGTAAGAAAGAATTCGTTAAAAACTCTTTTGATAATAACGGGGGTAATAGCTTTTACCTGTCTGCTTGCCTACCCGGCTTTTTCTTATGACATTTTTAACTACATGTTTGATGCGAGGATTGTCACTTTCTATCATCAGAACCCCTGGACACACAAAGCCCTGGATTTTCCCGCTGATTTATGGACCAGATTTATGCACTGGACACACCGTAATTATCCCTACGGGCCTTCCTGGATCGCTATCACTCTTCTACCGTCTTTTTTGGGGCTGGGAAAATTTATTCCTACTCTTTTGCTTTTCAAGTTGCTTTTTATTGCTTCCTACCTTGCCAGTACCTACCTGATTTACCGGATTTTAAAAAGAACTAATCCGGTTAAGGCCATAAAGGGTACAATGCTTTTTGCTGCCAACCCCCTGATTATTATCGAATCGCTTCTCAGTCCCCACAATGAGAGCCTGACTTTGTCTTTTTTGCTTTTGGGGATTTACCTGATGCTTTTAAAAAGGGGGTTTGGATCTTTGGTTTCAACGGCTCTGTCCGCCGGAATAAAATATTCCACGGCTCCGCTGCTTTTGCTGGACGGGTACCTTGTCTGGACAAAGCGAAAAATTGAATGGAGCGAACGGATTCTGGTTTATATTGTAATTATGGTTCTGGTAACGATGGGCGTAATTTATTTCCGCGAGGCCTATCCCTGGTATCTGATTCCGATTGTCGGGTTAGCCGCTCTTCTTCCGGATTTTTCCAAACTGCAGTTTGGGGTAGCGGTTCTTTCGATAGCTTTTTTGCTTCGCTATGCGCCCTTTTTGTATGTCGGCGATTATACTCCGCAGGTCCAGTTTACTAAAAACCTGATCATGATTGTTCCGGTTGTTCTGATACTGCCGCTTTTAACTTTCCGCGCTCTCCTCGGAAAATATCGAAAAATATCCTGACGGTTAAAATTACCAATAGCAGGTTCCTGACTGCCAGAGCCAGAAAGGTGTGAGCGTTGGCCCCCGTATGATAAAAATCATAGATTAAAGTTTCGTAGTCTACCGGGTAAACATATTGCGTCAAAGCCAGACTAATAAGAATAATTAACAGATTGATTTTCCAAAACCGTGTTTTTAAGATTTCCGGATCAAGAAGCGGAAGTAAAAATGCCGGCCAAAGAAGATACTGGGGAGAAAAAAATGAGAAGATAGAATTAAAACAAAAAGTAAAAAAAGACATATCGGCAGACTTAAGTTTAGCCACCGTTTACTTTTCAGGCCTTTAAAAAAAATTAAAATGTAAGCTCCGGCAACGGATAGGGTACTCAAATAGCGGAAAATACGTAAATGACCCAGATAATATTGCGGGGTCAGGGACTGGACTTCATTGACAAACTCGATATTGTGGAGGCCGGGATATTGGAAGTGAGCAATCACTGTTAAGACGGTTCCGAGGAGAGATTCAATATGGACTTCTTTGGTGACATT